>NZ_AP028672.1:3207232-3519599 GCF_041154505.1 Acidovorax sp. A79
TGTGGAAAGCTCCATCAACGAATACCTCACGCGCGCCGACTGGCGCGTGAACGCCAACGCCAACCAGGGTTACTCGCTGGGCGGGCTGATCCTGAACGTGGCGGGCAAGGTCACGGCCAACTACTGGCTGTCGCACGTCTACACGCCCGAGATCGGCGAGGCGCACAGGAGCGGCGACCTGCACATCCACGACCTCGACATGCTCAGCGGCTACTGCGCGGGCTGGTCGCTGCGCACGCTGCTGCACGAGGGGCTCAACGGCGTGCCGGGCAAGGTGGAGGCGGGGCCGCCCAAGCACATGAGTTCGGCCGTGGGGCAGATCGTGAACTTCCTGGGCACGCTGCAAAACGAGTGGGCGGGCGCGCAGGCGTTCTCGTCATTCGACACCTACATGGCGCCCTTCGTGCGCATTGATGCCATGGACTACGCCGCCGTGCGCCAGTGCATCCAGGAGCTGGTCTACAACCTCAACGTGCCCTCGCGCTGGGGCACGCAGACGCCGTTCACCAACCTCACCTTCGACTGGACCTGTCCCGAGGACCTGCGCGAGCAGGTGCCCGTGATCGCTGGCCAGGAGATGCCGTTTTGCTATGGCGACCTGCAGGCCGAGATGGACCTCATCAACCGCGCCTACATCGACGTGATGACCACGGGCGATGCCAAGGGCCGGGTGTTCACCTTCCCCATCCCCACGTACAACATCACCAAGGATTTTCCGTGGGAGAGCGAGAACGCGCAGCTGCTGTTCGAGATGACGGCCAAGTACGGTCTGCCGTACTTCCAGAACTTCATCAACTCCGAGCTGGAGCCCAACATGGTGCGCTCCATGTGCTGCCGCCTGCAACTCGATTTGCGTGAACTGCTCAAGCGCGGCAACGGCCTGTTCGGCAGCGCCGAGCAGACGGGCAGCCTGGGCGTGGTCACCATCAATTGCGCGCGCCTGGGCTACCAGCATGCGGGCGATGAGGCGGGCCTGTTCGCCGCGCTCGACCGCCTGCTGGAACTGGGCAAACAAAGCCTGGAGACCAAGCGCAAGCTGATTCAGCGGTTGACGGACCAGGGCCTGTTCCCCTACACCAAGCGCTACCTGGGCACCTTGCGCAACCACTTTTCCACGCTGGGCGTGAACGGCATCAACGAGATGGTGCGCAACTTCACGGCGGACCGGCACGACATCACCAGCGAATGGGGCCACGCGTTTGCCGTGCGCCTGCTCGACCACGTGCGCGAGCGCATGACCGCCTTCCAGGAAGAAACCGGCCACCTCTACAACCTGGAGGCCACGCCCGCCGAAGGCACCACCTACCGCTTCGCCAAGGAAGACAGGAAGCGCTGGCCCGCCATCCTGCAGGCGGGCACGGCCGAGCAGCCCTACTACACCAACTCCTCGCAGCTGCCCGTGGGCTTTACCGACGACCCGTTCGAGGCCTTGATGCGGCAGGAGGCGCTGCAATCCAAATACACCGGCGGCACCGTGCTGCACCTGTACATGGGCGAGCGCTTGTCCAGCGGCGCGGCCTGCCGCGATCTGGTGCGGCGCGCGCTCACGCGCTTTCGCCTGCCCTACATCACCGTCACGCCCACGTTCTCGATCTGTCCCACGCACGGCTACCTGGCGGGCGAGCACCCGTTCTGCCCGCGCTGCGACGAAGAGCGGCTGGACGCCAAGCGGCGGCGGCTGGCGGCCTGACCTCGCATTTCAAACCAAATTGACCTGTAGCGCTTATCAATAAAGCGCTGGCAGCTATCAATACAGAAGCATTTTTTAACCATGAAGGAGATCACATGAGCCATTTCTCTACCCCCGAACAGGCCGCCCTGGCCGCCGTGCAGCTCACCGACGGCGAGCGCCAGCCCTGCGAGGTCTGGACCCGCGTCATGGGCTACCACCGCCCCGTGGCCAGCTTCAACACGGGCAAGCAGGGCGAGCACGCCGAGCGCCGTTTCTTTTCAGAGCAGGCGCGTGGTGGAAGCAACGCCTGCTGAGGCGCCGCCAGCGTCCGCGCTGCGGCTGGGCGGCATGACGCCGCTCACCACCATCGACTTCCCCGGCCGCCTCGCGGCCGTTTTCTATTGCCAGGGTTGCCCCTGGCGCTGCGGCTACTGCCACAACCCCGGGCTGCTCGACGCCGCCGCGCCCCCGGCGTTGCCGTGGGACCAGGCGCTGCAGTTCCTGCACAGCCGCCGGGGCCTGCTCGACGGCGTGGTGTTTTCGGGCGGTGAGCCGACGCTGCAAGCCGCGCTGCCCGCTGCGGTGGATGCCGTGCGCGCACTGGGCCTGCAGGCTGCGTTGCACACCGGCGGCATGTACCCCGGGCGGCTGGCGGCGCTGCTGTCGCGCCTCCACTGGGTGGGGCTGGACATCAAGGCCCTGCCGCAGCGCTACGACGCCATCACCGCCACCCCCGGCAGCGGCGCGCGCGCCTGGGCCGCGCTCGATGCCATGCTGGCCCGTGGCATCGACCACGAATGCCGCACCACCTGGCACGCGGGCCTGTTTGGTGTGGGCGAATTGCTGGAACTGGCCCAGGCCCTGGCCGCGCGCGGGGTGCGGCATTGGGCGCTGCAGGAATGCCGCGTGCTCGGCGCCCCGGCCTGGGCGCTGGCGCCCGCGCACCAGCAGCAACTGGCCGCGCTGTTTTCCGGATTCACCTTGCGCCGGGTGTGAGTGCCGGGCGCAGATTTCCTGCGTTGCAAGGGCCTGCATGAAATAGGCATGCAAATACGGCCGCTGTTGCACACGCCTTGATGCGCGTCAGAAGTGCTTTGCGCGGCCCGCGCGGATCATTCGCGCCACCGCCGCACAACGGCACCACCTTGTCAGGAAATCCTCCATGAACCCCCTCGGCCTCCAGCTGCTGCACGCGCTCAAGCACCACGGCGCGCGCGAGATCTTCGGCATCCCCGGTGATTTCATCCTGCCCTTGTTCGCGCAGATCGAGGAAAGCGGCATCCTGCCGCTGGTCACGCTCAGCCACGAACCCTCGCTGGGTTTTGCCGCCGATGCCGCCGCGCGCATGCACTGCGGGCTGGGCGTGGTGGCCGTCACTTACGGCGCGGGTGCGCTCAACGTGGTCAATGCGGTGGCGGGGGCCTATGCCGAGCGCTCGCCGCTGGTGGTGCTGGCCGGCTGCCCCGGCGAGGTCGAGGCGCACTCCGGCCTGGTGCTGCACCACCAGGTGCGCCATGTCGATTCGCAGTGGCGGATCTTCCGCGAGATCACCTGCGACCAGGTGCGCCTGTCCGACCCCGCCACCGCGCCCGCCGACCTCGCCCGCGTGCTGCGCAGCTGCCGCGAATACTCGCAGCCCGTGCTCATCGAGGTGCCGCGCGACATGACGCTGCACCCCATGGCCGAGGTGCCGGTGCTGCCCCCCAGCCCGTTCAACGCAGCCGCCGTGGCCGAATGCGCCGATGAATGGATGGCCCGCATTCAGGCTGCCCGGCGCCCCGTGCTGGTGGTGGACGTGGAGGTGCGCCGCTTTGGCCTGGAAGCCCGCGTGGCCGAACTCGCGCGCCGCCTGCAGCTGCCCGTGCTCACCACCTTCATGGGCCGGGGCCTGCTGGCCGAGGACGCGGGGCATGCCGGCGTGCCCTTCCACGGCACCTACCTGGGCGTGGCGGGCGCACCGGAGACCAGCGCGCTGCTTGACGACTCCGACCTGCCCGTGATGCTGGGCGCCATCCTGTCGGACAGCAACTTCGGCGTGAGCGCCCAGCGCATGGACTTCCGCCGCGCGCTCATCGCCGCGCACCGCGAGGCGCGCGTGGGCCACCACCTGTACCCGGACATCCCGCTTGCCGCGCTGGTGGAGGCGCTGCTGGCGCGCGCGCCCGTGGTAGGCGGCACGGCGGCGCGCGTCCTGCCACCCCCGCCCATCTGTCCCGAAGGCCTGGTGGCCGACGATGCGCCCGTGTGCGCGGCCGACCTCTCCCGCGCGCTCAACGACCGCATCCGCGCGCACGGCCCCATGAACATCGTCTCGGACATCGGCGACTGCCTGTTCGCCGCCATGGAGCTGCTGCCCACGCCGCTGGTGGCACCGGGCTACTACGCGTCCATGGGGTTCGGGGTGCCGGCCGGCATCGGCGCCCAGGTGGCCACTGGCCAGCGCAGCCTCATCCTGGTGGGCGACGGCGCCTTCCAGATGACGGGCTGGGAGCTGGGCAACTGCCCGCGCCTGGGGCTGGACCCCGTCGCCATCGTGCTCAACAACCAGACCTGGGAAATGATCCGCGCGTTCCAGACCACGTCGCGCTGCGCCGCGCTCGGCGACTGGCATCTGGCCGATGCCGCCGACGCCCTGGGCGGGCGCGGCCACCGGGTGCACACGCGCGCCCAGTTCAAGGCGGCGCTCGATGCCGCGTTTGCCGAACGGGGGCGCTTCCAGCTCATCGAGCTGATGGTGCCGCCGGGCGACAGCACGCCCACGCTGCGGCGTTTTTCAGAGGGCATTCGCGCGCTGCGCGCGGGAAGGTAGCCCTCCCCGCCACACGCACGCGCGCGCCAGCCTGGCAGGGGGTGGGGCGATGCCGGTGGCCGGGCGGCTCAGCCGCCCACCACCCGCAGCACGTCGGCGCCGTAGGCTTCGAGCTTCTTCGCCCCCATGCCGCTGATGCCCTGCAGGTCGTCCAGCGTGCCCGGGTTGCGTTCGGCAATCGCCGCGAGCGTGGCGTCGTGGAAGATCACATACGCGGGCAGGTTGTGCTCGCGCGCCACCTCGGCGCGCCAGGCCTTGAGGTTGATGAAGCGCACCTGCGCGTCCGGGCCCAGGTTGGCGGCGGCGGCGGGCGGGGCGCTGCCCTTGCGCGTGCGCTTGGCCGGTGCGGACGACACCGATTCGCGCAGCTGCACCGGCACCTCGCCCTTGAGCACGGCGCGCGAGCCCTCGGTGAGGCACAGCGTGTCGAAGCTGTGGCCGCTGTCCAGCATCACCTTCTGAAGGCCTAAAGCGCCCGTGGCGATCAGCTGGCGCAGCACGCCGCGCAGTTGCGGTTCCGAGAGGTCCGCGCCAATGCCGAAGGTGGAAATCTTCTCGTGCCCGAACTGCGCGACCTTCTCGGTCTTCTTGCCGCGCAGGATGTCCATGATGTGCCCCGTGCCAAAGCTGATGCCGCTGGCCTGGTTCACGCGGTAGATGGTGGACAGCAGCTTGCGCGCCGCGTCGGTGGCGTCCCAGATCGCGGGTGGTGTCAGGCAGTTGTCGCAGTTGCCGCAGGGCGTGGAGGCTTCGCCAAAGTAGGCCAGCAGCCGCACGCGGCGGCAGTCGGTGGCCTCGGCCAGGGCCAGCAGCGCGTCGAGCTTGCCGCGCAGTGCCTGCTTGAACTCCTCGCCCGCCGGACTCTCGTCGATCATGCGGCGCTGGTTGACCACGTCGTTCAGGCCATAGGCCATCCAGGCATCGGCGTTGAGGCCGTCGCGGCCCGCGCGGCCGGTCTCCTGGTAGTAGCCCTCGATGTTCTTGGGCATGTCCACGTGCGCGACGAAGCGCACGTCGGGCTTGTCGATGCCCATGCCGAAGGCGATGGTGGCCACCATCACGATGCCTTCCTCGCGCAGGAAGCGGTCCTGGTTGCGCTGGCGCACCTTGGTGTCGAGCCCCGCGTGGTAGGGCAGGGCCGTGAGGCCGGCGTCGCTCAGCGTGGCCGCCAGCTCCTCCACGCGTTTCCTGGACTGGCAGTACACCACGCCCGCCTCGCCCGCGTGCTCGCGCTCGATGAAGCGCAGCAGCTGCGTGGTGGCGTCCTTCTTCTCGACGATGGTGTAGCGGATGTTGGGCCGGTCGAAGCTGCTGATGAACAGCCGCGCGTCTTCCAGCTGCAGCCGCTCGATGATGTCGGCGCGCGTGAGGTCGTCGGCCGTGGCCGTGAGCGCGATGCGCGGCACCCCCGCATAACGCTCGTGCAGCACCGTGAGCGCGCGGTACTCGGGGCGAAAGTCGTGGCCCCACTGGCTCACGCAATGCGCTTCGTCGATGGCGAAGAGCGACAGGTGGCCCTCGTGGTACAGGCTGTCGAGCAGGCCCAGGAAGCGCGGCGTGTTCAGCCGCTCGGGCGCCGCATACAGCAGCGTGATGTCGCCGGTCTGCAGGCGCAGCTCCACGTCCTGCGCCTCGTCAAAGCTCAGCGTGGAGTTCAAAAAGGCCGCATCCACCCCCGCCTCGTGCAGCGCGCCCACCTGGTCGTGCATCAGCGCGATCAGGGGCGAGATCACGATGGTCACGCCGCGCCCCTGCTGCTGGCGCACGATGGCCGGCACCTGGTAGCACAGCGACTTGCCGCCGCCCGTGGGCATCAACACCAGGGCATCGCTGCCCGCGATCACGTGTTCAACGATGGCCTGCTGGGGGCCGCGGAATTGCTCGTAGCCGAAGACGTCCTGCAGGACGGTATGGGCGGGGGACAAGGCGGGAGACAGGCGGGAAGACAAGCGGATACTCTGAAATTAATAGCTGCCAGCGCATGACCAGCAAGCGCCTGGTGCCGATAGGGCGGGAATTCTCTGGCGCGCCAGGGCCTGGCCCCGCGCGCGGCAGGCGCATATTGTGCGCTGCACCGCGCACCGGGCCGCACTTTCTACAATAGCGGCCTATGCAAGCCCTTCACTACACCCGCGCCGCGCAGCTGCCCGACATCCTCGCCCAACGCATCGTCATCCTCGACGGCGCCATGGGCACCATGATCCAGCGCTTCAAGCTGGGCGAGGCGCAGTACCGGGGCGAGGGCTACACGGGCCCCGACGGTGTGGGCGACCGGTTCAAGGACTTCCCGCGCGACGTGAAGGGCAACAACGAGTTGCTCAGCCTCACCCGTCCCGACGTGATCCGCGACATCCACGAGCGCTACCTGGCCGCGGGTGCCGACCTCATCGAGACCAACACCTTCGGCGCGACGACCATCGCACAAGAGGACTACAAGATGGCCGAGCTGGCGCGCGAGATGAATCTCAAGTCCGCCCAGCTGGCCCGCGCCGCCTGCGACAAATATTCCACGCCCGACAAGCCCCGCTTCGTCGCCGGCGCCCTGGGCCCCACGCCCAAGACGGCCAGCATCAGCCCCGACGTGAACGACCCCGGCGCGCGCAATGTGGACTTCGAGCAATTGCGCGCCGCGTACTACGAGCAGACCGAAGCGCTGGTCGAGGGCGGCTCCGACGTGCTGCTGGTCGAGACGATTTTTGACACGCTCAACGCCAAGGCCGCGCTGTTCGCCATCGACGAATTTTTTGAGAATAGCGGCCAGCGCCTGCCGCTCATCATCAGCGGCACGGTCACCGACGCTTCGGGCCGCATCCTCAGCGGACAGACGGTGACTGCCTTCTGGAACAGCGTGCGCCACTCCCGCCCTCTGGCCATCGGCCTCAATTGCGCCCTGGGCGCCACGCTGATGCGCCCTTACATCCAGGAGCTGAACCGGGTGGCCGAGGACACGTTCATCAGCTGCTACCCCAACGCGGGCCTGCCCAACCCCATGAGCGACACCGGGTTTGACGAAACCCCCGAGATCACCAGCCGCCTGGTGCACGAGTTCGCGGCCGAGGGGCTGGTCAACATCCTGGGCGGCTGCTGCGGCACCACGCCGGACCACATCGGCGCCATCGCCAAGGCGGTGGAAAACGTGCCCACGCGCAAGATGTTCTACCCCGCTGAAGCCTGAATTTGGAGGCAAAATGGCCTCTGGCGCTGATCCAGAAAGCGCTGGTAGCTATAAAAAACGCAGCACTCAAATCGTCACTGCGCTGCGGTGGCGCATTGCCGGGCGCATGACTCTGCGGCACCCTTGCGCCTTCGGTTGAACTTTCGCCCGCACCCTTTGCCAGAACCCCGGCCCGCTCCCCATGTCCGTTACCGCCACCCTGCCCAACACCCCTGTTGCTGAGGCCGCCGACAAAGCCGCCGCCGCCGCCCACGCCGCACTCAAGCTCGAAAAGCGCCTGGTGCGCCAGGTGGCCCAGGCCATTGCCGACTTCGGCCTGATCGAAGACGGCGACAAGGTCATGGTCTGCGTGTCCGGCGGCAAGGACAGCTACGGCCTGCTCGACGTGCTGCGTTTGCTGCAGCAGCGCAACGGCCACAAGTTCGAGCTGATCGCCGTCAACCTCGACCAGAAGCAGCCCGGCTTTCCGGCCCATGTGCTGCCCGAGTATCTGGCGAAGGTGGGCGTGCCCTTCCACATCGAGACGCAGGACACCTACAGCGTCGTCAAGGAGCGCATCCCCGAGGGCAAGACCATGTGTAGCCTGTGCAGCCGCCTGCGCCGGGGCATCCTGTACCGCGTGGCCGACGAGCTGGGCTGCACAAAAGTGGCGCTCGGTCACCACCGCGACGACATGCTGCAGACCTTCTTTTTGAACATGTTCTTCGGCGGCAAGCTCAAGGGCATGCCGCCCAAGGTGCAGAGCGACCGGGGCGACCACCTCATCATCCGCCCGCTGGCCTATGTGGCCGAGGATGACCTCACGCGTTGGGCCGAGATCCGCAACTTCCCCATCATCCCCTGCACGCTGTGCGGCAGCCAGGAGAACCTGCAGCGCAAGCAGATCGGTCAGATGCTGCGCGACTGGCAGCAGCTGTACCCCGGCCGCATTGAGAACATGGCCGTGGCGCTGCGCAACCTGGTGCCCTCGCACTTCATGGACACGCGCCAGTTCGACTTCAAAGGTTTGATGCCCAACGGCGTGCAGGATGCCGATGGCGACAAGGCCTTCGATGCCGAAGACTTTCCCGCGCAGGCCGTGGGCATGCTCGCGGGCTTGCCGTTGATGCCCCGCTGAACCTGACCCCGACGATTTCTAGATTGGGCCATCCCATGACCACCCTCCTCAAAGCCCCCGAACTCCTGCTGCCCGCCGGCTCGCTCGACAAGATGCGCGCCGCCTACGACTTTGGCGCCGACGCGGTGTACGCCGGCCAGCCGCGCTATTCCTTGCGCGCACGCAATAACGAATTCAAGCTGGAACAGATTCGGCAGGGCATCACCGAGGCACACGCGCGCGGCAAGAAGTTCTTCGTGACCAGCAACCTGATCGCGCACAACGACAAGATCCGCACCTACCTGCGCGACATCGAGCCCGTGATCGACTGCCAACCCGACGCCCTCATCATGGCCGACGCGGGCCTGATCATGATGGTCAAGGAAAAGTGGCCCGAGCAGGTGGTGCACCTCTCCGTGCAGGCCAACACCACCAACTGGGCGGCCGTGAAGTTCTGGCAGAAGATGGGCGTGGAGCGTGTGATCCTGTCGCGCGAACTGAGCCTGGACGAGATCGAAAAAATCCGCCAGGAATGCCCCGACATGGAGCTCGAAGTCTTCGTGCACGGCGCGCTGTGCATCGCGTACTCGGGCCGCTGCCTGCTCAGCGGCTACTTCAACCACCGCGACCCCAACCAGGGCACCTGCACCAACGCCTGCCGCTGGAACTACGCCACCCATGACGCCGACATCGACCCCACCACGGGCGAAGCCATCGCGCAGAAGATGGAAGGCGACTTCAACTTCGAGGCCGCGCAGCAGAAGGCCGAACAGGCCTTCGCCTCCACCACTGGCAACGGCGAGCGCCACCCCAAGGCCGACAAGGTCTACCTGATTGAAGAAGCCGGCCGCCCCGGGCAGATGATGCCCATCATGGAAGACGAGCACGGCACCTACATCATGAACAGCAAGGACCTGCGCGCGGTGGAGCACGTGGCGCGCCTGGCGCAGATCGGCGTCGACTCGCTCAAGATCGAGGGCCGCACCAAGAGCCTGTACTACGTCGCCCGCACCGCGCAGGTGTACCGCCGCGCCATCGACGACGCCGTAGCCGGCCGCCCGTTCAACCCCGAGCTGCTCATCGAACTCGAAGGCCTGTCCAACCGGGGCTACACCGGCGGCCTGCTGGAGCGCCGCCCCAGCAACGACTACCAGAACTACATCAACGGCCACTCGGCCACGCAGCGCAGCCAGTTCGTGGGCGAGGTGCTGGGCGCCGAGGGGCAGGCCGAAGTGGGGCTGCAAGGCGACTGGGTGTTGGTCGAAACCAAGAACCACTTTGCGGTGGACGACCTGATCGAAGTGGTGCACCCCAGCGGCAACATCACCGTGCGGCTGGACCAGATGCGCAATGCGGAAGGCCAACCGGTGGCGGTGGCGCAAGGCAACCCGGTGCGCGTGTGGATTCCGCTGCCTGCGCGCTATACCGGCGCGCTGCTGGCCCGCGTGGTGGAGGCACCGGCTGCGGCCGCGGCGGCCGAACCCGCCGTCGTGGCTTGAGCGGGGCGCACCACCATGTGGACGCACCATCGCAGCGGCGCGTCGGTTTTGGCACTGTCGGTTGTGGCCGCGCTCGCCAGCACCAGCACCTTGGCGCAGGGCCCCGCTGCAGGCACGCCGCAGTTGGCGCCCGCCAAGGTGCGCTACGTACAAGGCTCGTGGGTCAACCTGCGCGAGTCGGCCCAGGCCCAAGCCAGCGTGCTGGCCCAGGTGCCCGCCAATACTGCGCTGGACCAGCTTGCCGAGCGCGACGGCTGGTGCGCCGTGCTCTACCGGGGCGATGCGCGCCTGGGCCCCGCATTGGCGGCACCGTTGCAAGCCCATGTGTCCTGCAATCTGCTGTCTGACCAGCCCCTGACCCTGGCCCAGGCGGGCAAGGACGCAGCCCGTGCGTTCTGGGTGGCACCATCGCCCAACCGGCTGCGTACCTATGGCAACGCCTTGCCCCGGCCGACATCGCTGCAGATCAGCGCCCTGACCAAGACCCACCCGCCCGAGGCGCCCGTGGTGTACCCGGTACGCCCCGAGTTCGAAGCCGCCAAGAAGCTGCTGCGCGCGGGGGTGCTGCTGCGGCCGGACCAGGAGATCAACCGGGGCGAGCCCGTGGACCCGCTCGTCGACCTGAAGCTGGCCACCCGCGCGGTAGACCATATCCCCGCCGTGGCTCCCCTCGCCACGCGGCCCGTTCTGCCCGCGATTGCCCCGTCGTACTTCCGCACCCACGCCAGCGTGGCCCTGCTGCACGAAACGGATGCCGATGGCCTGGCGGCGGTGGCGGGAACCCGCATCAGCGTGGTCCCCACCGGCGCGCCGCATGGCAGCTTCAACCGCCACATGGGGCCCGAGATCGAGTTTGTGACCGGCTTCTGGGACGTGGGGTCTGCCGACCTGACCTTTGCCCCCGCGCTCACCCTGCATGCCATCACCCACCAGGGGCTGGTCGGCGCACGGGCCCTGCGCCAGCGCTACTGGGACATCAGCAACGCCGACCACTACTGCGGCGGCCACTACCCCGGCAAGGGCTTTGACGACCCGCGCGAGGACGATACGGTCCCCGTGCGTGGCTACGCCAGACTGTCCGACACCGCCGAGGTGCTGGCCCGCCTGGTCGTGCCCGGCAAGCTGCCGCCCGATGCCGTGAAGGTGAAGACCCGCCGCTACGTCACGAGCTGGATGCAACCCGCCGACCCGCCCATCCGCGACAAGCCCCAGCGCAAGCACACGGCGGTGATGGTGCACGAGATCGATGTGGACCGCGACGGCGTGGCCGACATCCTGCGCATCGACACCCCTGCGCCGGGTGGCATGAGCTTTGAGCCGGTTTTTGACTGGCGGTGGTACTTGAACATCAACGGCCAGTGGTTCCGGGCGGGGTACAGGGTGGATCAGGAGTGCACGTGAGTGGACTCCTTGCGAGGCAGTTCGGGGCGGGGAAGGGCCGGGTTTTCAGATGCTTGGGGTGGGGAGCTCAGAAGTGTTCAGGGGGAGCTTCCGGCCAGGAGCAGTCGGTGGTGGCAGGTGAAAGCGGACGATCAACGTTTGAATTCAGCGGCCGCCGAAGACGGTCCGCTCGAATGATGGGTTGGGCGTCGTTTCAGTGATATCTGAAATCTTGGGCCAGACCAGTAATGGGTTGAAGTCAACTTTCCACACATCCAATTCGTAGAGCTGACCTTTTTCGTCTGTATTCAGTGAGGCAATAACGGTGACCCCATCTTTGTCGACGAATTGGCAATCAGCAATTGTCTGACCGAATCTGCGCTTTTCGTGCGCCGGCCCGAAGGTCATGTTTCCCATTCCACCATCGTCCATTTCTGACACCGTCAGATCTTCAACCTGTTCATTCCGGCCGGCGGCTAGGAGTAGCCAGGAGATCAATGGCTTCTCGGGGTCAGTGATTCTTCTCATTGAGACGCCCAACGTTTGACATGAGAGGCGTCGCAAGGGCGTAGCCCTTGCGATGTCCTCTCGATGGAAGGGCTGGGCGTCACCTCTCGGTGGCCTCAGTTGGGGTCGGTGGCTCCACGGGCGCCTTGGGGAGGGATATCGCGCCGGTTCCGTTCAATATGGCTTGACGGCATGCACTGGCAAACGCCCCGTCGGACCGAGAGGATAGGTACTGCGAAGCATAGAAGAGCTCGGACGTTGCCAGCAGTGCCGTTCCGTTGGACTTCGCTGCAACGATGCACTTGTCAGTGAATGCTTGTTCGGTCCTGCTCTCGGGAGCAGTCAGTCGGTAGGCGTTTCCGAAGAGAACTCCTTTTGCTGGTGCGGTGACTTCCTCCCTCTGTAGATCCTCATGAAGGTTCATCGCAAGTTGGCGAAGCTTGTCAACGTTGATTGCTTTGCTGTCCTTGCCCTCCGCCTCGCCGATCAACCTGCCTTCTGTAGATTCGAATACGACGTCAAACTCTGATGCACCTTCGCGAAAGGGCTTGGCGTCGAATCCCAACAACTTAAGCGCAGCGATTACAACTCTCTCAAGTGCCTTCCCCTTTTCATAGAGTAGTCCGCGTAAAGAACCTGCATCAGATAGTTGGCGAAGGACATCTTCTTTGTTGCGTTGAACTCGTTCAAGCTCCGATTCGACTTCGAGCAGCTTTGATCGAAGGGTCAGCTCCAAGCCTAGTGCGAAACGGGG
This sequence comes from Acidovorax sp. A79, assembly GCF_041154505.1. Classification (GTDB taxonomy): domain Bacteria; phylum Pseudomonadota; class Gammaproteobacteria; order Burkholderiales; family Burkholderiaceae_C; genus Acidovorax. The sequence goes on from NZ_AP028672.1 coordinate 3,220,125, forward strand.
ATCTACCGCCCAACCGGGCTCTGGTGTGGACTCGCCTTCTGCTTGAAGAGCGGCATCAAGACCTACGATGCTGCTTACCAATCTTGCTGCGAACTTCCGCGCGTCGGCCGTCCACTCGGTCCCTTTGTCGTCATCTTTCGATTCTAGGAACCCGTCTTGATAGAAGTCGATGTCGGGCAGGCACACGATTGAACCGCCAGACTTTTGATGCCTCAACAGCGTGCCGACGGTCTTGTCGCCATTGCGAGTCTGCATCGTAGGTGGGCACTCGTTGTTCTGAATTAGAACGCAGTACTCGGAGTACTCCGCGAACTCAGACCAGTACGGGGCAAGCACTTCAGCGCCTTTCGAGGCGAGTTTGACCAACGTTCCGTTTGCGTTGACGGGGTTCAGATCAAGCGGTAGGCACTTGTAGTTGTTGAATAGATCAACTATCCGAGTAGTTGACCTGTTGCGGCCGGTTCCAGAGTACTGGCGCTCACCCGTGTCTATGTATACCTCTTCGATGGCTGGGAGAAATAGCACAATCGTCTTGCCAGACTCGAACGCTTGTTTGATCTCCCGCCGCCAATGTTCACTTGCCTCCTTGATCTTGAAGGATGCTTGATCGCCTAGGCTGGGCTTACCTTTGTATTGATCGCGGTAAGAAATCCAGCTCTCGATTGATGGACGAAAAAGAATGATGTCCCAGTCGAGCAGGGAGGTTCTTGAGTCGAAGTCCTCCTCAGAAACCGCGTCAGTTGCGAGGTCGACACCTACCCTGAGGATTTGCTTTGCCATACGCGGTGCGCTCTCTTGTGACGCTCAACCTAATTTTGACCGCAAGACCTGCGGGATAAACTGGACCGTGCGGGATATTCTGGACACTGATTTCTCCTGGAGTCCGCTTGCTGCATAGCTTTGCAAGCGATGAGCTGTTCAAACGTCCAGGCATAAAAATTCCATGAAACCCGGCACGCGTTAAGTCAGCAAACTATAGCTTGCCGTAGGCAGACACCCGGATTTCCAGTAGCTGCTGCAGCAAGTCAATGGCGGCTTCCAGGCGGCACTTCTGAACGGCGGCTTGGGGCCCAAAGTGACCGCTCAATCAGCCCGCAGTGATACCCACACTCACCGCAAACCCGGCTGCCGCAACAACGCCCCCAGCACCAGCGCCTCCGCCATCACCTCCAGAGCCTCTTCCAGCGTAGCCAGCAACTCCGGCAGTTCTGGCAGCCCTGGCAACCAGGGCCAGTGCGGCTGCACCTCGGGCCACTGGTCCACGGCCATCGCCGCCAGCCCCACGGCGAACCCGGTCCACAGCAGGGCCTGGGTGCTGCGGTGCGACAGTGCCCGGTGCAGCCACGCCAGCGTGGCCAGGCCCACCACGGCCACCGCCAGCATGGGCGCCTCGCGCATGGCGCCCCAGCGGCAGGCATCGGTCCATTCGTGGCAGCGGAACTTCCAAAGCTCGTGCAGCATGAACTGCTCGTCCAGCGCCAGCGCGCCGAAGGCCAGCACCAGCCACACGCCCAGCCGCCCGGGCAGGCAGCGCTCCGCCGTCAGGCGCAGCGCGGTGATGCACAGCGTGAGCAGCAGCGCACTCGACAGCCACGATGCGGGCGAGTTGTCGGAGCGGAACGCGCGCTCCCAGCCCGGCGCAAAGATCCACGCGCTGAACAGCAGAAACCCCGCCACCGCGCCCAGCAGGGCGGGTGCGACCCCCGGGTGGGGCGCCCGCGTGGGGCCGGGCGTGTGGTGGGATGGTGGGGCAGGGCGTTGGCGCATGGCGAGCTTGGAACCACGGGGCACCGGCGCCGGGTGGTGCCAGCGGACCGGCGCAATTTTGAATCAGATAGGCCGCTGGCGCCGGAATGTAGTGCATTTTCAGCTATGCATTTGGTAGCTTGTTGATGGTTTTGCACGCTGCGGGCGGCGTGCCCTGTTCACGCCCGTGGAATCGCTTCAGAATCGGAAACTCCCACGCTTGTCCGGTATGGCCCTCCCCATCGACCCCTCCCGCAGCGCGCTGCCGCCCGTGGCCCAGTTCCTGGCCGAAGCGGCCCTGCAGCGGCAGGCCGCGCTGCTGGGGCTGGACAAGCCCGGCCCCGCGACCGCACCGCTGCCCACGGCCGACCCGAGCGCGCCTCCGCCCACACCGACCTCTCCCAGCCCGCCCGCCGGACCTCTGCCCGCCCCGGCGGCCGACAAGGCCAGCATCTCGGCGCAGGCGCGCGAGCAGCTCGGCGCAGGTTTTGAACCACGGCGCGGCGTGGCGGGCAACGCGGCCGCCGCTGCGGCCCCCGGCGCCAGGGCCGGCGCCGCGCCGCGGGGGGCGCTGGCACCGCCGCCGCTGCCCGTGGGCGCGCCTGTGCCAGCCTCCTCCACGGCATCCGTGTCGGGCGCCGACTGGCCCGCCACGGGGCTGGGTGCGCCGCTGCTGCGCATGGTGGGTGCGCTGGTGGCGCAGCTCACGGCGGGCAGTGTGGCGCCTCAGCGGGTCACGGCCGCCCAGCCCTGGCCCATCGGGCTGGCGCAGGCGCTGGAAAGCGGCGCGGTGGACGCGGAGACGCCGCCGCTGCAGACCTGGCTGGTGCGCCAGGGCAGCGTGCAGACGCCCGAAGGCCCGCGCGGCTTTGCGCTGACCCTGCGCGTGCCGGTGCCGTGGCTGGCGTCGCAGGCGCCTTCGGCTGCCGCATCCGCAGCGGCGGCGGCGACCGCCACGCCCTCCACGGCGGCGCCGCTGCAGGTGCCGTTCACGGGCAGTGCGCAGTCGCTGCAGTCCGGGGTGTTCGCGCTGGTGCTGCAAGGGCTGGAGGCCTCGGCACCCCGCACCAGCGCCTTGCTGGTGATGGATTTCCAGCCGCAGATGCCCGCTGCCGTGTATGGCCGCGACCTGCTGGCGCAGCTGCGTATGGACCCGTGGACGCAGATGGCCGTGCTGCAGGCCAGCGGCCAGGTGCCGCGCGAGGAGGACCGCGCCCGCAACGGCGCCTCCGGTTTGTGCGAGACCGTGGGCTGCCCTTATGCGGCCCGCGCGGAGTGCGCCCAGCCTTTCTGCCTGGCGCAGCGCGGGGTGCGGCCACCGGAGCCGGTGGGCCCCGCGCCCGGCGCCTAGAGCCGGTTCGTCCCGGACTTTTCGGGGATCGCGCTGGCGGGGCGCGGCCTCGCGGGTCAGCGGGTCTTGTGCAGGATGTCCGCGTGGCGCGACCGCGTGATGGGGTAGGCCACCAGCAGCGGAACGGCCAGCACCAGGCACAGCGCCGGCAGCACGCCGGTCATCAGGGTGATGCCCTGCAGCGCGCTGGCCGACTGCGCCACGTTGGGCACGTAGCCCGTCACGTCCAGCATGCCGGCCACCATCACCGTGGCCAGCGTGCGTGCCAGCTTGTCCATCAGGCCGTACAGGCCGTAGTACATGCCCGTCTTGCGCTCACCGGCCTGCATGTGGCCGTGGTCGATGGTGTCGGGAACCATGGCGAAGGGCACGATCCAGTGCGCGCCCATGCCGATGCCGATGACGACCAGGATGCCCATGACCAGGCGCTGGTCGCCCGGCCCCACCCAGTACAGCGCCACCAGGCCGCCCGCGCACAGCACCAGGCCCAGGACGTACGCCCAGTTCTTTTCCCAGCGGTCGACCACGACCTTCCACACGAACAGCGACAGGCCCACCACGCCGAGCAGCGTGCCCATGTAGCGCGGCAGGTCGCCCTTGTCGCCTTGCAGCTGGTAGATCACGAAGTACGCGAGCGAGGCCTGCACCAGCGTGAGGCCCAGGCGCACCAGGGTCGCAGCGCTCATCAGCAGCAGGAAAGGGCGGTTGCGCAGCGTGGTGCGCAGGGTCTCGCGCACGCTGTCCCACATGGGTTGGCGGTCGCTGGCGTCGGCGGCGGGCTCGGCGCCGCCCTGGGGCTCGCGCACGCGCCAGGCCACCACGGCCACGGCCGCGCCGGCGATCAGGCCGAAGCACGAGCCCGCGAGTGCATAGCCGGTGCGGGCGTCGGGCGCGGCCCGCACCAGCACCGGCATGAACACGCTGCCCGCGAAGAAGCCCAGCAGCGCACCCATGGAGGCATGGGCCGTGAGGCTGGTGCGCTCGTCGTAGTCGGTGGTCATGTTCGCGGCCATCGCCTGGTAGGGCAGCTGCACCAGCGTCATGAGCGTGTCGAACACGGTGTATGTGATGGCGATCCACAGGAACGCGGCCACGGGCGAGAGCCCCGGCGGCACCATCCACACCGCGGCGGCGGCGATGCCGAGCGGGACCGCGCCGTAGACGAGGTAGACGCGGTGGCGGCCCCAGCGCGAGCGCGTGCGGTCGGTCATCCAGCCGAACAGCGGGTCGTTGACGGTGTCCCACACCTTGCCCACCAGCAGCGCCGCGCCTGCCACGGCGGGCGCGACCAGGGCCACGTCGGTGTAGAAGATCATGAGCATGAAATTCATCGCCGCGACCAGCATCTGCAGGCCGACGTTGCCGACCGCGTAGCTGAGCTTGGTGCCGAGGGTCAGGGGCGATGGCGTGGTGCTGCCCGGCGCGTGGCTGTGGTGCATCACGGTGCCACCGCCGGGACGGACGAAGGCACCGCGGCGGGCGTGGGCGCACTGGAGGCTGCGGCGCGCGGCGGCGCGGCTTCGAGCATCAGTCGCACTTCGCGGCGCAGCATCTTGTTCAGGAAGCTGCGCGGAATCTCCTCGACGATGCGGACATCGTCGGGGCACAGGGTGGCGGGCAGCTGCTGCGCCAGGTACTGCGCGATCTCACCCTCCAGCGTGCCCCAGTCCTGCCCCTTGCGCCAGCTCCGGCGCAGGCTCAGCACCAGCACGGCCTGCGCGCCATGCTGCACCAGGCAGGCCTCCTTGACCGAGGGGTGGGTGTAGGCCACCTCCTCCACTTCGCGCGGGTTCAGCAGCTGCCCATCGCGCGAGACGCGGTCGGCGCTGCGCCCCAGCACGTGCAGGTAGCCTGCCGTGTCGAAATAGCCCAGGTCGCCCATCACCACCCAGCCGTCGCGCAGGGTCTCGCCGGTCTTTTCGGGGTCGAGCCAGTAGCCGTCGAAGCGCACGGGCGTCAGCACGGTGATCAGGCCCATCTCGCCCTGCGGCAGCGGCGTGAAGTCGTCGCCGCGGATGACCACCTGCACGCCGGGCATGACCCGGCCCACGGTGGAGAGCACCTCCAGGCCGAGCGGGTTGCCCTGGGCATCCACGTGTTCGTGCGGCAGCAGCCAGGTGATGGGCGGCAGGGCCTCCAGGCAGCCGTAGCCCTGCTGGAAGATCGGCCCGAAGCGGCGGATGGCCTCGGCGATCTTGGGCGCGGGCATCATCTCCGAACCATAGGGCACGTGGGTCAGTGACGACAGGTCGTACTGGTCCAGCGTGGGCTCGTCCAGCAGGTCGATGATGGCCGAGGGCGAGAGGAAGGCGCGCGACACGCGGTGCTTCTGGATCAGCCCCGCGAGCGTGCTGGCGCGGAAGTCCTCGGGCATCACCAGCGCCGCGCCCGAGAGCAGCGTGGGCAGCACCAGGCCCGAGCCCGGCCCGGTGAGCGGCAGGCCCAGCATGTTCACGTCGGGGCCGTGGGCGGGTGGCCTGAAGTCGATGGCGCGCGAGATCAGGCGCACGCTGTCCAGGTACTTGCGGTTGCTGTAGCCGATGGACTTGGGCAGGCCCGTGGTGCCCGAGGTCATGTGCAGCGCGAACACGTCGTCCTCGTGCACCTCGGCGGTGCCCGCGGCGGGGGTGGCCTGCGCCAGCGCCTGTTCGTACTCATCCCCCAGCGCCAGCAGGCGCAGGCCGGGCAGCTGCTCGCGCACGGCCTGCAGGATGGGGGCGCTCAGCAGCGGGTCGTGGATGAACACCGTGGGCTTGACGCGGCCCATGGTGGTGAGCGCCGCATCGGCCGGCAGGTGCTTGTGGAAGCTCGCGAAGATGGTGCCGTTCTCGAACGTGGCCAGGCGGGTTTCGTACTGCTCGCCGGTCTCGGGCAGCCAGGTGAACACGACGTCGCCCTTCTTCACGCCCTGCGCCTGCATCCAGGCCTGCAGGCGCAACACGCGCTCGTGCAGCTGCGCGTAGGTGAGGGTGCCGCGCCGGTCGATGAGCGCGGGCTTGTGGGGGTGCAGGCGGTACGCCAGGCGGGCGACGGCGCGGGCGGTGCGCAAGCGGTTCAGGAGAAAGCGCGCCACCAGGCTGCGCAGGGAAGGTAAGGCCACCGGAAGTCTCCCAGGAGGGGCGTGAAAGCAAGGTCAAGGAAGTTTTTCACGCGCACCCGTGGCAAAAGATGACCATTTGTACCTGCGCGTATCTTCTTGTTTCTGCTTCGGCTGTGCGGTCGCTTTGGCTCCGTGAACGGCGGTGCGCGCCACGTGCCCGTCGCCGTGGCGCAACAAGCAGGCCGGCGCACCGTGCGCAGACAAAGAAAAAACCGCCAGGCCGGATCACGGCGTGGCGGTTTTTTGGCAAGGCCCGCCCCGGTAAGGGCGTGGCCAGGATGGCGGACTAGAAAGTGCCCCTGCGCAATCAGGCGGCGCCTTCACGCCAGGCCACCGGCGTGTCCCCTCGGGGGAAGCGGCGCAGCCGCTGCGGGCGCTTACGGATACAGGCCGCGCATTTCGCGGGCGTGCAGGATGCGCTGGCAGGCCACGATGAAGGTGGCGGTGCGCAGGCTCACCTTGTGCTCCTGCGCCACTTGCCAGATGCCCGCGAAGGCCTCCTGCATGATGCGCACCAGGCGGGCGTTGATCTCGTCCTCGCTCCAGAAGAAGCTGGAAAAATCCTGCACCCACTCGAAGTAGCTCACCGTCACGCCGCCGGCATTGGCGATCACGTCGGGCAGCACCAGCACGCCCTTGTCGTGCAGGATGTCGTCGGCCTCGGTGGTCGTGGGGCCGTTGGCGCCTTCGATTACGAGCCTGGCCTTGATCTGGCCCGCGTTGTCCTTGGTGATCTGGCCTTCGAGCGCGGCGGGGATCAGGATCTCGCAGTCCACGCCCCAGAACTCCTCGGGCTGCATCACATCGGCGCCGGCGAAGCCGCCCACGCCACCCCGGGTCTTCACGTGCGCCAGCAGCGCGGGCACGTCCAGGCCCTTGCCGTTGAAGATGGTGCCGGTGTGGTCCTGCACGGCCACCACCTTGGCGCCCGCTTCGGCAAACAGCTTGGCCGCGATGCCGCCCACATTGCCAAAGCCCTGCACGGCCACGCGGGCGCCGTCGAGCGCCAGGCCGGTGAGCTTGGCGGCTTCCACGCCCACGGTGAACACGCCGCGGCCAGTGGCTTCCACACGGCCGAGCGAGCCGCCCAGGTCCACGGGCTTGCCGGTCACCACGCCGGTGGCGGTGGCGCCCACGTTCATGGAATACGTGTCCATCATCCAGGCCATGATCTGGCCGTTGGTGTTCACGTCGGGGGCGGGGATGTCCTTGGAGGGGCCGATCAGCAGGCCGATCTCGCTGGTGTAGCGGCGCGTCAGGCGCTCCAGCTCACCCATCGACAGCTTCTTGGGGTCCACGCGGATACCGCCCTTGGCACCGCCGTAGGGCACGTTCACGGCGGCGTTCTTGACCGACATCCAGGCCGACAGGGCCATCACTTCGGACAGTGTCACGTCCTGGTGGAAACGCACGCCGCCCTTGCCGGGGCCCCGGCTCAGGTTGTGCTGCACGCGGTAGCCCTCGTAGTGGGCGATGGTGCCGTTGTCCAGCTCGATCGGCACGTCCACGATCAGGATGCGCTTGGGGCGCTTGAGCGTTTCCACCCAGCGCGCCAGGCTGCCCAGGTAGGGGGTGACGCGGTCTACCTGCTGCAGGTAGTTGCCCCAGGGGCCGAGGTGGTCGGCCTGCAGGTACGAGGGCAGGGTGTGGACTGCGCCTGCGGGGTTGGAGGCTGGGGCGCCCGTGGATGAAGACATGGTGAATTCCTTGTGGGATCAGTTCAAGCCGCGAAGCTTATGCCTGCCGCCGCACGCTGTCTAAGGCCGTAGTGTTTGTGTGTTATGCATTTGTTGCATAACCACGCAAACGACCGCCCCATGCGGCACTGCACCATAGGGCGCGCCGAGAGCGGGCACCGGGCGGCCGCCCGCCACGCCGGTCATTCCACCGTGAAATGGGTCAGCGCCGGGTCGCCCGTCGGGTAGCGCAGGTCCAGGTTCTGCAGCACCTCGCGCAGCACGGTGGCGATCATCAGGTTGCGGTGGGTCTTGGAATTGGCGGGCACGATGGTCCACGGTGCCCAGGTCGTGTGGGTGGCGGCCAGCAGGGCGTCGTAGGCGCGCTGGTACTCCGCCCATTGCTTGCGCACCTCGATGTCGCCCATGCTGAACTTCCAGTGCTTGGCCGGGTCGTCCAGGCGCTCCTGCAGGCGCTGTCGCTGCTCCTCGGGGCTGATGTGCAGCAGGAACTTGAGCACGATGGTGCCCGTTTCGACGAGCATGCGCTCGAAGTCGTTGATGTGGGCCAGGCGTTGCTGGTGCTGTTCGGGCGTGATCCAGCCGTTGACCACGGGTACCAGCACGTCCTCGTAGTGGCTGCGGTTGAACACCGTGATGTCGCCGGCCTGTGGCACCTGCTGGTGGATGCGCCAGAGGTAGTCGCGGGCGCGCTCGGCCTCGGTCGGCGCCTTCCAGCCCACGGCATGCACGCCCAGGGCGCTCATGCGGCCGAACACGCCCCGGATCGTCCCGTCCTTGCCCGAGGTGTCGGTGCCCTGGAGCACCACCAGCAGCTTGTAGCGTTTGTCGGCATAGAACAGGTTCTGCAGCGCATCGAGTTCCTCGGCCAGCGCCTCGACGGCGGCCTTGTCCCGGGCTTTCTCGCCCTGCGAAAACGGCTTGGCGCCCGGGTCGTAGTCCTGCAGCGACACGCCGCGTGGCGGCTTGCCCCGGCTGCTGCCCTTGCCCTCGCCATCGGCGGGCTTGCCGGGTTGCCATTGCGACCAGAGCTCGGCGGCCTTGTTGCGGGACTTGGGAATCAGGGGTGACGGCATGGGGTTCCAGGGGCGGTGCGTTGGTGTGAAAGAGGTTAGCTCACAAGTGGCCTGCGTGGGCCGGCGGCTGCTGCCACTGGTCGTGCCGGCCGTCGATGCGCACGATGGCCAGCCGCGAGAGGTCTTCGTCCGTCAGCCCGTCGATGCAGCCCACGTTGACGCCGTACATCTCGCCCATCGGCGTCTCGGTGCCGTGGCCGAACACGCGCACGCCGCAGTGCCTGCAGAAGTAGTGCAGGTTCTTGCGCGTGTTGAACTGGTAGCGCGTGAGCTCGTCCTGCCCGCGCACGATGTGAAACTGGCCCGGCAGCGCCACGGCTGCCCAGAAGCGCGTGCGCCGGCAGATGGAGCAGTTGCAGCGGAAGGTGGGCTGGCTCAGGTCCAGGCCCGCCTGCACATGGACGGCGCCGCAGTGGCAGGTGGCGGTGTAGGTCTGGGGCATGGGCGGGTCCTCGGAACGTGTGGCGATCTTGCAGGGCGAGGGCGGATGATCGCAAAAGCGCGGCTGCGGGGCTACCCCGCCAGCCTTCTGCCGGGGTTCTTTCTTCAACCGCGCCCGTGCGCCATGCGGTAGGCCAGCGGCGTCTGCCCCGTGGCCTGCCGAAAGGCCCGGTGCAGGCCGGCTTCGCTGGCAAAACCCAGGTCTTCGGCGATGCGCTTCAAGGGCCGTGGCGTGTCGCACAGCGCCTCGCTCACCTGGCGCAGCTTGATGCGGCGCATCCATTGCGCCGCCGGCAGCCCCGTGTGGGCCTGCACCCGGCGCGCCAGCGTGCGGGGCGACACGCCCAGCGCGTCCGCCAGCGCGGGCAGCCGCAGCTTTGCGGCGGGGCTGCGTTGCACCCAGAGCATGGCGCGGCGCAGGTCGGCGTCGGCCGTGGCCATGAGGTCGTGCCCCGCGAACGCCGGGTGGGTGGCGCGCGGGCGCGGCAGCATCAGCAGCGCCTGCAGGTCCGCCAGGGCCTCGGGCGCGATCCGCGCGCCCAGGGCGTGCAGCATCAGCGGCAGGTGGCCGTTGGCACCGGCCGCCGTGGTGGCGGCGCCGTCCTGCACCAGGGATTCGTCGAAGCGCCAGCGCACGGCACCGAACTGTTGCTCCAGCGCGGCGCGCAGCCACCAGGTGGCCGTGGCGCCACGCCCGCGCAGGCGGCCGCTGGCGGCGGCCAGCAGCACACCGGCGCAGTAGCTCCACACCTGCGTGCGGCGGGGCAGGGCGGCCAGGGCGCGCACCACCGGGGCCAGCTGCTGCAGCTGCGCGGCCAGGCCGTTCGTGGACGAAAGCCACAGGCCGGGGACCAGCACCGCATCCACATCGGCCCCGGCCAGGGCGGCGGTGGGCGCCAGCGCCGGCCCCTGCCACGTGGGCACGGGCTGCAGGTCGGCGCCCACCCACAGCGTCTGCACCACGGGCCGCTGCACCCGCAGGCCGGCCGCGCGGGCCATGTCGGCGGCAGCGAACAGGCCGGCCGGCATGCAGCCGGGGTACAGCAGCAGGCCCAGGCGCAGCGGGGCGGCGGGCGGCGGCACGGAGCGACGCGGGAGGGATGGCTCGACGGGTGTTGCCATGGGGAAGAAGTGGTTGGCCGGAAATGGCAAGAAGTTGTCTGATCGGGCCATTCTCGCGCAGGCCGCGGCATCCCACAATCGGCCATCGACCCACCCCCCGGCCCTGTTGGAGACCCCCATGCACATCACCCATCTGCGCAATGCCACCGTCCTGCTGGAATTCTCATCGGAAGGCCGCCCCGTGGGCCTGCTGGTGGACCCGATGCTCGCCCCGCGCGGCGCCCTGCCTGCGCTGCGCTACCTGGGCCAGGGGCGCGAGCGCAATCCCATCGTCGACCTGCCGCCGGGCACGGACGCGGCGCTGGAGCGCGTGACGCACGCCCTCATCACGCACTGCCAGCGCGGCCACTTCGACCACCTGGACAGCGCGGGCAAGCGTTTTCTGCGCGAGCGGCAGATTCCGGTGGTCTGCATGCCGCGCGACGCGGGCTACCTGGCGCAACGGGGCCTGGCGGTGTGGCCGCTGTCCGGCCCGCAGCGCCAGCCGTTCGCGCTGGGCGGCCATGTCACGCCGATCGCCTGCGTGCACGGCCGGGGCTGGATCGGCCGGTTCATGGAGCACGGCCATGGCTACCTGCTGGAGCTGCCGGGCGAGCCCTGCGTGTACTTGGCGGGCGACACGCTGCTGACCCCCGCCGTGCGCGACTGCCTGGCGCGACTGAAGCCGGATGTGGCGGTGCTGCCCGCTGGGGGGGCGCGCTTCGACATCGGCGCGGAAATCCTCATGGACGCCGCCGACATGGCAAAGGCCGCCGCGCTGACGCCCGGCACCCTGGTGGTCAACCACCTGCAGGCCCTGGACCACTGCCCCACCACCCGCGCGGCAGTGCGTGCGCTGGCCGAGCAGGGCGGCTGGGCGCACCGCCTGTGGGTGCCCGAGGACGGCGAGGCGCGGCGGTTCCGGCGCACGGCTGGCGGCACGGATGCTATTGAAAAAATAGCTAATTGCGCATGATGGTCAGGCGCTGGAGCCCTTCTTGAGGGTGCAGTCGCCGGGGGCCGTGCGCACCCCCGTGCTCTCCCGCATCAGCGCCACGAAGCGCGCCGCGCCCAGGCCCAGCGGGCGCTCCTTGGACCACACCACGTCCACCCACAGCGCGGTGCCGTTGCTCAGGTTCTCGAAGGGCATTTCCACCAGGCGGCCGGCCTCGATGCGTGGCTGCACCAGCGCGCGGGGCTGCCAGCCCCAGCCCAGGCCCGCTTCGATCAGCCCCAGCGCGGCCAGGTGGTTGTCGGTGCGCCAGTGGTGCCGGGCAAACACAAAGCGGGGATCGGTCTGCGCCAGGTCGCGGCTGGCCACGACGATCTGGCGCGTGGTGGTCAGGTGCTCCTCGCGCAGCATGGCGCGCCCGGGGTCTTCGCCCCGCGCCTTCGCCGACGCCCGTGCGCCCTCCAGCACCGGATGCTCGGGGGCGATCACGGCGACCAGCGTCTCGGTGCCCACCTCCTGGAAACCCTCGCGCCCGTCGATGCTGGGGCGCTCGAACACCAGCGCCAGCTGGGCGCGGCCGCCGTGCAGCAGCTCCAGCGCATCCACCTGCGGCGCGGCCAGCACCTCGACCTGGAGCAGCGGGTACTCCTGCGCCAGCGCGGCCAGGGGCCCGGTCCAGCGCGCCGCGAGCAGCTCGGGGGCGATGGCCAGCGTCAGCCGCTCCTCCAGCCCCTGGGTCAGCGCGAGCGCCTGGGCGTTGAGCTGCTGCAACTGGCCCGCCAGCAGCCGGGCCTGGGGCTCCAGCGCACGCGCCGCCGCGGTGGGCCGGGGCTCGCGCCCGCTGCGGTCGAAAAGCTGCACGTCCAGCTCGGCCTCCAGATGGGCCATCGTCATGCTCACCGCCGAGGGCACCCGCGAGAGCGCGCGTGCCGCCGCCGAGAACGAGCCGTGGTCCAGCGCGGCCAGAAAGACCTGCACGCTGTCGGAACTGAAGGCCATGGTGGTTCCTGATCTATCAATAAAACTGAAACAAGCTGACTTTATATGTCAGATTGTTGAATATAAAGTCCGGCCCATGGACAAGAAACCTACTCTTTTTGGTCTTCAGGGCCTCAAGCGCCGCCTGATCTATGTGACCTTGTACGAACTGATCGCCATCGTGGCGGCGACGGCGGGGCTGGCCCTGCTGACGGGTCAGGGCGCGGGCCATTCGAGCGTGGTGGCCGTGGCGGCCTCGGTGATTGCCATCCTCTGGAACATCATCTTCAACTGGGCCTTCGAGCGCTGGGAAGCACGCCAGCCCGTGCGCGGCCGCAGCGTGGCGCGGCGCGTGGCGCATGCCATCGGTTTCGAGGGCGGACTGGTCTTCACGCTGGTGCCGCTGTTCGCGTGGTGGTTCGGCATCAGCCTGTGGCACGCGTTCGTGATGGACCTGGGGCTGATCGTGTTCTTCCTGTGCTACACCTTTGTCTTCAACTGGGTGTTCGACCATCTGTTCGGCCTGCCGGCCTCGGCCATGGAGCCCGTGGCTGCCTGAGGTTGCAAGGAACTTCGCTATTAAATTAATAGCTATTGGCGCTTGATGGATAAGCGCCAAAGGTCAATTTGACCTCAATTGACCTGATGGGTGCCTGCCTCGGATCAGCCGGTCGCCCTGGGCCCGTCGAAGGGCCGCTCGCAAGGAGCGCCCTGGCGTCGACAGGCTCCGCCCGGACGAATGGGGGCAGGCGTGGCCCGTCCGGAAAATCCGGACTCAGACCTGCAGCAACTGCCCCGCAATGGCCGCGGCGGCGGTGCGCGTTTCCACCCCCAGCTTTTCAAAAATGTGCTCCAGGTGCTTGTTCACCGTGCGCGGGCTCATGCCCAGGATGTCGGCGATGTCGCGGTTGGTCTTGCCCTTGCTCAGCCAGGACAGCACCTCGGTCTCGCGCGGGGTCAGCGCCACCTGCTGCAGGTGGCGCGGCGCGGCGGCCTCGGGCTGCGCGTGGCTGAGCAGCAGCATGGATTCGGCCAGGCCGCTGGCGCCCATGTGCCGGGCCAGCAGCTGCCGGCCATCGGCCAGGGGCAGGGTTTGCGCGCCCTCCCGGCGCGCCTGCACCAGCCAGGCGGCCGCGCGTTCGGCCGGTGCCTCCTCACGGGCGAAAGCCGTCTCCAGCCAGCGCGTGGCCTGCGGTGAGCGCCAGGCCACGCGGCCCTGGCCGTCGAGCACCACCACGCCGAGCCCGGCCACGTCCACCGCCTCGCGCGCCAGCCGCGTGGCCTGGGCGTTGCGCACATGCGTGGCCAGCCGGGCCAGCACCTCGGGGATACGCAGGGGCTTGACCACGTAGTCCACGCCGCCGCTGGCAAAGCCCTGCAGGATCTGTTCGGTGTCCGACAAGCCCGTCATGAACACCACGGGCACATGCGACCAGGGCGGGGTGGCCTTGAGCTGGCGGCACAGCGCAAAGCCGTCCATGCCGGGCATCACCGCGTCCAGCAGCACGCCGTCGGGCACGGTGAGGTCAAAGCGCTGCAGGGCTTCTTCGGCATCGCGCGCGGCCAGCACGGCGTAGCCTTCGGCGGCCAGTGCATCGCACAGCATGCGCAGGGTGTCGAGCGCGTCGTCCACCACCAGGATCACGCGCTGGCTGATCTGCGGGGCGGCGTCGGGTTGGTCGTTCATGGGGTTCCCTCTTCGGGCTCGCGCAGGTGGCGTGCCAGGGTTTCGAAGTCAAAGCGGTCGGCGCTGGCCTGCAGCAGCGCCAGCGTGGCGGCGTGGCCCGGCAGGTCGCCGCGTGCGCGCCGCAGCCGCTCGCGCAGCGCGGCGGCCTGGCCGGAGCGTGCCAGGCGGGTGAGGTCTTCGCGCAGCTCTTCGGGCAGGGTGGCCAGGGTGTCGTCCGGGTTGGCGGGGCCTGCGGCGGGATCCGGGCCGGGCGCCAGCGGGGTGTTGTCGCGCACCCATTCCAGCTGCAGCGCGTGCTCCAGCGCCTGCAGCAGTTCGGATTCGATCACGGGCTTGCCCACGAAGCCTTGGCACTGCTGGGCGGCCAGGCGCGTCGCTTCATGTTCAAACAGGTTGGCCGATACGAACACGACGGGCAGCTCGGCCGCGGGGCGCAGCGCGCGCAGCAGGGCAGCGGTCTGCCAGCCGTCCAGGTCGTCCATGGTGATATCGAGCAGCACCAGGTCGGGCGGTGTCTGGCGCACGATCTCCAGGCATTCGCGGCCGCTGGCGGCCTCGCGCACATCAAAGCCCAGGGGCACCAGCAGGCCGGCCAGCAGCTGGCGCTGCAGGGGCTGGTCGTCCACCACCAGCAGCGTGCGCCGGGGTGCCAGGTAGCCGATCACCGGGCGCAGCGTGGCGCGGCTGGGCGGGGTCCAGGCCGGGTCCACCGCAATGCCGGGCAGGTACAGCCGCACGGTGAAGGTGCTGCCCTGGCCCGGGGTGCTGGTCAGCGTGAGCTGGCCACCCATCAGCTCGGCAAGCAGGTGCGTGATGGTCAGCCCCAGGCCCGTGCCCGCCTCGCTGGCCCGGCGCCCCGCGCTGCCGCGTTCAAACGGAACAAAGATGCGCTCCAGGTCTTGCGGCTCGATGCCGATGCCGGTGTCGATCACCTCGATGCGCGAGACATGCTGGCGAAAGTCCATGCGCAGCCGCACCTCGCCGCGCTCGGTAAACCGCACCGCGTTGGACAGCAGGTTGATGAGGATCTGCCGCAGGCGCTTGGCGTCGGCCCGAATCCAGCCGGGCATGGTGCCCAGTGTCTCCACCACAAAGTGCAGGCCCTTGGCCTCGGCCTGCGGGCGCAGCATGGCTTCGATGTTCTCGATCAGGTCGGGCAGCGGCAGCGGGGCCATGTCCAGCCGCAGGCGCCCGGCCTCGATGCGCGCCAGCTCCAGCGACCCGTCAATGAGCGCGTGCATGTGCTGGCCGCTGTGCTGCATGGTGGACAGCGTCTCGCGCATCCAGCCTTCGGTGTGCGGGTTCTTGAGCAAGATCTGCGTGTAGCCCAGGATGCTGTTGAGGGGGGAACGCAGCTCGTGCGTCATGCCCGCCACGTAGCGTGTCTTGGCCTGGTTGGCCGACTCGGCCTGGTCCTTGGCGGCCTGCAGTTCGGCGTCGGTGCGCTTGTGGGCCTCGATCTCCTGCAGCAGCAGCTGCGTCTGCCGCTCTGATTCATCTTGCGCCATGCGCCGGCTGTCAGTGCTCAGCACCACCCACCACGCGCACACGGCCGCCAGCAGCGCCAGCAACGCAAACACCTTGAGGAACGGCATCCGCAGCACCTGCTCGGGCGCAGGGGTTTGCAGGCTCTCTTGCACATACACCACGCCCACCAGAAACGCCATCACCGCGCACAGCGACACCACGACCATCAGGTACTGTCCGAGGCGAAAGTTCACCTTGATGGCCCAGCGCTGCGGCAGCAGGGCCATCACCACGCCGCGCAACTGGTCGGCCGCGCGCGAGCCGGTCTTGCAACGGTCGTGGCAGCGGGACTCCAGGGAGCAGCACAGCGAACAAATGGGCGCGGCATAGGCCGGGCAGCGCGCCATGTCTTCGGACTCGAACTGGTTCTCGCACACGGCGCAGCGCACGATCTCGCCGGGGCGCCACTCGTTGCCCGGCGCGCGCGCCAGGTAGTAGCGGCCCTGCGTCAGCCAGGCCAGCAGCGGCGCCAGCGCCATCGACAGCACCAGCGCGATGAAGGGCGAAAACGCGGCCGCCTCTTCGCCCAGCAGCCCCGCATAGGCGCCGCAGGCCACCGTGGCCGCCAGCACCATGGCGCCCAGCCCCACGGGGTTGAAGTCGTACAGGTGCGCGCGCCGAAACTCGATGCCCTTGGGGGAGAGCCCGAGCGGCTTGTTGATGACGAGGTCGGCCACCAGCGCGCCCACCCAGGCGATGGCCACGTTGCTGTACACGGCCAGCACCTTCTCCAGCGCTCCAAAAACCCCGAGCGTCATCAGCAGCGTGGCAATCAACACGTTGAACACCAGCCACACCACGCGCCCCGGGTGGCTGCGGGTGACGCGCGCGAAAAAGTTGGACCATGCCAGCGAGCCCGCGTACGCGTTGGTGAGGTTGATCTTGATCTGCGACACCACCACGAACACCACCGTCACCGCCACGGCCAGCCCGGGCAGGCCCAGCGCCTGCATGACCTGGTGAAAGCCTGCGAGGAACATCTGCGTGGGCTCGGCGGCGCGCTGGGCGCCCACCTCGAACTGCAGCGCGGCAAACGCCAGAAAGGCCCCGCCCGCCATCTTGAGCATGCCCATGACGATCCATCCGGGGCCTGCCACCAGCACCGCGCCCCACCAGCGCAGGCGGTTGGCGGGCGTGCGCTCGGGCAGAAAGCGTAGAAAGTCCACCTGCTCGCCAATCTGCACCACCAGCGAAAAGATCACCGCGGCCGCTGCACCAAACATGAGCGGGTCGAACTGGCTGCTGCCGCTCTTGAGGCCCGAAAGCCCCGCAAAGTCGCGGTACAGCTGCGGCTGGGCCAGTGCAATCCACACAAAGGGCAGCAGCAGCAGGAACAGCCACAGCGGCTGCGTCCACGCCTGCAGGCGCGATATGAGGGTGATGCCGCGCATGGCCAGCGGCAGGACCACCAGCGACGACGCGATGTAGCACCACTCCAGCGGCCAGTCCACCACCATCTGCAGCGCCAGCGCCATGATGGCCGCCTCCAGCGCAAAGAAGATGAAGGTGAACACCGCATAGATCAGCGACGTGATGGTGGAGCCCAGGTAGCCAAAGCCCGCGCCGCGCGTGAGCAGGTCCATGTCCAGGCCGTAGCGCGCGGCGTAGTAGGCAATGGGCAGGCCCGTCAGAAAGATCAGGAGGCCCACGGTGAGGATCGCCCACATGGCGTTGCTGAAGCCGTAGTTCAGCGCAATCGCACCACCAATGGCCTCCAGCGCCAGGAACGACAGCGACCCAAATGCGGTGTTCGCCACGCGGAATTCGCTCCAGCGCCGAAAGCTCTTGGGCGTGTAGCGCAGCGCGTAGTCCTCCATGGTCTCGTCGGCCACCCACGCGTTGTATTCGCGCCGGAACCGGAAGATGGTCTGCGGCGCGCTCTGGGCGTTGGGTGGGAGCGGTGGGGCCATGCGCAGGCTTCAAGCAAGAAGCGTTCTAGGCGTGCACCGCGTTGGGGCGCTGCACGGGTGCGCGGGGCCATGCGCAGGGTGCGCACCGGGGTGCGTAGGCAGCCCTACGTTAATTGACGTATGGGCGCATGCAAGGGTTGTCCCTAACCTTCATTCCACAGCGCAAACAACAACCCGCTTTCGTCCCGTCCCTTCCTTCATTCATTCACACCGATCCCGCAAGGAGCGCCTTCATGAGCCACCCCTCCGACCCCCGCTTCAGTGACTCCGTCCAGGCCGAACCCGGCCGCCGTCGCATCCTGCAGGCGCTGGGCGCCGCGTCGGTAGCGGGCCTGCCCGCCTGGTCTTTTGGCCAGCCCACGGCGCAGGTCAACACCACCAAGCTGGCCATCACCGACACCGAAGTCACCGTGGGCCAGTTGCACTCGGCCACCGGCACCATGGCGATTTCCGAAACGGGCTCCATCCAGGCCGAGCAGCTGGCCATTGACCAGATCAACGCCATGGGCGGTGTGCTGGGCCGCAAGATCAAGGTGATCAAGGAAGACGGCGCCTCCGACTGGCCCACGTTTGCCGAGAAGTCCAAGAAGCTGCTCATCAACGACCGCTGCGCCGCCGTGTTTGGCTGCTGGACCAGTGCCTCGCGCAAGGCCGTGCTGCCGGTGTTCGAAAAGGAAAACGGCCTGCTCTACTACCCCACGTTCTATGAAGGCCTGGAGCAGTCCAAGAATGTGATCTACACCGGCCAGGAAGCCACGCAGCAGATCCTGTACAGCCTGGAATGGGCCAAGACCGAGAAGAAGGCCAAGAGCTTCTTCCTGATTGGCTCCGACTACATCTGGCCCCGCACCTCCATGAAGATTGCGCGCAAGCACATCGAGAACTTCCAGAAGGGCAAGGTCGTGGGCGAGGAGTACTACCCGCTGGGCAGCACCAACTTCGGCTCGCTCATGAACAAGATCAAGGTGCAAAAGCCCGACTGCCTGTTTGTGGCGGTGGTGGGTGGCTCCAACGTGGCGTTCTACAAGGCGCTCAAGGCCGCGGGCATCACGGGTGACAAGCAGCTGCTCGTCACGCTGTCGGTCACCGAGGACGAAATGACCGGGGTGGGCGGCGAGAACTTCGCGGGCTTCTATTCGTCGATGAAGTACTTCCAGTCGCTCGACAACGAGAACAACAAGAAGTTTGTGACCGCCTTCAAGGCCAAGTACGGCAAGGAGGCCGTGATTGGCGACGTGACCCAGGCGGGTTACCTGGGCCCCTGGCTGTGGAAGGCGGCGGTCGAAAAAGCCAAGAGCTTTGACGTGGACAAGGTGGTGGCCGCATCGCCCGGCATTGAACTGACCACCGCGCCGGAGGGCTATGTGAAGGTGGACGCCAACCACCACCTGTGGAGCAAGTCGCGCATCGCCATGGGAATGCCGGACGCGTCGTTCAAGGTGGTGTCCGAGTCGCCCGCGCTGATCAAGCCCGATCCATTTCCCAAAGGTTATCAATAAACACCCCCTGAGGCGCTTCGCGCCTTCCCCCTCTCTTGCTGCGCGGGAGGGGGACGACACCCTCGGTGCGGGGCGGCCCTTCCTCGGTGTCCCTCGCAAGAGGCCGCCCCATGGCACCGCTGTTCGTTTTCCAACGCTGCCCACGCAGGAGCTGCAACATGACCTTTTCCGAAATGATGAACATCGGCCTCATGCAGGGCTTTGCGGGCCTGAGTCTGTTTGCCGTGCTGCTGCTCATGGGGCTGGGCCTGGCCATCATCTTTGGGCAGATGGGCGTGATCAACATGGCCCATGGCGAGTTCATGACCATTGGCGCCTACACCATCTACCTGGGCTCCACCCTGGCGGCCAACCATGCGCCGCAGATGATTCCGTATTACTTTCCGCTGGCGATCGTGGCGGCGTTCGGATTTGCGTTTGCGGCGGGCTGGCTGGTGGAATGGGGGCTGATCCGCCACCTGTACAAGCGCCCGCTCGACACGCTGCTGGCCACCTGGGGCATCAGCCTGGCCCTGCAGCAATCGTTTCGCACCTTCATCGGCCCCAAGGAGGTCAGCCCGACCTTGCCCGACTGGCTGCTGGGCTCCTGGGCGCCCGCCGAGGGGCTGGACATCCCGATCAATGGCCTGTTCGTGCTGGCGCTGACGGCGGTGGTCACGGGCGGCGTGCTGCTCGCCCTGCACCGAAGCCGCTGGGGCCTGCGGGTGCGCGCCACGGTGAGCAACCGCGTCATGGCCAACGCCATTGGCATCGACACCCAGAAGACCGACCGCCTCACGTTCGCCATCGGCTGCGGCATTGCCGGCGTGGCGGGCGCAGCGTTCACCACCATCGGCTCCACCGGCCCCACATCGGGCTCGCTCTACATCGTGGACGCCTTCCTGGTGGTGACGTTTGGCGGCGCCGCCAGCCTGCTGGGCACCGTGGTGTCGGCCTTCGGCATTGCGCAGACGCAGTCCATCACCGAGTTCTTCATGGCGGGCTCCATGGCCAAGATGATCACGCTGTCGCTGATCGTGCTGATCCTGATGGTGCGGCCGCAGGGTTTGTTCGCCTCCAAAGTTCGCCGATGAAATTCGCTCAACTGTCCATTTCCTTCGAGCCCACCGGAGTCTCCGCATGAACGCCCTCAAAGCCTGGATCCTGCGCTACCAGCTCGCCAGCCTGGTACTGCTCACCGTGCTGCTGGCCGTGGTGCTGCCGCTGGCACTCGACATCTTTCGGCTGAACCTGGTGGGCAAGTACCTCACCTATGCGTTCGTCGCCATCGGCCTCGTGATGGTGTGGGGCTACGGCGGCGTGCTCAGCCTGGGGCAGGGCGTGTTCTTTGGCCTGGGGGGCTATGCCATGGCCATGTTCCTCAAGCTCGAGGCGTCGGACCCCATCAGCACCAAGATCCAGTCCACGCCCGGCATCCCGGACTTCATGGACTGGAACCAGATCACCGAGCTGCCCAGCTTCTGGATTCCCTTCAAGAGCCTGCCGTTTGCGCTGGCAGCGGTCATCGTGGTGCCCACGGTGCTGGCCTGGGTCATCAGCTTCGCGATGTTCAAGCGCCGCGTGGGCGGCGTGTACTTTGCCATCATCACGCAGGCCGTGGCGCTGATCCTGACCGTGCTCATCATCGGCCAGCAGGGCTACACCGGGGGCGTGAACGGCATGACGGACCTCAAGACCCTGTGGGGCTGGGACACGCGCACCGACAGCGCCAAGTACATCCTGTATTACGTGTGCGTGGCGCTGCTCATCGGCTCCATCGTCCTGTGCCGCTGGATACAGACCGGCAAGGTGGGCACGCTGCTGCTGGCCATGCGCGACAAGGAAGACCGCGTGCGCTTTTCGGGCTACGACGTGGCCAATTTCAAGGTCTTCACCTTCTGCCTGGCCGCCGCGCTGTCGGGCATCGGGGGCGCCATGTTCTCGCTGCAGGTGGGCTTCATGTCGCCCAGCTTCGTGGGCATCGTTCCGTCCATCGAGATGGTGATCTACGCCGCCGTGGGCGGGCGCATGAGCCTGGTGGGTGCCGTGTATGGCACCTTGCTGGTGAACGCGGGCAAGACGTATTTCTCGGAGAGCTTTCCCGAGTTGTGGCTGTTCCTCATGGCCGGGCTTTTCATCGGCGTGACCATGGCCTTCCCCATGGGCCTGGCGGGCCTGTGGGAGAGCCATGTGGTGCCCTGGTGGAAGGGCCGCCGCGAAGCGTTGCGCCAGGCGTCCGCCCAAGGCCGGGCACCCGCAGTCCGCCCACCCGCCGATGCTGGGCCAGCGGCGGCATCGTCGCCCGTACCGTCTGCCACGCTGCCTGATGGCGTGAGCCGCCAGGGCGTCTGAAACCACCGGAGCACCCCTCATGAGCAACACCGACTTCGCGCTGGCCATTGAAGACCTGACCGTGTCGTTCGACGGCTTCAAGGCCATCGACGACCTCACGCTGTACATCGACAAGAACGAGCTGCGCGTGATCATCGGCCCCAACGGCGCGGGCAAGACCACGCTGCTGGATCTGATCTGCGGCAAGACCCGCGCAACCGGCGGCAGCATCAAGTTCAAGAACGAAGAACTCACCCGCATGGCCGAGCACAAGCGCGTGCGGCTGGGCATCGGGCGCAAGTTCCAGACCCCCTCCATCTACGAGAACCTGTCGGTCTTCCAGAACCTGGAGGTGTCCTACCCCGCGGGCCGCTCGGTGCTGGGCGCGCTGGCGTTCAAGTGCACCGACGAAGTCAAGGCGCGTGTGCAGGTGGTGGCCGAGGACATCGGCCTGGGGGACAAGCTCGACACCGAGGCGGGCCTGCTCAGCCACGGGCAAAAGCAGTGGCTGGAGATCGGCATGCTGCTGATGCAGGAGCCCGAGCTGCTGATGCTGGACGAGCCCATCGCTGGCATGAGCGCCCGCGAGCGTGAGCTGACGGCCGAGCTGCTGCAGCGCATCTGCAAGAACCGCGCGGTGATCGTCATTGAGCACGACATGGAGTTCGTCAAGCGCATTGCCCACAAGGTCACCGTGATGCACCAGGGAAAGATCCTGGCCGAAGGCCCCATGGAGAAGGTGCAGGCGAACCCCAAGGTCATCGACGTGTACCTCGGTCATTGACCTCGCCACCCGCCCACCGAACCCCCACAGGAGCGCAGCATGCTGGAAGTCAAGGATCTGTTTGTGGCCTACGGCCAGAGCGAGGCGCTGCACGGCATCTCGTTTGACGGCCGTGCCAACGAGACCGTGGCCATCATGGGCCGCAATGGCATGGGCAAAACCACGCTGTTCAAGAGCCTCATGGGCGTGATGCCCGTCAAGAGCGGCCAGATCACCGTGGCAGGCCAGGACGTGACCAAAGACGAGAGCTTTCGCCGCGTGGCCAAGGGCATTGCCTATGTGCCGCAAGGCCGCATGATCTTCCCAACCCTCACGGTGCAAGAGAACATCGAGACCGGGCTGGAAAACTCCAAGACGCGACAGATTCCCGAAGACATCTACGCGCTGTTCCCCGTGCTGTGGGACATGCGCCGCCGCAAGGGCGGCAACCTGTCGGGCGGGCAGCAGCAGCAGCTGGCCATTGCCCGCGCGCTGGTCACCGACCCCAAGGTGCTGCTGCTCGACGAGCCCACCGAGGGCATCCAGCCCTCGATCATCAAGGACATCGCCAAGGCGCTCAACGAGATCCGCAAGCTGCGCCAGATCACCATCGTGGTGAGCGAGCAGGTGCTGTCATTCGCCATGGACGTGGCCGACCGGCTGTTCGTCATCGAAGGCGGCCGTCTGGTGCATGAGACGGCACGCGCTGACACCGACCAGCAGCGCATCAAAGCCTATCTGTCTGTTTGACGAAGTTCGCAGCTGCGCCAGCGCAACGTCCTGCCTTCAACCCCTTTCATCACCCACCCCTTCCAAGGAGCACGCCATGGCTGAAACCCTGATCAAGGTCGATCTGAGCAAGTCGCCCACCGAGAACGAGAACATCCACAACCGCTGGCATCCCGACATCCCCATGGCCTGCTGGGTCAACCCCGGCGATGAGTTCGTGCTGGAGACGTTCGACTGGACCGGCGGTTTCATCAAGAACAATGACAGCGCCGACGACGTGCGCGACATCGACCTGACCACGGTGCACTACCTCAGCGGCCCCGTGGGCGTGAAGGGCGCCGAGCCGGGCGACCTGCTGGTGGTGGACCTGCTGGACATTGGCGCCAAGCAGGACAGCCTGTGGGGCTTCAACGGTTTCTTCAGCAAGAAAAATGGCGGCGGTTTTCTGACCGAGCACTTTCCCCAGGCGCAAAAGTCCATCTGGGACTTTCATGGGATGTTCACCAGCTCGCGCCATGTGCCGGGTGTGAAGTACGCCGGCCTCATCCACCCCGGCCTGATCGGCTGCCTGCCCGACCGCAAGATGCTGGAGCAGTGGAACGCCCGTGAGCAGACCCTGATCGACTCGGACCCCACGGCCGGGCTGGCCAACCCACCCTCGGCGGGCACCGCGCACATGGGTCGCCTGACTGGAGAGGCCAAGGCCAAGGCGGCTGCCGAAGGCGCCCGCACGGTGCCACCGCGCGAGCATGGGGGCAACTGCGACATCAAGGACTTGTCGCGCGGCGCCAAGGTGTTCTTCCCGGTGTATGTGGACGGTGCCGGGCTGTCGGTGGGCGACCTGCACTTCAGTCAGGGCGATGGCGAAATCACCTTCTGCGGCGCCATCGAGATGGCGGGCTGGGTGCACATGAAGGTCACGCTCATCAAGGGCGGCATGGCCAAGTACGGCATCAAGAACCCCATCTTCAAGCCCAGCCCCATCACGCCCACCTACAACGACTACCTGATCTTTGAAGGCATCAGCGTGGACGAAAGCGGCAAGCAGTACTACCTGGATGTGAACGTGGCCTACCGCCAGGCCTGCCTGAACGCCATCGAGTACTTGAAGAAGTTCGGCTACTCGGGCGCGCAGGCCTATTCCATTCTGGGCACCGCGCCTGTGCAGGGCCACATCAGCGGCGTGGTGGATGTGCCCAACGCCTGCGCCACGCTGTGGCTGCCCACGCAGATCTTTGACTTTGACATCAACCCCAGCGCCGCAGGGCCGGTCCAGCACCTGGATGGCTCGGTGGCCATGCCGCTGTCGCCCGATCTGGCCTGACCCACGGGGCGCCTTCGCCAGAAAGAAACCGCCATGCCCACCTACGACTACGCCTGTGCCCAGTGTGGCGGTTTTGATGCCTTCCGCCTGCTGGCGGACCGCAACGAACCCGCCGCCTGCCCGGACTGCGGCGCCGCATCGCCGCGCGTGTTTGCCACCGCGCCGCGCCTGGCGCTCATGAGTGCGTCCGCACGCAGCGCCATCGCCACCAACGAGCGCGCGCGGCACGAGCCGCAGCGCTCGGGCGACTACGCCCGCCTCAAGCACCCCGCAGGCTGTGGTTGCTGTTCGTCATCGCAAAGCCGCAAGGCCACGGTGACGGCGCCCAGCGGCGCCAAGGCGTTTCCCAGCAAACGGCCCTGGATGATTTCTCATTGATAGGGGTGCTTCACCATGATTCACGGCGATATCTCCAGCAGCAAGGACACCGTCGGCGTGGCGGTGGTCAACTACAAGATGCCACGCCTGCACAGCAAGGCCGAAGTGCTGGACAACGCGCGCAAGATCGCGGACATGCTGGTGGGCATGAAGACCGGCCTGCCCGGGATGGACCTGGTGATCTTCCCGGAGTACAGCACCCACGGCATCATGTACGACGCCCAAGAGATGATGGACACGGCGGCCACCATCCCCGGCGAGGAGACCGAGATCTTCGCCGCCGCCTGCCGCAAGGCCAAGGTGTGGGGCGTCTTCTCGCTCACCGGCGAGCGCCATGAGAAGCATCCGCACAAGGTGCCGTACAACACCTTGATCCTGATGAACGACCAGGGTGAGATCGTGCAGAAGTACCGCAAGATCATGCCCTGGACCCCCATTGAAGGCTGGTACCCGGGGGACACCACGTACGTGAGCGAAGGCCCCAAGGGCCTGAAGATCAGCCTCATCATCTGCGACGATGGCAACTACCCCGAGATCTGGCGCGACTGCGCCATGAAGGGCGCTGAGCTCATCGTGCGGTGCCAGGGCTACATGTACCCCGCCAAGGAGCAACAGATTCTGATGAGCAAGGCCATGGCCTTTGCCAACAACACCTACGTGGCCGTGGCCAATGCCGCCGGGTTCGACGGCGTGTACAGCTACTTTGGCCACAGCGCGCTGATTGGCTTTGATGGCCGAACGCTGGGTGAATGCGGCGAGGAGGAATACGGCGTGCAGTACGCCGCGTTGTCAAAAAGCCTGATCCGCGACTTCCGCAGGAACGGGCAGTCCGAAAACCACCTCTTCAAGCTGCTGCACCGGGGCTACACCGGCATGATCAACTCCCGCGACGGGGACCAGGGCGTGGCCGCCTGCCCGTATGACTTCTACACCCGCTGGGTGAATGACCCCGAAGGCACCCGCAAGGCCGTGGAAGCCATCACCCGGCCCATGGTAGGCACCGAGGAATGCCCGATGAAGGGCATCCCCAACCCTGACAGCGCAGGCCGCAGCTGACGCCAACGGGGGGTGTGGCGCGGGTTCGCCCGTTCGATGCATTGCAGCGGCCTGAGATCTTCAAACAGTGTCAACCGACTGTGCGAGGCCCGCACTGCGCCCGATAATCGGCCCCCATGCGTGGGCCGTTCTTTTCTATCCTGTGGATGTCGTCCTGTGCGCTGCTGTGCGCCGTGCTCGCGGGCTGCGCGGGCAACGCGCCCACGCAGCGCGGCGAGGTCAAGGGCGCATCCGCCGCGCCCGGTGAGCTGGCCCAGTCCGACATGAACCGCCTGGCCACGCTGGCCATGCAGGAGAACCTGGAGGGCTTGTTCCGCCTCATGGACAAGCTCTACCGCCGCAACCCCGCCGAATGGCGCAAGACCAGCACCACCAGCCGCGAGCACGCCGCCGAGCAGGTGCGCACGGCCATCCTGCAGCGCCAGCCCTGGGCGCCACTGCAGGGGCGCCGTGACATCGCCGCGATGGGCTTTGCGCTGGCGCCGGAGTTTGCGGGAGACCGCGTGGCGGCGTTCATCCATGCGACGGCCGACATGATCATCACGGCCCATGGCGGCAAGACCGAGTTCTTCTTGCTCGACGGTGTGGATGCCCAGCACCTCTACAACGCCGCGCGCAATGTGGAAAGCGCCGTGTGGCTGCTGGCCCAGCGCCGCAATGCCCAGGGCCAGCCGCTGCTGCTGGCCGACGAAATCGGGCCCCAGGGCCGCAACCTGAGCTTCGAGCGCGAGTTCGGCAAGGTCATCGCGCGGCTCGACCTGCTGGCCGCCCTGACCACCGAAAAGTACCGCCGCGCTGCCATCAGCTACGTGCAGGGCATCGTGGGCGGGACTTTCCTGCAGTTTCTGCCGGTGCGTTAAGGGCGATTCGACCGCGTCCAGCGCGGGACGCGCCGTCAGCGCGCGCCGACGCGCATGAACGTTCCAGATGGAAACGTGGCGTTACACTTTGGCCACCCTTCCACTCCAAATCGGGACTTCACCATGCGCCAACGTGCATTGCTGTGGCTCACTGCGTTCTTGTTGGCCATGGTGGCCGCGACCGCAGCGCATGCCCAAGACGCGGACCTTTCCATCACAAAGACCGATGGAGTGACCACGGCCACGCCGGGCGGATCGGTGACCTACACCATCACCGCCAGCAATGCAGGGCCGGACCCCGCCGTCGGTGCCACGGTGGCGGACACTTTTCCGGCCGTGCTCACCGGCACCTGGACCTGCGTGGGCGCGGGCGGCGGAACCTGCACGGCGGCGGGCAGCGGCAACATCAACGATGGCGTCAATCTGCCCGCGGGCGGCTCGGTGACTTACACGGTGAGCGCCGTGATCAATGCGTCTGCGACGGGCACGCTGACCAACACCGCGACGGTGACGTCTGCCGTGAACGACCCCAACCCAGCCAACAACAGCGCCACCGACTCCGACACGCTCACGCCACAGGCGGATCTGTCCATCACCAAGACCGATGGCGTGACCACGGCCGTTCCGGGCGGATCGGTGACGTACACCATCACCGCCAGCAACGCGGGGCCGTCCAATGCGTCGGGGGCCGCGGTGCTCGATACCTTCCCTGCCGCGCTCACCGGCACCTGGACCTGCGTCGGCGCGGGTGGAGGCACCTGCACGGCGGCGGGCAGCGGCAACATCAACGACATCGTCAACCTGCCCGCGGGGGGATCGGTCACCTACACGGTGAGCGCCACGATCAGCGGTTCGGCGACCGGAACGCTGGTCAACACGGCGACGGTGACAGCGCCGGGCGGGGTGACCGATCCCAACCCCGCCAACAACAGCGCCACCGACACCGACACCCTCGCGTCGCAAGCCGACCTGGCCATCACCAAGACGGATGGTGTGACCACGGCCGTTCCGGGCGGCTCGGTCACCTACACCATCACCGCCAGCAACGCCGGCCCATCGAACGCCGCAGGCGCGGGCGTGGTGGACACCTTCCCCGCCGCCCTCACGGGCACCTGGACCTGCGTCGGCGCGGGCGGAGGCACCTGCACGGCGGCGGGCAGCGGCAATATCAGCGACACCGTCAACCTGCCCGCGGGCGGCTCGGTGACCTACACCGTCAGCGCGACGGTGAGTGCGGCGGCCACGGGAACGCTGGTCAACACGGCGACGGTGACGGCGCCGGGCGGGGTGACCGACCCCAACCCGGCCAACAACAGCGCCACCGACACCGACACCGTCACGCCGCAGGCGGATCTGGCCATCACCAAGACGGACGGCGTGACCACGGCCACCCCGGGCGGCTCGGTGACCTACACCATCACCGCGAGCAATGCCGGGCCCTCCGGCGTCGCTGGGGCAACGGTGGCGGACACCCTGCCCGCGGTGCTGACCGGCACCTGGACCTGCGTGGGCGCGGGCGGCGGCACCTGCACGGCGGCGGGCAGTGGCAGCATCAACGACACCGTCAACCTGCCCGCGGGCGGATCGGTGACCTACACCGTCAGCGCCACGGTAGGCGCGTCGGCGACGGGGACACTGGTCAACACCGCGACCGTCGCGGCACCAGGTGGCGTGACCGACCCCAACCCCGGCAACAACAGCGCCACCGACACCGACACCATCGCGGCGGCCCCGAGCGCGATTCCGTCCCTGTCGGAATGGGCGCTGTGGCTGCTCGCCGGCCTGGTGCTGCTGGCCGCGCTGGGCCAGCGCCGCCAGATGCGCTGACCGCGGGCGGGCCAACTACAATCGGCCCCTGGTCCAAGGAGCGTTGCAGCGGCTTGCCGTGCCCTGGTGGGGCATGGCGGCTCGTCAGGCTTGGGCCGCGCATCCCTCAGTACATTGACAACGACGCTCACCTGAACCCCCTTGTGCCGCGCAGGTGAGCCTTATGTCAGATTTGTCCGTCCCCCCCATGAAGTTGTCCGGCCTGGAGCCTGTCTCCATTGGCGAGGGCACGCTGTTCGTCAACATCGGCGAGCGCACCAACGTCACCGGCTCCAAGGCGTTCGCGCGCATGATTTTGAACGGCCAGTACGAAGAGGCCCTGGCCGTGGCGCGCCAGCAGGTGGAGAACGGCGCCCAGGTCATCGACATCAACATGGACGAGGCCATGCTCGACAGCAAGGCCGCCATGGTGCGCTTTCTGCAGCTCATCGCGTCCGAGCCCGACATCGCGCGCGTGCCCATCATGGTGGACAGCTCCAAGTGGGAGGTGATCGAAGCCGGCCTGCGTTGCGTGCAGGGCAAGGGCATCGTCAACTCCATCTCCATGAAGGAGGGCGTGGACAAGTTCAAGCACGAGGCGCGCCTGGTGCGCCGCTACGGCGCCGCTGCGGTGGTCATGGCGTTTGACGAAAAAGGCCAGGCCGACACCTACGAACGCAAGATCGAAATCTGCGAACGCGCCTACCGCATCCTGGTCGATGAAGTGGGCTTCCCGCCCGAAGACATCATCTTCGACCCCAACATCTTCGCGGTGGCCACCGGCATCGAGGAGCACAACAACTACGCGGTCGACTTCATCGAGGCGGTGCGCTGGATCAAGCAGAACCTGCCCGGCGCCAAGGTCTCGGGCGGCGTGTCGAACGTGTCGTTCAGCTTCCGGGGCAACGACCCCGTGCGCGAGGCCATCCACACCGTGTTCCTGTACCACGCCATCCAGGCGGGCATGGACATGGGCATCGTCAACGCCGGCATGGTCGGCGTCTACGATGACCTGGAGCCCGCGCTGCGCGAGCGCGTGGAGGACGTGGTGCTGAACCGCCGCCCCGACGCGGGCGAGCGCCTGGTCGAGATCGCCGAAACCGCCAAGAGCGGCGCCAAGGACGAGAGCAAGAAACTCGAATGGCGCGGCACGCCCGAGCACCCCAAGACCGTGGGCGAGCGCCTGTCGCACGCGCTGGTGCACGGCATCACCGACTTCATCACCGAGGACACCGAAGAGGCCTACCGCGAGATCCTGGCCAGGGGCGGCCGTCCGCTGCACGTGATCGAGGGCCCGCTCATGGACGGCATGAACGTGGTGGGCGATTTGTTCGGCGCCGGCAAGATGTTCCTGCCCCAGGTGGTGAAAAGCGCGCGCGTGATGAAGTCGGCCGTGGCCCACCTGATTCCCTACATCGAGGAAGAAAAACGCCAGGACGAACTGGCCGGGCGCGACGTACGCAGCAAGGGCAAGATCATCATCGCCACCGTCAAGGGCGACGTGCACGACATCGGCAAGAACATCGTCACCGTCGTGCTCCAGTGCAACAACTTCGAAGTGGTGAACATGGGCGTGATGGTGCCCTGCCACGAGATCCTGGCGCGCGCCAAGGTCGAGGGGGCCGACATCGTGGGCCTGTCGGGCCTGATCACCCCCAGCCTCGAAGAAATGCAGTACGTGGCCGGCGAGATGCAGAAGGACGACCACTTCCGCATCAAGAAAATCCCGCTGCTCATCGGCGGCGCCACCACCAGCCGCGTGCACACCGCCGTGAAGATCGCGCCCCACTACGAAGGCCCTGTGGTCTACGTGCCCGATGCCTCGCGCAGCGTGAGCGTGGCCCAGAGCCTGCTGGGCGAGGGGGTGGACAGCTACGTGCAGGAGCTCAACGCCGACTACGACAAGGTGCGCACCCAGCACGCCAACAAGAAGCAGACCCCGCTGTGGCCCCTGGCCAAGGCGCGCGCCAACAGCACGCCAGTGGACTGGACCACGTTCCAACCCACCGTGCCGCGCGCCCTGGGCCGCCGTGTGTTCAAGAACTTCGACCTGGCCGAGCTGGCCCGCTACATCGACTGGGGCCCGTTCTTCCAGACCTGGGATCTGGCCGGCCCCTACCCCGCCATCCTGACCGACGAAGTGGTCGGCGTGGAGGCCACGCGCGTGTTCGCCGATGCGCAGGCCATGCTCAAGAAGATCATCGAAGGCCGCTGGCTCACGGCCAGCGGCGTGATGGCCCTGTACCCGGCCAACAGCGTGAACGGCGGCGACGACATCGAGTTCTACACCGATGAATCGCGCACCGAGGTCGCCATGACCTGGTACGGCCTGCGCCAGCAGGCCGAAAAGCAGGTCATCGACGGCGTGACCCGCCCCAGCCGCTGCCTGGCCGACTTCGTCGCCCCCAAGGAAAGTGGCATCGCCGACTACGCCGGCCTGTTCGCCGTGACGGCGGGCCTGGGCATCGAAAAGAAGGAAAAGGCCTTCATCGATGCGCTGGACGACTACTCCGCCATCCTGTTCAAGAGCCTGGCCGACCGCCTGGCCGAAGCCTTTGCCGAAGCCCTGCACCACCGCGTGCGCACCGACCTGTGGGGCTATGCCGCCGGCGAGGCGCTGAGCAACGACGACATGATCGCCGAGAAGTACCGCGGCATCCGCCCCGCGCCCGGCTACCCCGCCTGCCCCGACCACAGCGCCAAGAGCGAGCTGTTCCGTGTGCTGCAGTGCGAAGACATCGGCATGACCCTCACCGAAAGCCTGGCCATGATGCCGGCGGCCAGCGTGAGCGGCTTCTACATCGGTCATCCGGATGCCGTGTACTTCAACGTCGGCAAGATCGGTGAAGACCAGTTGCACGACATGGCGCAGCGCCGCAGGATGGATGAGAAGGTGCTGGAGCGGTTGCTGGCGCCGAATCTGTGATGCTATTGATTTTATAGCTTCTGGCGCTTGATGGATAAGCGCCAGGGGCTGATTTGATTGAATGGACAGAAAGGCCCCGCACGCGGGGCCTTTCTGTTGGTGGCTTTGCCGGAAAGCGCTTCGCAAGCCATGGGCCTGCCTCCAGACCGGCGCGCCTGCGCCATGCCTGGCGCGTGTTTTCGGCAGTGGGAACCCTACTTCAGGAGGGATGCTATTTGCCAGGGCGCAGCATGTAATCAGCCACGATTGGGACAAGCTCGGTGCGGCGCTGCCGCTGCACTTTTCACAGGACAGTGGCTCCCGCCGTGGGCCGCGCAGGGCCCGCCCAAGCACAAGACAAAGAACTGTGTAGGGGCGATGCCAATGCTGCGTTTCCATGGATTTCCGGAGGGGCTCCATCATGCGGCCCTGCGCCTGCTGGCTTGCGCGGCGCTGCTGGCGGGTTTGCTGCAGCCTGGCATGGCCAGCGCCGCGCACACCTCGCTCATCTGCCCGGCCAAGGGTGGTGGGGTCACGCAAGGCGGCACGGTCACCATCGACGTGACCGACTGCACGCCAGGTATTGGCTGGGCGGGCACCGGTCCGGTGGACGGGCCGGCGTTGCCGGTGCATGGCAGTGCCAACCTGCGCATCACCGGACCGAACTGGGTCCTGGACTACAGCCACAATGGCAACAGCGCCACCAGCGACTACTTCGAGTTCACCGACGCATCGGGCAACGCCACTGCGCAAAGCGTCGTGGGCGTGACGGTCACCATCCATCCCTCGTCGTCTCCCATTGCGGTCGCACCCGCAACATTGCCCGCCCTGACGGCGGGCACGCCGTTTTCGCAGGCCCTCAGCGCCAGCGGCGGCACGGCGCCATACACCTACACGCTGCAAGGCGGCGCGCTGCCCCCGGGCCTCGGCCTGGCCGGTTCGGGCGCCATCACCGGCACGCCCACCCGGCGCGGGGGCTACACCTTCAGCGTGCGCTCCACCGACCATGGCGGCCTGTTCGTGGACAAGGGCTACACCGGCACGGTGGGCAACCCGAGCCTGGCGCTGGCCACCCCCACGGGAACGGCGGTGCAGGGCCAGCCCTTCTCGCAAGCACTGGCCACCACGGGCGGTGTGCCGCCCTACAGCTATCTGCTGGAGACGGGCAGCTTCCCGGCGGGCATCAGCATCTCCGGCGCGGGCGTGGTCAGCGGCACCACGGCGGCGTCCCTGGGCAGCTACCCGGTGACCTTGCGGGTCACGGACGCCAGCACGGGGCCTGGGAGCTATTTCGAGCTGGAGAACTACACGCTGGTGGTCAGCCAGCAGCCCGTGCTGTCCATCAACGACGTGGCGGCCAGCGAAGGCAATGCGGGCATGGCCCATTTCAGTTTCACGGTCAGTCTCAGCGCGCCCGCCGGGCCGGGCGGCGTCACCTTCGACATCGCCACGGCCAATGGCACGGCCACCGCGGGGGCCGACTACGTGGCGCACAGCCTCGCGGGCCAGGCCATACCCGCCGGCAGCAGCACCTACCCCTTCGTGGTGCAGGTGCCGGGCAATGCGCTCTTCCAGCCGGACAGGACGTTTTGGGTGAATGTGACCAATCTGGTGAATGCCGTGGCGGGCGACGCGCAGGGCCAGGGCACCATCGTCAACGACGACGCGGCCCCCAGCCTGTCGATCAACGATGTGACCGTGGTGGAGGGCCACGGCGGTACCACCGGCGCCGTCTTCACCGTGTCCCTGAGCGCGCCGAGTGGCTTCACCACCAGCGTCAACTACGCCACGGCCAACGGCACGGCCACGCAGCCCGGCGACTACACCGCCACCAGCGGCACGCTGACTTTCACGCCAGGGCAAACCTTGCTCACCGTCACGGTGCCCGTGGTCGGCGACACCACGCCCGAGGCCCACGAGACCTTCTTCGTCCACCTGAGCGGCGCCGTCAACGCCACCATCGCCGACAACCAGGGCCTGGGCACCATCACCAACGACGATGTGCCTGTGGCCGTCGGCCCCGGCACCCTGCCGGTCGGCACGGTGGCGGCGGCCTACAGCCAGACCCTGGCGGGGAGCGGTGGCGCAGGCCCTTATGCATTCGCGGTGACGGCGGGCGCGCTGCCCACGGGGCTGGCCTTGTCCACCGGCGGGCTGCTCGGCGGCATGCCCACGGCGGGCGGTGCGTTCAATTTCACGGTCACCGCCACCGACAGCAGCGCCTTTCCGGGGCCGTATGCGGGCTCGCAGGCCTATACCCTGGCCATTGCCAGCCCCACGGTGTCGCTGGCCCCCGCCACCGTGCCGGGCGGCACGCGCACCGTGGCCTACAGCACTCCGCTCGCGGCATCGGGCGGCACGGCGCCGTACACCCATGCCGTCACGGCCGGGGCGTTGCCAGGCGGGCTGCTGCTCAGCGCGGGTGGCGTGCTGTCGGGCACGCCCACGGCCACGGGGTCCTTCAACTTCAGCGTGACCGCCACCGACAGCAGCACCGGCACCGGCCCCTACACCGCCACGCGCGCCTACACGCTGGTGGTGGCCGATGCGGCGCCGGTGGCCAGCCACTCGGCGCACACGGTGGCCTATGGCTCCAGCGGCAACGCCGTGCCGCTGAGCCTCTCCGGCGGGGCGGCCACATCGCTGGCCCTCACCACACCGGCCGCGCACGGCACGGCGATGGTCAGTGGCACCACCCTCCAGTACATGCCCACGCCGGGCTATGCGGGCAGTGACAGTCTTGCCTATACCGCCACCAACACCTCCGGCACATCGTCGCCCGCCACCGTCACGCTGACCGTGAGCCCGCCCACCCTGGTGGTCAGCCCCAACAGCGCGCAGACCGCCACGGTGGGCAGCGCCTACACCCGCACCTTCACCTGGAGCGGCGGCGCCGCGCCCTACACGGGCCTGCAGGTGCAGAACCTGCCCGCGGGCCTGTCGGTCACGGCCACCACGGCCGACAGCGCCACGGTGTCGGGCACGCCCTCGGTGGCCGGTGCGTTCAACCTCCACCTCACCGCCACCGACAGCAGCACCGGCGCCGGCCCGTTCAACGGCGCGCAGGCCGTGGCGCTCACGGTGGGAGCCCCCACCGTCACCCTGGCGCCTGCCACGCTGCCCGCTGCCGGCGCGTACAGCGCCTACAGCCAGGCCCTCGCGGCGGCCGGTGGGCTGGCCCCGCACAGCTATGCCGTGAGCACCGGCGCCTTGCCCCCGGGCCTGGCGCTGAGCACGGCTGGCGTGCTGGCCGGTACCGTGGGCGCACCGGGCACCTACCATTTCACCGTCACGGCCACCGACGCCAGCGGGGCGGCCTATGCAGGCAGCCAGGCCTACACGCTGCAGGTGGCGCTGGCGCAGACCTACAGCGGCCCGTCCCCCACGGGCTCGGGCACCATCACGGCCAGCTTTGGCGGCGGCGGTGCGGGGTGCGTGTTCGCCAGCGCGCAGTTCATCCCGCCGTCGGGCCACGCGTCCAGCCCGCCCGCCCACAGCGCCCCGGCGGGGGTGCAGTTTCCGCACGGGCTGTTTGACTTCGCCACCACGGGCTGCACGCCGGGCAGCACGCTGCAGTTCACCATCACCTACCCCGGCGCGCTGCCGGCCCACACCCAGTACTGGAAGTACGGCCCCACGCCGGCCAGCCCGCCCAACGCGGCGCCACGCTGGTACACCCTGCCCGCCGGGGTGGCGGGCGCGGTGGCGACCTTCTCCATCACCGACGGCGCCCTGGGGGATGATGACCTGGCCGCAAACGGCGCCATCGTGGACGCGGGCGGCGCGGGCTTCGGGCTGGCCGCCACGGCCGTGCCGCTGGGCGACGGGCTGATCTGGTGGCTGGCCCTGGGACTGCTGGCCGTGGCCGCAGGCCAGCGCCGCCGGGGCGCTGGGTAATGTGCGGTTGATATGAAAATCATAGCTGCCAGCGCTTTCGGGATAAGCGCTGGGGCCCCATTTCATTCAAAGATTGCAACCATCCGCTCCCTGCAAGATTCAGCCGCCCTGGCCTTGCGGCAGCCGGGCAATCACCTTGATCTCGAACTGAAACCCATACAGCCAGGTCACGCCAATGCCCGTCAGCGTGGGGTGGGGCGCCTCGCCCCAGAACTCGGGCACGATGCTCCACACCGCTTCAAAGTTCGCCTCGGGGTTGACGACAAACATCGTCACGTCCACCACGTCGTCAAAGGTGCAGCCCGCCGCCTGCAGCACCGCGTCCAGGTTGGTGAACGCCCGCCGCACCTGCGCCTTCAGGTCGGGCTCGGGCGAGCCATCCTCGCGGCTGCCCACCTGGCCCGACACGAACAGAAAACCGTTGGACCGCACCGCCGGCGAATAGCGGTTGCGCTCGTACAGCGCCTGGCGACCGGCCGGAAACACCACATCACGTTGGGCCATGAAAAAACTCCTTCGGTGGGGCCGGCAAGCCGCCCCGTGTTGACGATGAAGGCACTGTAGAAGCGCGGGGCCGGCCGATAAACAGGCAAGCCTGTCCATCACTGTTCTTAGAATCCAAACAATCGCGGGCCGTACCAGGCCCATTGCAGCGCGGCACGGGCTCGACCCGCGCACCCCCACGGGCCCCTGAGGCGGCCGCACCGGAGCATCCCCATGGACCGTTTTGACGCAATGCAGGCCTTCGCGCGGGTGGTGGAAACCGGCAGCTTCACCAAGGCGGCGGCAACCCTGCACATGAGCAAGACCACGGTGACCCAGCTGGTGCAGCAACTGGAGGCACGCCTGCGGGTCCGGCTGTTCAACCGCACCACGCGCAAGGTCCATGTCACCGCCGATGGCGCCGCCTACTACGAGCGCGTGGTGCGCCTGCTGGCCGACCTGGACGACGCCGAGACCAGCCTCTCCACCGCCGCCGCCGCGCCCCGGGGCCGCCTGCGGGTGGATGTGCCCAGCCCCCTGGCCCGGCTCGTCCTCGTCCCCGCGCTGCCCGCGTTCCACGCGCGGTATCCCGACATCCAGCTCGACATGGGCGTGAGCGACCGCCGCGTGGACATGCTGGGCGAGAACGTGGACTGCGTGGTGCGCGGCGGCACCCTCACCGACCAGTCCCTCATCGCCCGCCAGGTGGGCGAGCTCGCACTGCGCGTGTTTGCCGCTCCCAGCTACCTGCGGCACGCGGGCGTGCCCGCGCACCCGGGGGAGCTGGAGGACTCGCACCACCGCATCGTGGGTTTCCTGTGGGCGCGCACCGGCAAGCCGGTTCCCTATGCCATGCGCCGCGGCGGTGAGAGCATCCACGTGCAGGGCCGCTACGTGTGCGCGATGGACGACGGCAATGCCTATCTGGCCGCAGGGCTGGCCGGCATGGGGGTGCTGTGGCTGCCCAGCTACATGGCGCGGCCGCACGCGGCCAGCGGCGAGCTGGTGCCATTGTTTGAAGGCTGGACGATGGACCCCATGCCCCTGTACGTGGCCTACCCGCCCAACCGCCATGTGAGCGCCAAGGTCCGGGTGTTCATTGACTGGGTGGTGGAGCTGATGGCGCTGCATGCACCGCTGAGGGCTGCGCGGCAGGGCTGAAAGGCGCCGGGGCGGTGTAGGCTCGCGGCCTGCCGCCGCCCTTCATGCGCGGTGCCCGGAATATCCGGGCCCGGCGTGCTGGCGGCCCGGCATGATTCGCGGCGGCGGATTTTGGGGCTATGCTATATTCAATTGGTAACTATTTGTGCCGCCAATGGATTCCGATTTCGACTGGTAATGTCTTGCCGGCGCAAAGGGAGCTCAATATTGCCTGGGTATATGATTTTCCTGATCTCCCTGCTGTTGATTATCTGGTCTTCCCTGCGCTGGGCCTCATGCCTTGCCCGTTCTCCGGCCGACGGTTTCTGGATTTGCATTGCCAGCGCGATGCTTCAGGTGGGCGCCCTAGCGAGCCTGACTTCATTGCTGCACCAGTTGAATCCCATGGGCTGGATACTGGTTCAGGTCGTTATGTGCGCGGCCACCCTGCAGCTGACGAAGGGCGTGGGCCGGCCCACTTTTCGTGATTTTCTGGAAGCCTGGAAGGGGTTGAGCGACAGGCTGAAGGCATTTTCCGCTGAGCTTTCATCGTGGGGTGTGATCGCCCTGGTGGCCATTTGCGGAATCATTTTCATGTCGCTGGTAATGCAGGCCCTGGCGCCGATCCAGAATTTCGACGACAGGATGTACCACGCTTCGCGGGTCATTTACTGGATTCAGCACCAGACGGTATTCCCGTTCGAGACGCACAATATCCGGCAGACCATGATTCCGTTCGGGAGCGAGCTGTTTTTCTTGTGGCCGGTGCTGTTGACCAAAACCGAGGCGTGGGGCCGCGTTGTCTTCTGGCTCGCGTTTCCATTGGCGGCGGTGGGCCAGTATTTTCTATTGCGTGCGCTGAAGCTGGGCCAGACAATGGCCTTGGTGGGTGTGCTGATCCTGGTCTCGACGCCGCTCGTGGCATCCAGTGCGGTGGGCCTCAAGCCGGAAATCTGGTCCATCGTCACCCTGTTGGGGCTGGCCTACTGGGTGGTGTGCCTTTGCTCCCGGCCCGATGGATCGAGGGTCCCCTACTTCTTTCTGGGGGTGTTCACGGTATTGAGCATCAACGTCCGGTCGTTTCCCGTGGCGATGATTCCCAGCTTGCTGCTGATCGTGTGGTGGACGCCCGGCCAGATTGCGCGCCCCGCGCGATTCAAGGCGCTGGCAGGGGGATGGGCGTGCGCGGGCCTGCTCAGTGCGGTGCTCGTCCCCCTCGCATTCAACACGGCCCTCTACCACCACCCGTTGGGGCCGCAGGAAGTCCGGCGCGTCGTCCAGGCGGATGTCACGCCCCAGGTGATCTATACGCACGCCGTCCGTTTCGTGTTCCTGCTGCTGGAGTTGCCGGACGTGCCGGCCTCGGGTGAAGTGCGGACCCGCCTTGGCAGCGCGGCCAACCAGGTCATTCATGCCATCGGGGCTGGCGCGCCCCTGGCCAGCGAAAGCAGCGGCCCCTGGCCGGGTAAGTACGTGTATGCGCTGCCGGAGCATTCCACGCGGTTTTCACTGTGGGGGCTGCTATGGATTCCCGTGCTGCTGGTGGCCGTGCCGCGGTTGATCCGCAACGTGGTGGAAACCTGGCCAAAGGCGGGGCTGACCGCGATTTCGGCGCTGACGCTGATGGCGGTCCCCTTGCTGGGCGCAGTTCTTTTCGGTGCGCGGTGGATGGCCCAGTCCGATGTGCCGGGGCGGTTTCTCATCGGGCCTTATGCACTGTGGCTGCCTGTCGGCATCGCCTTGATCGTGCCGTACCTTTCCGCGAGGAAAACCGCCCAGGCGCTCATCGCGATGGTGGTCGCGTACTGCGCATACCAGCCCATGAGAGCGCTGGCCTACGATGCCGTGCAGGCGATCGCCGTGCCGGCCTCCGAAAAGCTGCTCAACGAACCTTTTGAAGAGATTGTCGGACCCCTCATGCCGGCTGGCGCCCGCATTCTTTTCGTGGGGCACCAGGACGCTCGCGACTATCCGCTTTTCTCTCCGGCCACAGGCTATTCCAACGCGGTGATTCCTTGGGGCACGGGGCCCTTCGATCCGGCAAGAATGGGCCGCCTGATCGCATCGGAAAAGGTAACCCACGTCCTGGTCCAGAACGATGAACAGGTATTCTTCGAATGGTTTCCGGCCCTCGATACGCGCGAGATGGTGACGTGGCTGGCCGCGCAGGCCGGACTGAAGGCGGTGCCCCTCAAGACGCCCCGCATGCGGCTGTTCGAAGTGAGCGGCACCGCATTGGCGAATGAGAAACCCTTCCAGACCACGGAGGCCCCCGCCGCCGCCCCCTTGATCAGGATCGCCGACACCCTCAAGGCCAAGGTAGGGATCGATCCGACCTTGCTGGAGACCCCCTGGCCCATTGAAAACCTCGGCGGCCGGGAGGCCGGATTCCTGTGGATGGGACAGGGGCATGCCGAGGGCATCGAGTTCGGGCTGTGGTCGCGGGAGGAGCGCGATGT
Source organism: Acidovorax sp. A79 (assembly GCF_041154505.1). GTDB lineage: Bacteria > Pseudomonadota > Gammaproteobacteria > Burkholderiales > Burkholderiaceae_C > Acidovorax. The sequence goes on from NZ_AP028672.1 coordinate 3,259,300, forward strand.
GGACATCCGGTTCGACGTATCTCCCGGCCACGGCCTGACGGCGCCCGACCGCAGAACCCTGGTGCTGCATGACGGTGTGCCCGCCGGCGGCGAGCACATCTTCCGGGGAAAGACGTCCCTGGTGGTGCGCACCCGTCTCCATGCGGGGCGGAACATCATCAGCTTCTTTGCCGTGGATGCCGCCACGATCAATCCGCTGCCAAACGGGGATACGCGGAACCTGGTCGTCGGCCTGCACGAGATTCGCGTCGAATCGGCGCCCGTGGCGGCACCCGGCGCCGCGGCACGCTCCGCTTCGCCCGGCCCGGAGAGCCACGGCCCCGGCCACACCCGCCAGGGCGGGCTTGTCCACAGCGCACGCCAGGCGGTGGGCCTGATCAGCCGCAGGCAGCAGGTCGATGGCTATTGGCTCACCGCGTACACCGGCGAAGAGCGTTTCGAGGCGCCCAGGCTGGAAATGAATACCTACGTCACGTCGATGATGATCGATGTTCTGGGTTCGAAGGGCGTCCCGGCGGGGCTTGGAGGGAGCCTGGAGCGGGCGCGTGCGCATCTGCGCGGCCAGATCGAGGCCAGCGGACTCGTTCGCTACCATGGCAGGCCCGACGGCCGCGCCATGACCACGCACGGGCTGTGCCCCATCACGCCGGATTCCGACGATACGGCCCTGGCATGGCGTCTCGCCCCCGGTGCCGATGCGCTGCGACCGGCCGCCCTGGCGGTGCTGGAGCAGTACCGCACCGCCGAAGGCCTGTACAAGACCTGGCTGGGGCAGCGCAATGACTACCGGTGCATCGACCCGGGCGCCGATCCGAATCCCACCGACGTGGCCATCCAGATGCATGTGCTCATGTGGCTGTCGCAGGCCGACCCGCCCGCGGCCCGGTCGTTGTGCGGCGCGCTGGGCCAGGCCGTCGATCAGGATCGCCTCTGGGTGTACTACCGCAGGGCACCGCTGGTGCCCGTCATGCGGCAGGCCGATATGAAGGCCGCGGGCTGCGCGTTGCAGCTGCCGCCATCGCGTCTGCAAACGGCGATCCCCGGACAGGCCATCTGGCTGGACGCCGGCCACCTGCTGCAGCGGCTGGAGGAGGGCGGCACGGACAAGGCGCCCACGCCGGCCGAGGTCCGCCCACTGCTGGAGGCACTGTCGAAGGATGGCTTCTCGCCGGTGAAGCTGAACCCGCCCTTGCTGTACCACAACGATCTGACCGCGTCGGTACGACGGTTCTACTGGTCTGAAGACGTGGGTTATGCCATCTGGCTCAAGCTGTACCAGGAAAGCGTGCGCCTGGGACTGCTGGGGACCCATGACAACGACCGCGATGCAGCCAGCGGCGGCCAGGCTGTTCTGAAAACACCATGATGGACCGCCCACGAGGAGCCCGGTGGGTTCTGCGCCTGCTGTCGTGCATCCGGTTCGACGAAGTCCTGGTCCTGCAGGGCGCGCCCTTGCTGGGCGCCGTCTTTGCAATGAGCAGCTTCACGGTCCAGGGCGCGGCGGCGCTGCTGCTGCTGGCCGCGGGAAACGCCTTTCTGGTGGCCCATGTCTTTTTGCTCAACGACTGGTCCGGGGTCCAGCAGGATCTCCGGGATCCGTCCAGATCCGCGGGCGTGTTCCTGAACCGGGGCATCCACCGCCATGAGATCGGCGCCCTGCTGCTGCTGCTGCTCGTGCTGGGCCTGATGGCCTTCGGTATCCTGGGCCCGGCGACGCTCGGCCTCGGGCTGATGATCGCCGTCGCGAGTGCGCTGTACTCCATCCCCCATGTCCACATGAAGGGCGTCCCGCTCGCCAATTCGTTTCTTCATGTGTTCAGCGGGGTGCTGCATTTTCTCCTGGGCTATTCGGTATTCCAGGTTCCCGATGCCAGGGGCGTGGAGATCGGATTGTTCTTCGCCACGATATTCAGCGCGGGACACCTGACCCAGGAGGTTCGCGATTGCGCGGCGGACTTGCGCAATGGCATTCAGACCAATGCCGTGAAATTCGGCAAGAAGCGAAGCTTCCTCACCGGCTTCGCGCTTTTCACGTTCGCCAATGTTCTGCTGATCGTGCTGGCCCTGAGGGGCACCATCCCCCAGGGACTGGCGCTGGTCGCGGCGTTCTACCCGCTGCATGGCTATTGGACGCTGCAGGCGATGCGCGAAGGCCTCACGTTCGAGAGTGTGCGCAGGCTCCAGGTGCGCTACCGCGCGCTGTATGCGTGCATCGGAGTGGCCATGGTCCTGTCCGTCTTCCTGGCGTGAAGCACGCATGCAGGCTGCCGCCCTTCCAGGACATCGGGCGGGTGCCGTCTGTGCTTGGATCCGCGCGCGGGCATCATGGCCCCCGGATCACATCGTCACCACCATCCAAGCCACGTGCCTACAGAAATAGATTCAGCCATGCAAAGCATGCCCTCCTCGACGAAGCTGACGGTCATCATTCCCTGCTTCAATGAGAAAAAGACCATCCGCAGCATCATCGATGCGGTGCGCGCCGCGCCTTATCCCTCCAAGGAAATCATCGTCATCGATGATTTTTCCACCGATGGAACCCGGGAGATCCTTGCGAACGAACTGGCCGGCAAGATCGACAGGATCGTTCTTCACCCGTCCAACCAGGGCAAGGGCGCGGCGCTCAGGTCTGGAATAAAGCTTGCCACGGGCGATATCGTGGTCATCCAGGATGCGGATCTTGAATACGATCCGCAGGAATATTCGATATTGATCGATCCCATCCTGTCGAACAAGGCCGACGTGGTCTTCAGCTCCCGCTTCATCGGTGGAAACTGCCATCGCGTCCTTTATTTCTGGCACCGCGTAGGCAATGGCTTCTTGACACTGGTTTCCAATGTATTCACCAACCTGAATCTGACGGACATGGAGTCCTGCTACAAGGCCTTCCGGCGCGAAATAATCCAGTCCATCCACATCGAGGAAAACCGGTTCGGGTTCGAGCCGGAGATTGTGGCCAAGGTGTCGAAATTGCGGTGCCGCATATATGAAGTCGGTATTTCCTACTTCGGCAGAACCTACGAAGAGGGAAAGAAGATCGGATGGAAAGACGGCGTTCGCGCCCTTTACTGCATAGTGAAGTACAACCTTTTCAGGTAAGTCAGTTTCTGACTGGATTGGCCCGGGTTGAATCGCCTTGCCGGCAAGCCCCGGCGAGGGTGGCACGGGGCATCGGAAACCCCACCCCCCTCTAGGGCAGCAGGCCGTCGGCGGGTGGGGGTGACTCCCTGGCGCTGGCCGCCGCCATCTCCAGCTGCATCATGATCATGTTGACCAGCGTGTGCACCGTGGGGCGGCCGGTCTCGATCACGAAGTGGGCCGTTTCGCGGTACAGGCCGTCGCGGTGCGCGTACAGCTCGCGCAGCTTGTCCATGGGGTTGCCCACCTGCAGCAGTGGCCGGGTCTTGTCGTGCTTGACGCGGCGGTAGATCTCTTCGGGCGAGGCGCGCAGGTACAGCACGTTGCCGAAGCGGCGCAGCACCTCCCGGTTGGCCGGGCGCAGCACGGCGCCGCCACCGGTGGAGAGCACCATGCCGCCAGGCTCCTGCGCCACCTCGGCCAGGACCTGGGACTCGACATCGCGAAAGCGCGCTTCGCCTTCCGCTTCGAAAAAGCTGCGGATGGTGGTGCCGAGGGTCTGCTCCAGCCGGTGGTCCAGGTCGACGAATGGAACACCCGCCCGGTGGGCGAGTTGCCGGCCGATGGTGGATTTGCCCGAGCCGGGCATACCGACCAGTGCACAGCGAATCTGCATAAATTTCCTGTTGTTATGGCTGCCCAACTGGACGCAGAGTGTAAGGCGGCGGGCGCTCAGAGCGCGGCGTACACCAGGGCCGGATACAGCTCGCTCAGGTAGCGCAGTTGTCCCGGGGCCTGTGTGAGCAGGATGGCGAACAGGTCCTGCGCCGGGTCCACGAGGAAGAAGGTGCCGCCCAGTCCGCTCCAGCTGTAGTGCCCCGCCGAGCCGGGGCGCGTCGCCAGCCCGGTGGCCATGCGCACCGCCACGCCCAGCCCGAATCCGTAGCCGGGGGGCAGCACGTCGCCGGCCGTGGGGATGCCGCCCAGGTGGTCCGCCGTCATGAAATCCACCGTGGCGCGGCTGGCCAGCCGCACGGGGCCGTCCGTGCCTTCCAGGGTGCCCCGGCCCAGCAGGAGCTGCAGGAAACGCGCGTAGTCCGCGGCGGTGGACACCAGCCCGCCCCCGGCGGATTCAAACGCGGGCGGGGCGGCCACGTCGATCAGCGCGACCTCGGTACCCGTCTGCGGGTCGCGCGCGAAGGGCTCGGCCAGCCGGTGCAGGTTCCGGGGAGGGACGCTAAAGCCCGTGTCGTGCATGCCCAGGGGCCCGAACACGCGGCGCTGCAGGATGGTGCCCAGGGGCGCGCCTTCCACCACCTCGAGCACGGCGCCCAGCACATCCGTGGCGCGGCTGTACTCCCAGCGGCTGCCGGGCGCATGCACCAGCGGCAGGGGGCCCAGCGCGGCCGCGAGACCGGCATTGGTGTGGCGGCGCGAACCAATGCGGGCAGCGCGGTACAGGTCGGGCACCGGGCCCGCCTCCCACGCGTAGCTGAGGCCGGCGGTGTGGCGCAGCAGGTCGTGCACGGTGGCCTCGCGCGGCGCGGGTGCCCGCTGGCCGGTGGCAGGGTCGTACACCTGCTGCCCGGCAAACGCGGGCAGGTAGTGCGACACGGGGTGTGCCAGCAGCAGGCGGCCTTCCTCCATGAGCATCAGTGCCACCAGCGAGGCAATCGGCTTGGTCATCGAGTAGATGCGAAAAAGCGTGTCGTGCTCCATGGCGGGGGCGTCCGCCCCGGGGCGCTGTGCGCCCACCGCCTGGTGCAGCACGGTGCGGCCCTGGTGGTGCACCAGCGCCACCGCGCCGGGCAGCACGCCCTGGTCCACATGGGCTTGAAGTACGTGGCACAGGCGTGCCAGGGGGGCTGGGTGCATGGGTTCCTCGAGACGGTGGTGGCAATGGGCCCCGTGCACGTTCCGCGTGTCGGAACGTCGCCGGTGGTGGACGGATTGTTTCAGTCTGTTGCGGCATCCCGCGGCGGCAAGTCGCGCAGATGACTGGCGCACCCGCCAATCGCTGGGTGATTACCCTGAAATGTTCTGCACAGCGGAATACGAGGTTGGGCATCCGGGGCTTCGTTATTAAGCTGGCCCGGCCTCGACCGCAAGGGGATCGCGCCGCTTCGGCGCATCGCGTGCGGCATGAGGGGCGGCTGGGCCGATGGCCGCAGCCTGTCTGCAAACCTACCAGGAGCACGACGATGGAGACACGCCCCCGCGGGGACGCCCCGAGCCCACGCCCCGAGGCCATGCCGCCCGCGCAGCACGGCCGCGCACCGCTCGCAGGGAGGGGCGGTTGATGGACCTGTTCCTGCAGCAAGTGCTCAACGGCCTCACGCTGGGCGGCATCTACAGCCTGGTGGCCCTGGGCCTCACGCTGGTGTACGGCATCCTGCACGTGCCCAATTTCGCCCATGGCGCGTTCTACATGGCCGGGGCGTTCGTGTCGTGGCACCTCATGGCGGCCTGGGGCTTCAACTACTGGGTGGCGATGGCGGGCTCGGCCCTTGCCGTGGCGCTGATCGGCGTGGTGTCGGAGCGGCTGGTGTTCCACCCGCTGCGCAATGCCTCGGGCCTGCATCCGATGATCGCGGCCATCGGGGTGCTGCTGTTCCTGGAGGCCGGCGCGCAGGCCCTGTGGGGCGCGGACTTCCACCGCATGCAGACGCCGTACACCGGCATCATCGACCTGGGCGGAGTCACGGCGCCGGTGCAGCGCCTGCTGATCATCGCGGCGGCCTTCGTGCTCATGGTGGTGCTGCACCTGTTCCTCAAGAAGACGGTGACGGGCTCGACCATCATCGCCATGGCGCAGAACCGCGATGGCGCGTCGCTGGTGGGCATCGACGCGAACCGCGTGGCCATGCTCACCTTCGCCATCTCGGGCGCGCTGGCCGCGGTGGCCGCCACGCTGTATGCGCCCATCAACCTCGTGTACCCGGCCATGGGGCACCTCGTGATCACCAAGGCCTTCGTGATCATCATCCTGGGGGGCATGGGCAGCGTGCCCGGCGCCATCATCGGGGGGCTCATCATCGGCTTTGCCGAGAGCTTCGGGGCGTTCTACATCTCCACCGACTACAAGGACATCATCGCCTTCGTGCTGCTCGTGGCCATCCTGTCGGTGCGTCCGCAGGGCCTGTTCACTAAGGGGGTGCGCTGACATGGCATTCCTGGAAGGCAAATGGGGCTGGGCCCTGCTGCTGGCCGCCGGGCTGGCGTTTCCCCTGTTCGTGGGCAATGACTACCACCTCACGGTGATGGGCACCGCCTACATCTTTGCGATCGCCACCATCGGCCTGAACCTCATCACGGGCTACACGGGGCAGTTCAACCTGGCGCACAGCGGCTTCATGGCGGTGGGCGCCTACACGGTGGGCATCCTCACGGTGGACCACCAGGTGCCGTTCTGGGTGGCGTTCGCGCTCTCGGGCGTGGTCACCACCGTGCTGGGCTTCTTCATCGGCGTCCTGTCGCTGCGGCTCAAGGGGCACTACTTCTCGATCTTCACGCTGTGCGTGGGCTACATCATGTTCCTCGTGATCGAGAAATGGGAAGGGCTCACCCATGGCACGGTGGGCATCATCGGCATCCCCGCCCCGTCGCCCATCGGGGGGCTGCGGTTCGACACGCCGCTGGCGCTGTACTACCTGGCCTTCTTCTGGCTGGTGGTGGGCATGTGGGCCATGCGCCGTATCGTCAACTCGCTGCTCGGGCGCACCTTCATGGCCATCCGCAACAGCGACGAGCTGGCTGAGTCGCTGGGCATCAACCTCATGCGCAACAAGGTGCTGGCGTTCATGCTGTCGGTGTTCTACGCGGGTATCGCGGGGGGGCTGTATGCGGGCTATGTGCGCTTCATCGGGCCCGGCGTGGCGGGGGTGGAGCACACCTTCGACATGACCATGTACATGCTCATCGGGGGGCTGGGGACGCTGCTGGGCCCGTTGCTGGGCGCGCTCGCCATGCCCTGGCTCACGCAGTACCTGCAGTTCCTGCAGGAGTACCGCTTCCTTGTCTTCGGTCCCATCCTCGTGCTGCTGGTGATCTTCGTGCCGCACGGCATCGTGGGCACCTACCTGGGCTGGAAGGCACGCCGCGCCACCCGGCCGTCCGCCACACCGCCCGCAGGAGGCGACCGTGCTTAAGATCGAACACCTCACCAAGCGCTTCGGCGGCCTGGCCGCCGTCAACAACGTCAGCACCACCATCGAGGCCGGCAGGATCAACGCGATCATCGGCCCCAACGGTGCCGGCAAGACGACGTTCTTCAACCTCATCAGCGGAATGCACCGGCCCAGCTCGGGCACCATCACGCTGGAGGGGCGCGACGTGACCTCGCTGCGCACCGACGAGGTGGCGCGCCTGGGCGTGGCGCGCACCTTCCAGACCACGGCGCTCTTTGACATGGCCTCGGTGCTGGACAACCTCATCGTGGGCCACCGCCTGCGCACGCGCTCGGGCCTGCTCGACGTGCTGTGCAATTCCAGCCGCCTGCGCGAGGAAGAGCGCATCTGCCGCGAGAAGGCGCGCGAGGCGCTCGATTTCGTGGGCCTCGCGCACCTGGAAAACCGCATGGCGGGCGACATCTCGCAGGAGGAGCGCAAGCGCGTGGCCTTCGCGCTGGCGCTGTCCACCGGGCCGCGCCTGGTGCTGCTGGACGAGCCCGCCGGCGGCGTGAACCCCGACGAGACCGAAGGCCTGGCCCAGCTCATCCGCAAGATGGTGGCCCATGGCCTCACCGTGTGCCTGATCGAACACAAGATGAACATGATCATGAGCCTGGCCGACAAGATCATGGTGCTGAACTACGGCGAGAAGATCGCCGAGGGCACCCCCGCCGAGATCCGCGCGAACCCGGCCGTCATCGACGCCTACCTGGGGAGCGAGCATGCTGCAGCTTGACAACCTCTCGCTCAAATACGGCAGCTTCCAGGCGCTCAATGGCGTGAGCCTGCATGCCCGGCAGGGCGAGCTGGTGGTGCTGCTGGGCGCCAACGGCGCGGGCAAGAGCTCGATCTTCCTGACCATCAGCGGCATCCACAAGGCCGCCGGCGGCAGCATCCGCTATGGCGACAGGGAGCTGGCGGGCATGAAGCCCTCTCAGATCGTGCAGCACGGCGTGGTGCAGTGCCCCGAGGGGCGCAAGCTGTTCCCCGGCATGTCGGTGCTCAAGAACCTGATGCTGGGCGCCTACGTGCACCGGGGCGACACGGCGGGCAGCAGGAAGGTGCTGGACGAGGTGTTCGCGCTGTTTCCCATCCTGGCCGAGAAGAAGGACGACCCCGCGGGCTCGCTCAGCGGCGGCCAGCAGCAGATGGTGGCCATCGGCCGCGCCATGATGGGCCGGCCCAAGGTGCTGCTGCTCGACGAGCCCTCGCTGGGCCTGGCGCCGCTGGTCATCAAACAGACCTTCGAGGTCATCCAGCGCATCAACCAGGCCGGAACCACGGTGCTGCTGGCCGAGCAGAACGCGTTCGCGGCGCTCAAGATCGCGCACCGCGCCTACGTCATCGAGAGCGGCCGCATCGTGATGGAGGGCGACCGCGACAGCCTCATGAACAACGAGGCCGTGCGCCGGGCCTACATCGGCGCATAGGAGATGAGGAGCAGCCCCCCCGCGGCGCCGCGCGCGTGCGACGGTAGTGCCACCTGTTTGACGACCCTGACTCGCAAGAGCCGCTTTTTCAGAAACCCCAAGGAGACATCAGCATGATCACGAAACGCAAGACCATCCTTCGACTCGGTGCCAGCGCCTTCGCGGTGGCCACACTGCTGGGTGCCACCGGCACCGCCTTCGCCCAGCAGGTCGTGAAGATCGGCTACTCGGGCCCCTTGAGCGGCGGCGCCGCGCTGTACGGCAAGAACGTGCTCAGCGGCATGGAGATGGCGGTGCAGGAGATCAACGCCAAGGGCCTGGAGGTGGCCGGCCAGAAGGTCAGGCTCGAGATCGTCGCGCTGGACGACAAGTACAACCCCAGTGAAACCGCCATCAATACCCAGCGCCTGGTGCAGGAGCACAAGGCTCCCGCGGTGCTGGTGCCGCATTCGGGCGGCAGCTTCGCGGTGATGGCCACCAACGAGGCGCAGAAGGTCCTGCTGCTCTCGTACACCAGCGTGCCGCAGATCACCGAGCGCAACAACAAGCTCACGCTGCGCATCCCGCCCGAGTTCACGTCCTACGTGAAGCCCTTCGTGAACCACGCCATGGGCAAGTACGGCAAGAACGTGGCCATCGCCAATGCCGACCACGACTACGCCAAGGCCTGGACAGCCGCCTTCAAGCCCGCGTGGGAAGCCGCGGGCGGCAAGGTGGTGGCCGAGAACCCCATGTCCTACAACCGCGCGACGGACTTCTACAGCGGCGTGAGCCGGGTGCTCGCCTCCAAGCCCGATGTGCTCTTCATCGGCGGCGCGTCCGAGCCCACGGGCCTGGTGATCAAGCAGGCGCGCGAGCTGGGCTTCAAGGGGGGCTTCGTGATCATCGACCAGGCCAAGATGGACGAGATCGGCAAGATCACCGGCGGCTACGGCCCCCTGGAGGGATCGATCGGCGTGCTGCCCGTGGTGGAGGACAGCTCGCCGGTGACCAAGGCCTTCGTGGAGCGCTTTCGCAAGACTCACCCCGGCCGCGACCCGAGTTCCGAGGTCTCGCTCAACTACACCACCGTGCACGCCACCGCGCTGGCGATGAAGCTCGCGGGCAGCACCACCGACGCCGCCGCGATCCGCGCGCAGCTGGACAAGGCCTTCAAGTCATTGCCCACCGAAAACAACCCGCACGAGATGGACGGCGTGAACGAGCGCGGCGGCTCCACGGCCAACACCCGCGTGGCCATCGTGGAAGGCGGCAAGGTCAAGGAGATCCGGCTGGACGCGCTGGCCAAGTAGGTCGGCGCGGGCCCTGGACCGCCACGCCACGCAGGGCCTGCCACGGAGAAGGGGCAGGCCTTTTTTTGCAAGGGATCCTGCCGTGCACCGCGCGCTGCCCCGGCACGGGCTGACTCCTGGATTTGCAGTTATTTTGGCCGCTGGCGCCTGACTGTAAAGCGCAAGGCGCTATAAAAAGTGAAGCGTCAGGCGCGCCGACCCGCCCCGGGAGGTGCGCTGCGCTCCTGTTCCTGCAGCTCGCGCCACTGGACCTTGCCCGTGCCCGACTTGGGCAGGCTGTCCACGAACTGCACAAGGCGCGGGCTCTTGTAGGCGGCCATGTGGTCGTGGCTCCAGTCGATGATGTCCTGCGCGCTCACCTGGCCCTTGAAGGCGTCGCGCAGCACGACCACCGCCTTCACGGTCTCGCCCCGGCGTTCGTCGTGCGCGGCGATCACGCACACCTCCTGGATGGCGGGGTGGGCGTACATCATGGCCTCGACCTCGGCGGGCCAGACCTTGAAGCCCGATGCGTTGATCATGCGCTTCAAGCGGTCCACCATGAAGAAGTAGCCGTCCTCGTCCACCTGCGCCAGGTCGCCGGTGCGCAGGAAGCGCTTGCCCTCCAGGGTGATGAAGCTGTCGGCCGTGGCCTGCGGGTTGTTCCAGTAGCCCACCATGACCTGCGGTCCGTGCACCACGATCTCGCCGGTCTCGCCCGGCGGCAGTTCGGCGAACGTCGCGGGGTCGACCACGCGCGCATCCACGTCGAACACCGGGATGCCCAGGCATTGCGGCTTGGGCCGGTGCGGCGGGTTGATGTGCGTGGCCGCCATGGTTTCGGACATGCCGTAGCCCTCCACGTAGTCCAGCCCCGTCAGCTCCTTGAGGCGCTGCGCCACCGCCTTGGGCATGGCCGCGCCACCGCCCCGGATGGCCTGCAGGCTGGAGATGTCGTAGTCGCCGATGCGCGGGTTGGCCAGGAAGTCCACCACCATGGTGGAGATGGCCTGCCAGATGCTGATGCGGTAGCGCTGCATGAGCCGGGCCGTGGCGTCGCGGTCCCAGCGCGGCAGCACCACCACGGTGGCGCCCACGAACAGCGGCCCGTTCATGCTGCCCGACATTCCCGTGACGTGAAAGAGCGGCAGCACGGCCAGATAGGTCGCATCCTGCGTGCGCGAGAACCACTGCGCGCCGCCCACCAGCGTGCTCATGGCGCTGCGGTGCGTGTGCATGCAACCCTTGGGGTGGCCGGTGGTGCCCGAGGTGTAGGGCATCACGCACAGGTCATCGGGCCCGGCGGTCAGCGGTCCGGGCGCGAGCCGCTGCGCCAGCATGTCGCTCCAGAGTGTCACGCCCGGGGCGGCGATGGCCTCGCGCGGCGCGCAGACGAACGCGGGCACGGGCAGGTCGGTGGGCACCTGCAGGTAGTCGCTGTAGGCCGCGACGATCAGGTGCTCCAGGCCGGCGCCACCCTGCGCCCCGCCCACCAGCGGCTGCGCCTGCGCATGCAGGTCCTGCGGCAGGAAGGCCACGGTGGCCCCGCTGTCGTGCACATAGTGGCGCAGCTCGTCGGTGAGGTTCATGGGGTTCACCGGCACCACCACGGCATTGGCGCGCAGGATGCCGTAGAACGCCAGGATCCACTGCGGGCTGTTCTGCATGTACAGCAGCACCCGGTCGCCGGCCTTCACGCCGCACCGCTGCTGCAGGAAACCCGCGATGTGCTCGGCCTCCTGCTGGAACTGCCGGAACGTCACCAGCGTGTCGTAGAACACCAGGAAGGGCTTGTCCGGGTAGCGCGCCGCCGAAACCTCGGCGTTGTGGAACAGGTTGGTCTGCGGCAGCGTGAGGTGGCGGGACAGCCCCGGGGGCCAGTGGGCAAGGTGGCGGTCGGACATGCGGGGCGGGCTCCTGAAGGCGTGGTTCGGCGGCGGGGCGGTCAGCCGCGTTTCAGATGGCGTGCCAGCTCGTCCTTGGCGATGGCATTGCGGTGCACTTCGTCGGGGCCGTCGGCAAACCGCAAGGTACGTGCCTGGGCATAGGCGGCCGCGAGCGGGAAATCATCGCTCACCCCGCCGCCGCCATGCACCTGCATGGCCCAGTCGATCACCTGGCAGGCCATGCTGGGCGCGGCCACCTTGATCATCGCGATCTCCTTGCGGGCGACCTTGTTGCCCACGGTGTCCATCATCTGCGCGGCATTGAGCACCAGGAAGCGCGCCTGGTCGATCAGGATGCGCGCGTTGGCGATGCGCTCGCGCGTGACGCCCTGGTCGGCCACCTTGCGGCCAAACGCCGTGCGGCCCAGGGCGCGCTGGCACATCAGCTCCAGCGCGCGCTCGGCCACGCCGATGAGGCGCATGCAGTGGTGGATGCGCCCGGGGCCCAGGCGGCCCTGGGCGATCTCGAAGCCACGGCCCTCGCCCAGCAGGATGTTGGCCACGGGCACGCGCACGTTCACGAAGCTCACCTCGCCATGGCCGTGCGGCGCATGGTCGTAGCCGAACACGGGCAGCGCGCGTTCCATGGTCACGCCGGGCGTGTCCATGGGCACGAGGATCATCGACTGCTGCTGGTGCCGGCTGGCATGATCGGGGTCGGTCTTGCCCATGAAGATCAGGATCTCGCAGCGCGGATCGGGCGCGCCCGAGGTCCACCACTTGCGGCCGTTGATGACGTAGTGGTCGCCGTCGCGCACGATGCGGGCTTCGATGTTGGTGGCGTCCGAGGAGGCCACGTCGGGCTCGGTCATGGCGAAGGCCGAGCGGATCCGGCCGTCGAGCAGCGGCAGCAGCCAGCGCTGCTGCTGCTCGGGCGTGGCATAGCGCGCCAGCGTTTCCATGTTGCCGGTGTCGGGCGCCGAGCAGTTGAAGGCCTCGGGCGCGATGTGCGAGCGGCCCATGATTTCGCACAGGGGCGCGTATTCCAGGTTGGTCAGGCCCGCGCCCAGGTTGGATTCGGGCAGGAACAGGTTCCAGAGGTTGGCGGCCCGGGCCTTGGCCTTGAGGTCCTCCATCACCTGGGTGGGCTGCCAGGCGTTGCCGGCCTTGCGGTTTGCGGCCACCTCGTGGTGGTACACCGGTTCGGCGGGGTAGATGTGTTCTTCCATGAACGCCGTCAGGCGCTGCTGCAGGTCGACGACCTTGGGGGAGTAGGTGAAATCCATGAAGGGGTGCTTTCCGCAAAGGGCAGGGAATGGCGCGGTGTCAGATCAGGCTGGCGCCGCCGTCCACCACGATCGCGTGGCCTGTGATGTGGCGCGAGGCCTCGGAGGCGAGGAACACCACGGCGCCCTTGAGGTCCTCTTCGCCGCCGATGCGGCGCAGCGGGGTGCGCTCGATCATGGCCGGGCCCAGCTTGTCGATGAGGCCGCTGGCCATCTTGCTCGGGAAGAATCCGGGGCAGATGGCGTTGATGCGGATGCCGTAGTGCCCCCATTCGGAGGCCAGCGTGCGCGCGAAGTGGATCGCCGCGGCCTTGGAGGTGTTGTAGGCAATGGTGTTCATGCCCGGCGGCGTGCCCTTGATGCCGGCCACCGAGGCCGTCACGATGATGTTGCCCTTGCCGCGCGGAATCATGCAGCGCTTGCCCACCTCGCGCGAGAGGAAGAAGGGCGCGTTCACATTGAGGTCCATCACCTTGTGCCAGGCGGCGTCGGGGTGGTCCTCGGCCTTGGCGCCCCAGGTGGCACCCGCGTTGTTGACGAGGATGTCGATGGTGCCAAAGCGCTCCACCACCTGGTCCACCAGGCCGGGGATGTCCCCGGTCTTCTGCAGGTCGTTGACCACGGTCAACACCTCGCAGCCCAGGCCTTCCAGGTGCTTTTTCGCTTCGGCCAGCTCATCGGCCTTGCGGGCTGTGATAGCGAGCCTGGCGCCCATCTCGCCCAGGGCCTCGGCCATCTGCAGGCCCAGGCCGCGCGAGCCGCCGGTGACCAGGGCGACCTGGCCGGTGAGATCGAAGAGTTGCTTGACGCTCATGAGAAGGGCTTTCGTTGGAAGTGCGTGGAGCGCGCGGGCTCGAAGGCGACAGGGCGCCCGGGCATCGCGCTGCCGTGGGATGGGGAAAGGTGCGGGGCACCGCGCTCGCGGCGCGGAACCCGCAACTGCACTTCATGCTAGTCGGGGCCGCACCCGATGTAAAACGCGAGCTGTCACCTGCGAAACTCGGTGCGTGCCCGCGAAGGCCCGCCAGCGCGGTCTTCAGCGGTAGACCGCGGTCTCGATGCGGGCCACGATCTCTATCAGCCGCGGCCTCACCGCATCGAGCAGGAAATCCTGCGGGACATTGAACGCGGGCCCGCCGCAGTTGATCACCATGGGCGGCAGCCCGCCCCCCGGCTGAAACCCGCGGGCGATCGCATTGACGTTCTTCTGCCAGTCACCGAACGACGTTGCCACGGACAGGCTGCGGTAGTCCTGCAGCGCCTGGTCGATGCCCAGCTGCACCTGCGGCCACGCGGTTTCGTCGCGGCCCTGGATCTGGGCCAGCACCGCGCTGCGCTCCTTGGGCGGCACGGCGGCGAGCCAGGCGCGCCCCATGGCGGACGTGGCCAGCGAGATGCGCGAGCCCACGTCCAGGCTGAGCGTGTGCAGGGCCGCGCTGCGGCAGTTCTCGACATAGATCATCGACAGGCGGTCCCGGGTGCCCATCGACACCTCGGCGCCCGCGAAGTCGGCCAGTTCCTGCATCAGCGGGCGCGCGACCTGGCGCACGTCCAGGCGCACCAGCATCGAACTGCCCAGCGACAGCGTGGCGGTGCCCAGGCGGTACTTGCCGCAGGCCTCAACGTGGATGAGGTAGCCCAGCCGGGTGAGGGTGGCGGTCAGGCGCGACACGGTGGATTTGGGCAGGCGGCAGCGTTGCGCGATCTCCTGGTTGCCCAGGAGCTTGTCGCCCGCGCGAAAGCAGGCCAGCACCTCCAGGCCCCGGGCCAGCGCCGTCACGAAGTGCCGGTCCTGGGGAGGCCGCGCCAGGGGCGCGCGGGGAGTGTGGGCAGGGCGGGGCGGCGGCATGGGCGCATTATGGCGATGCGGTTCCAGGGGACTGCCTGGCGCCGGGCGGCCGCTGTGGGAGCGCACCTACCTGCACAGCGGTGATCCGCGCATGGACGCAACGGCCTTGCGGCCTTAGGCTGTGGCGATGAACGTGCGCCCGACAGTCCAACACCTCCTCCTGCCTTTTCAAGCCCTTTGGCGGCTGCTGCAGCCCTTCTGGCGCGCGGCCCAGATGTGGCTGGATGCCGACGGGCTGCGCATGAGCGCGGCCATGTCGTTCTACGGCATGCTCAGCCTCGCGCCCCTGCTGCTGCTGCTGGTGGGCGTGCTGGGCTGGTGGATGGACCGCAGCTATCTGGAGAGCAATCTCATCGCGCAGGTGCAGGCGGTGATGGGCCAGCAGGTGGCCGACGTGGTGCGGCAGGCGCTGGCCAGCGCGCAGGCTCCCAGCGAAGGGCGGCTGGCTTCCCTGGTGGGTTTTGTGGTGCTGGTGTCGGGGGCCACCGGGGTGTTCGTGGAACTGCAGTCGGCGCTGGAGCATCTCTGGCGCGGCGGCGGGCCGGTGCCGCAGCGGGCGGCCTGGTGGCGCATGGCCTCGCTGCGCCTGCGGGGGCTGGCCTATGTGTTGGCGCTGGGGTTCCTGCTGCTGGTGTCGCTGGCCCTGTCCACGCTGATCCACCTGCTGGCGGGCTGGGCCGGGGCGCACCTGTCGTTCGCGCCGCTCGCGCCCGTCATGCAGGTCGTCAACGAAGCCGTCGCCTTCGGCTTTGCCGTGGCGTTGTTCGTGGGCCTGATGCGCATCGGCGCGGGGGCCAAGCCGCCCGCACGCTGCATCATGGCCGGGGCCGTGGTGGGCGCCACGCTGTTCACGGTGGGCAAGCAGCTGCTGGCCTGGTACCTGTCCACCGCAGCCGTGGTGTCGGCCTATGGCGCGGCCGGGTCGCTGGTGGTGCTGCTGATGTGGATCTACTTCTCGTCCGCCGTCCTCTTGTTTTCCGCGAGCTGCGCCCGGGCGTTCCAGGAGCTGGGCGCCTTGCCCGCGCAGCGGGGGCGCCTGCACGTGCCGCAGTAAGGCCTGAGGCCGGCGGTGCCGAAGGTGCCTTCCCCGCGCGCTCAGGCGGAAATGTGCAGCTGGGCGTCCAGGCCCAGCGTGCGGGCGAGCGTCAGCGCGTTCCCGGGCGCATGGGTCTTCATGGTGTTGTCGAAGAAGCAGAACACATTGCGCGCGGCCATGGCGGCGGGGCCGGCGTCTTCTGCGCAGAGCAGCCGCACGTCGGGCGGCACGCCGCCGGCGGCCCACGCGCGGATGCGCCCGGCCCAGGCCGCCAGCTGCGCATCGCTGTAGCCGCTCGCGTACAGCTCCTGGGCGCCGTGCAGGCGCAGGTACATGAAGTCCGCCGTCACATCGCCCACCTCGGGCCAGCGGCCCGCCGTGTCCGCCACCACGAGCGCCACACCGTGGCGGCGCAGCAGCGCCACCGTCGCCGGCTGGCAGAAGCTCGCGTGGCGTACCTCGAGGGCGTGGCGCATCCGCATCGGGGCCACGGGGCCCAGCCATTCCTTGCCCCGCATGCGGTCCTCGCGTTCATGGGCAAGGCGGGCTGCGGCCTCGGTGTCGTGCGGCAGGTGGCCCAGGAAGGCATCGAGCAGTGCTTCCTCGAAAGCCAGGCTTGGCGGCAGCTGCCACAGGATGGGCCCGAGCTTGCAGCCCAGGGCCAGCGGCCCCGACGCCATGAAGTTCGCGATAGCCGCGCGGGCGTCGCGCAGCCGCAGGACGTGGGTGATGTACCGCGGGGCCTTCACCGTGAAGACGAAGCCCTCGGGGGTGTCGGCGGCCCAGCGCCCATAGCTGGACGGGCGCTGCAGCGCATAGAAGGAGCCGTTGAGCTCGATGCTGGGGAACTGCCGCGACGCGAATTCCAGCTCCCGCGCCTGGGTGAGGCCCGGGGGGTAGAAGCTGCCGCGCCAGGGCGGATAGCGCCAGCCGGATATCCCGATGCGGATCTGTGCCGCAGCCATCGCCATCGTGAGCCTCCTTTCTTTCCGCATCCGCGCGGCGCACGGGCCGATGGCCAGCATAGGCGGCCGTTTGCGCGGGCACAACCCGGGTGCTTGCCACCCTTTGGCGCCGGGAGTTCGCAGGGGCTACGTGCCGCCCTGCCGCTGCAGCGCAGAGAAAAATGTGTAAACAGGTTCTTACGTCCTTTACAGAGGCTACGCCCGGATTCCCGGTACTGCCGGGTACGCTGGCAGCCACCCGTCCAGAACCATCTGGACCTTTCGGAGAACAGCCATGAGCCTCATCGTTTCACCTTCCAATACCACCCGCTCCCTGGCCGCCGCGCCCGTGGGGGCCTTCGGCGCGGCGCCCTCCCTCAAGTGGCTGTGGGCGGCCATCGGGGTGCTCGGCGTGAGCGTGGTCGCGCTGGGTACGACCCTGGTGGTGCAGAACGCGGGGCCGTCCGCGGCCGACGCGCCGCCGCTGGCCGCTGCCGCGCAGCCCGCCAATGGTGCGCCAGGGGCTGCCACGCCCCCGCAGTCCTACCAGGCGCCACCGCCCGTGGGCAACAGGAACGTTGCCATCCACAGCGCGGCCAACCAGCCGCCGGCCTTGGCGCAGGGGTATGCCGAGCCGTCCCGGCAGCCGCAACAGCAGCAGCAACAACAACAACAACAACAACAACCGCTGCGCACCGCTGCGCAGGCACCTGTGTGCACCACCTGTGGCCGTGTCGAGTCCGTCCAGGCCGTGCAGCAGGCGGCACCCGCCACCGGCGTGGGGGCGGTCGCGGGCGGGGTGCTGGGGGCGGTGGTGGGCAACCAGGTGGGCAAGGGCTCGGGCCGCACGGCGGCCACCGTGCTGGGTGCCGTGGGCGGTGGCTATGTCGGCCACAAGGTCGAAGAGCGCACGCGCACGCAGACGGTCTACCAGATCGCCGTGCGCATGGAAGATGGCTCCGTGCGGCGTTTCACGCGCGCGCAGCCCCCGGCCGTGGGCACGCCCGTGGTGCTGCAGGGCAAGGGCTTCCGCGTGGACGACGGTGCCGCCACGCGGGCGGCAGAGCCCTATCCACGCCCGCAGCCCGGCGCCGTGCGCGTGGCGGACACATATTGATCCACCTCGTTCCCAATGCAAAAAAAGCCCGCTGCCAGCGGGCTTTTTCATGGGCTGGGGGTGCTACAGCACCACGGGGATTTCAGTCGCAGGCGGCGTGTTGCGGCTGCGGCCGCAGCGCACCAGGCCGTCGATCATCACCATGCCGATGCCCGGGATGTCGCCCAGCTGCACGCTTTCGAGCAGCGTGGCGCCGGCGGTGTGCTGCGCGCGGTCCATGAACACGAAGTCCGCCGCGCGGCCCGGCTCGATCAGCCCGCAGTTCAGGTTGCGGATGCGCGCCGTGTTGCCCGTGGCAAAGCAGAACACCAGCTCGGCGGGAATGTCGGCGAAGCTGGAGATCAGGGCGATCATGCGCAGCATGCCCAGCGGCTGCACGCCCGAGCCGGCCGGGCCGTCGGTGCCCAGGATCACGCGGTGCGGGCACTTGAGCTCGATGGCCGCGCGCGCGGCCTGGATGGCGATCTTCTCGTTGCCGTTGTGCACCAGCTCGATGGCGCGCGAGGACTTCTCGCACAGCTCGCACACATGCTTCCAGGGCAGGGAGGTGTGGCCGCCATTGATGTGGCCGATCACATCCGCATCGGCCTCCAGCACAACGTCCTTGTCGATGAGGCCCGAGCCCGGAATGGAGGGTCCTCCCGTGTGGATGGTGCTCTGGATGCCGTGCTTGCGTGCCCAGGCCACCATCTGCTGGGCTTCGTAGCCGGCCTTGACGGAGCCCAGGCCCACCTCGCCCAGCAGCGTCACGCCCGCGTCGGCCAGGTCCTTGAAGTCCTGCTCGGTCATGCCCTTCTCGATGACGGGGGCGCCCGCGATCACCTTCACGCCGCCGGGGCGGAAATTGTCGAACGAGCGCTGCGCGGTGATGGCCAGTGCCTTGAGCCCCACGATGTCCTTGGGGCGGCCCGGCAGGTGCACTTCGCCGGCCGAGACCATGGTGGTCACGCCGCCGTTCATGGTGGAGTCGATCCAGCCGATCTGGTTCTGGCGCGGCGTCCAGTCGCCAAAGACGGGGTGCACGTGGCTGTCGATCAGGCCGGGGGCGACGCAGGTCTTGCGCGCGTCGATCATGGTCTGCGCGTGTTCGGTGTCGCAATCCTTTTCGCGGCCCACGGCCACGATGAGTCCGTCGTTGACGACGATGGTGTCGGCATCGAGGATGGGGCGGTCCAGGTCGCCCGACAACAAAAGACCGATGTTCTTGATGACGACCTTGCCCGACTTGCCGCCGGCTGCTGCTTCTGCCATGGGATGCTCCTCGTGGGGATGTTGGGCGCGGCCCGGGCGGGCCGCGCGGGAAATGGCTGCCTGCCTAGGCGCGCCGGGCCGTCTGGCCCTGGGGCAGGCTGGGGCCGGGTGCGACGGTGCGCAGCACGCTGTCGATGACAAAGGACTCCCAGTGCGCAAGGGCCTCGGGCGCCTCGAGGTTCTCGCCCAGGAAGGCCGACAGCGTGTGCCGGTTGGACATGTAGAAATAGCCGGTGGCCGCGATCAGCAGGTAGACGTCGCGCGCCGAGACATCCTGGCGGAAGGCCCCCTGGGCCTGGCCGCTTTCCAGTACGCGGCGGATCACCTCGATGGCCGGCGACGAATATTCGCGGGCGCGCATCGACTTGGAGATGTGCTTGCCCTTGTGCAGGTTCTCCGTGTTGAGCAGGGTGACGAACTCGGGGTGCTTGCGGTAGTAGCCCACCACGAAACGGATCACCGCCTGCAAGGCCTCGCCGGGGTTGTCCACGTCGAGGTTCAGCTTGGATTCCGCGTCGTTCATGCGCCGGTAGATCTCTTCCAGCACCTCGATGAACAGGCCTTCCTTGCTGCCGAAGTAGTAGTAGATCATCCGGTCGAACGACTTGGCGGCCTTGGAGATCTTCTCCACGCTGCCACCTTCGTAGCCATAGCGCGCAAACACCTTGGTCGCTGCTTTCAGGATGTTGTCGCGCGTGGTCTGCGCCGCCAGTTCGCGCACCCCCGTCTTTCGGGTGGAAGGGGAGCGGGTGGACGCCGTCCGGGTCTTGGTGGGTGTGGCAGACATGGATGATCCAGGTGAGAAGGGCCGGCCCCGCGGGGCCGGCCGGGGGTCACTGCTCCGCGAAGGCGCGTTCGATCACGAAGTCGCCGGGCTTCGTGGTGTTACCTTCCTTGAAGCCGCGCTCTTCCATCATGTGCTTGAGGTCGCGCAGCATTTCGGGGCTGCCGCAGATCATCACGCGGTCTTCCGCAGGGTTCAGCGCCGGCAGGCCCAGGTCGCGCGCCAGCTGGCCGTTCTCGATCACGGTGGTCACGCGGCCCTGGTGCTTGAATGGCTCGCGGGTGACGGTGGGGTAGTACTTGAGCTGCTTGCTCACGATCTCGCCCAGGAACTCGTGCTGCGGCAGTTCCTGCGTGATGTAGTCGTGATAGGCCAGCTCCTTCACCTCGCGCACGCCGTGCACCAGGATGACTTCCTCGAACTTCTCGTACGTTTCGGGGTCCCGGATCAGGCTCAGGAATGGCGCCACGCCCGTGCCCGTGGAGAACATGTACAGCCGCTTGGCGGGCAGGAGGTAGTCGATCAGCAGGGTGCCGGTGGGCTTCTTGCCCACCACGATGTGGTCGCCCACCTTGATGTGCTGCAGGCGCGAGGTCAGCGGGCCGTCGGGCACCTTGATGGACAGGAACTCCAGGTGTTCCTCGTAGTTGGGGCTCACGATACTGTACGCGCGCAGCAGGGGTTTGCCGTTTTCCCCGCGCAGGCCGATCATCGTGAAATGGCCGTTGGAAAAGCGCAGGGCGGTGTCGCGCGTGGTGGTGAAGGAGAAAAGTCGGTCTGTCCAGTGGTGGACCGTCAGGACGCGTTCTTCGAGAAAGGCGCTCATGGTGCTTGGGTCGGGAAAGTTGAAGAAAACAGGGAAAACTGGCTGAAGTCCGCTCCCGGAGCGCGTCAGAACGCGATATCCAGGCCGGAAAGCTTGTGGCTCACAACCCTCCATTGTTCCGCATCTGGAAGTGGAGGCTTTCTTTTGGTGATTGTGGGCAGGCCCGGGGCCAGGTTTTTGTTGAATTCCAGGAAGGCAGCGAACTCCGCCGGCAGGTCCGTGTCCGCGTAGATGGCATTGGCCGGGCATTCGGGAATGCACACCGCGCAATCGATGCACTCGTCGGGATCGATCACCAGGAATTGCGGCCCTTCCTTGAAGCAGTCGACCGGGCATACGTCGACGCAATCGGTGTACTTGCACCGAATGCATGCGTCAGTGACAACGTGCGTCATATTGGGGCTCCTCATGCACCTTTTCGGGGGGTGCGAAAACACCATTGCGGACCATGAATGATTACGCTACATTCGCGATAAATGTAGTGATCACAACATTTAAGTTAAGTGAATGCTACACAAAATGCACTGAGCGTACAAGCATTTGAAAAGATGCAATGAATGGGCCGCACGATGACTGAACACACCAAGACCGATGGGCTTCCGGGCATGGATGCGCCGGATCTGCCGCAGGTGCTCGAGCGCGCCCGGCCCCGCAATGAGCGCATGAACGCGGCCAAGGTCGAGTGCAATGCGTGCCCGGTGCTGTGCCAGATTTCCGAGGGCCGCGCGGGGGCGTGCGACCGCTACGCCAACCACGCCGGGGTGCTGGTGCGGCTGGACCCGGTGGTGGTGCTGCGCAAGACCCTGGAGGCCGGCGAGGCCACGCTGGTGCCGTTCGCGGCGCGGGCCCAGGCCGCGCAGCAGAGCGGTGCGGATGCCGCCGCAAGCGATGCGGGGAGCGCGCCTTGCACACCGCCCGCGCCCTGGTCGGGCGACCTGCTGCTGAGCGAAGAGGTCTTCGTGACGGGCGTGGGTTCGTCCACCACCTATCCTGACTACAAACCCGCGCCGTTCATCGTGGGCTCCCAGGTGCAGGGCGTGGACATGGTGACCGTGGTCACCGAAGGCATCTTCAGCTACTGCAGCTTCAAGGTGAAGATCGACACCGACCGCTTCCTCGGCTCCGAGCAGGCCAATGTGCGCTGCAAGGGCGAGGTGGTGGGCCACGTGACCACGGCGGAATACGGCTCGCAGATGCTGTCGCTCGGCGGCGTGCACCACCTGACCGGCGGCACCAAGAAGGAAGGCCGCGTCACCGCCGAGATGATGCAGCTGCTGGGCAACAAGCAGGCCGTGGAGTTCACCATCGACGGCGGCTCGCAGCTCGTGATCCAGGCCGGGCGCGCGCCCATCGTCAACGGCGTGGCCGAGCAGCGCATGCGCGTGGGCTGCGGCTCGGCCGCCATCGGCATCTTCGCGCGCCAGTTTTTCGGCCATGCGGATGAGGTGGTGGTGGTGGACGACCACATCACGGGCGTGTTGACCGAGCACCAGGCTGGGCGCTGCCTGGACATGAAGTCCTCTGGCATCCAGATGCGCGGGAGAAAGTCCACGCCGGGGCGCTATTTCCAGGTGGCGAATCCGGGAACGGGCTGGGGCGGCACCGACATCGCCGACCCGCTGGCCATCATCGAAGGCTGGGACCCCGAGGTGGCATGGCCCGGCCTGCGCCTGCTTATGACATCCACCACGGGCGAGCATGCCTGCTGGTATGTGCTGGACGGGCAGCTGAACCCGGTGGAGGCGCAGATGCCTTCCGAAGTGCGCCGCATCGTGGACCGCATCGGCGAGAACTGCGAGCCCTCGCTGGCTTCGGTGCTTTTCCTCGGCGGCGCGGGCGGCAGCCTGCGTGCCGGCGTCACCGAGAACCCCGTGCTGCTCACCCGCTCCATCAAGAATGCGCTGGTCAATGTGACCTGCGGCGGCGCGCCGGCCTATGTGTGGCCCGGTGGCGGCATCACCGTGATGGCCGATGTGCTGCGCATGCCCGACAACAGCTTTGGCACCGTGCCCACGCCCGCCATCGTGGCGCCCATCGAATTCAGCATGCGCCGCACCGACTACGAAGCACTGGGCGGCCATGCCGGGCAGATCCGCAGCCTGCGCGAGGTGCTGGAGCACGGCGCGTGGCACAACGACGGCGCGCCCCAGGCGCTGGCATGGCAGACGCTGCCGTCCGCCAACCCCTGGCCGCTGGGGCGCCCGCCCCTGCTGGGCTGAGCGGCACCGCCATGCAAGCCTGCCGCAATCCCCTGTCCGACGGCCGCTGGCATTTCCAGCACGGGCCCATGGATCTCGTCATCCAGGCGGAGGGCGCAGCCGATGCCGTGGCCCGGGCCCATGAGCGTGCCTGGGCGCGTTTCGAGGGTCTGCTGCAGGAACTGGTGGACGAGCTGCCAGCCCTGCGCGCGCCGGTGGAGGGGGGCGCCTGTCCTCTGCGCGGTGTGGTTGCGCGCCGCATGTGGACGGCCTGCAGGCCGTACCGCGCAGGCTTCATCACCGCAATGGCTGCGGTCGCGGGGTCGGTGGCGCAGGAGATCCTCGGGTGCTATGCCCAGGACGGCATTGGGCGGGCCTGGGTCAACAATGGCGGAGACATCGCGCTGCACCTGGCCCCCGGGCAGTCGGCCACCGTGGGGGTGTATTCCGACATCGCCGCGCTGGACGCCGCGCAATGGCGCCACGGGCTGGTCCTGGACGGAAAGATTCGCATCGACAGCGCCATGCCCGTGCGCGGTGTGGCCACCAGCGGCTGGCGCGGGCGCAGCCACTCGCTGGGCATTGCCGACAGCGTCACGGTGCTGGCCCGCACCGCGGCCGAGGCCGACGCCGCGGCCACGATCGTGGCCAATGCCGTCAATGTGGATGACGAACGCATCCTGCGCATGCCGGCATGGCGGGTCCGCGATGACAGCGATCTGGGTGCCATTCCTGTCACAGTGGATGTTCCGCCATTGCCTGCCGGGCTCGTGCATCGCGCGCTGGGGCAGGGGCTGCAAAAGGCGCAAGAATTGCAGGCACAGGGCCTGCTGTGGTTCGCCCTGCTCGCCTGCCAGGGCCAGTTCGTGGCCACCGCGGCGGCGCAGCCAGCGGCGGATGGCATGGCGCTGCCGGTGGAAATGGCGCCGCAGGCAGAAGTTGGTTCGGTATTTGCTTAACGAATTGCACAGGTTTCCAAAATGATCCAGATACGACGTGTTTTCACCCATCTCGAGGAAGTCCGGCATGAATTCGGGCCCGTGGCCGATGTGCCGCTGCTGCGCGGCGCCATCGGCGCGGTGCTGACAAACCCCTATTCCGGCCGGTATGAGCCGGACATCCTCCCGATGATGGACGCCCTGCAGGATGTGGGGCTGGACATGGCCCAGCGGCTGCTCAAGGCCATGGCCGTGCCCGCCGAGCGCATCGCGACCTACGGCAAGGGCGCCATCGTCGGGGCCGCCGGCGAGCTGGAGCATGGCGCGCTGTGGCACGTGCCCGGCGGCTATGCCATGCGCGAGCTGCTGGGCTGGAAGGGCGACCGCAACGCCTATGCCAAGGGCCAGGCGGAAAAGAAGACCGGGCAGCCCGCCAATGCCCTGTCCATCGTGCCTTCCACCAAGAAGGTCGGGGGCCCCGGCGCGGCGCTGGATGTTCCGCTCACCCACATCAACGCCAGCTACGTGCGCAGCCACTTCGATGCCATCGAGGTGCGCGTTCCCGGAGCGCCCGCGTCCGATGAAATCGTCTTCATCCTCGCCATGACCACGGGCGCGCGCATCCATGCCCGCGTCGGCGGGCTCAAGGCCGCCGACATCAGCCAATGGGACGGCCTGCGCTGAAGGCGCCAGGCCCGCTGCCGCGCCCACAAGAAAACCAAGGAGCAACACATGCCAGCCAAGATCCGGAAAATCATTGTCCAGACGGATGAAGTCCGCGTGGAGATGGGGCGCGACGTGCAGCCCCCCGTGCGCAAGGCCCTCGCCATGGCCGTGATCGACAACCCCTTTGCGGGCCGCTATGTCGAGAACCTCGACGAGCTGGTGGCCATCGGCGAGGAGCTGGGGGCCCTGCTGGGCGCCCGCTGCGTCGCCGCGCTGGGCATCGAGCCGGGCCAGGCGCAGAGCTATGGCAAGGCAGCCATCGTGGGCGAGGCGGGAGAACTGGAGCACGCTGCCGCCATCCTGCACCCCAAGCTGGGCGCCCCGCTGCGCGTGGCGGTGGAAAAAGGCGCCGCGCTGGTGCCGTCGAGCAAGAAGATCGGTGGCCTGGGCACGGCCATCGACGTGCCCCTGGGCCACAAGGACGCGGCCTACGTGCGCAGCCATTTCGACGCCATGGAGGCCCGCGTGGCCGACGCGCCGCGGGCCAACGAAATCGTCGTCGCCGTCGTCGTGACGGACGGCGGCCGGCCGCTGCCCCGCGTGGGCGGCCTCAAGGCGTCCGAAATCCAGGGTACGGACGGGCTGCGCTGAGCGCGGTCCCCGGCACTACCATCACCCACCACCATCCCCCCTGTCACCCCAACCCACCTTTCAGGAGTTTCCCCATGACGATGCGACGAAACCTCATGCGCGCCACGGCTGCGGCCGCGCTGGCCATCACGCTGGCCCCTGTGCACGCCCAGGATGTCATCAAGATTGGCGAGATCAACAGCTACAAGGCGCAGCCCGCCTTCCTGGAGCCCTACAAGAAAGGCATGGAGCTGGCCGTTGACGAGATCAATGCCGCGGGCGGCGTGCTAGGCAAGAAGGTCCAGCTGGTCATCCGCGATGACAACGGCAACCCCGGCGACGCGGTCCGGGCCGCCGAGGAGCTGGTGTCCCGCGAGAAGGTCGATGTGCTCACGGGGTCCTTCCTGTCGCACGTGGGGCTTGCGCTGACGGACTTCGCCAAGCAAAAGAAATTCTTCTTCCTGGCCGGCGAGCCGCTGACCGACAAGATCGTGTGGCAAAACGGCAACCGCTACACCTACCGCCTGCGCCCCTCCACGTACATGCAGGTGTCGATGATGGTGCCCGAGGCCGTCGCCCTGAAGAAGAAGCGCTGGGCGCTGGTCTACCCCAACTACGAATACGGCCAGTCGGCCGTGGCCACCTTCAAGCAGCTGCTCAAGGCGGCCCAGCCCGATGTGGAATTCGTCGTCGAGCAGGCGCCGCCGCTGGGCAAGGTCGACTCGGGCAGCGTGGTGCAGGCCCTGGCCGATGCCAAGCCCGATGCGATCTTCAACGTGCTTTTCGGTGCCGACCTCTCCAAGTTCGTGCGCGAAGGCAACACGCGGGGCCTGTTCAAGGACCGTGAGGTGGTCAGCCTGCTGACGGGCGAACCGGAGTACATGGACCCGCTCAAGGACGAGGCGCCCAACGGCTGGATCGTCACGGGATATCCCTGGTACGGCATCCAGACGCCGGAGCACAAGGCCTTCCAGACGGCCTACCAGGGCAAGTTCAACGACTACCCGCGCCTGGGCTCCATCGTGGGCTACAGCGCCATCAAGTCGCTGGCCGAGGGCATGAAGAAAGCCGGCTCCACCGACACCGAAAAGCTCGTGGCCGCGTTCAAGGGCCTGCAGGTGCCCACACCCTTCGGCCCCATCGTCTACCGGGCCGAAGACAACCAGTCGACCATGGGCGGCTACGTGGGCCGCACCAAGAACGAGGGCGGCAAGGGCGTGATGGTGAACTACCGCTACGTGGACGGCAGCAAGGTGCAGCCCAGCAACGACGAAGTCAAGAAGATGCGCCCCGCGGATTGAGTCGCAACCCTCCCTGAGACGCTTCGCGTCTTCCCCCTTCTGCCGTGCTGTGCGCGGGAAGGGGGCGCCGCCCCCGCTGCGGGGCGGCCCTTGCTCGGCTGCCCTGGCCTGGGGTGCGCCAGTTTCATAGGCTGTGGGCGGCGCGTAGGTAGCGCCGTGGAGACCTGAGATGGGTTTTTCGAGTTTTATCGTTCAGCTGCTCAACGGATTGGCGGGGGCTTCCTCGCTGTTCCTGGTGGGCGCCGGGCTCTCGCTGATCTTCGGTGTCACGCGCATCGTGAATTTCGCGCATGGCTCGTTCTTCATGGTGGGCATCTACGTCGCCTACTCGCTGGTGGCCAAGCTGGGCACGGGCCTGGGTTTCTGGCCCGCGCTGCTGCTGTCGGCCGTGGTGGTCGGCGCGCTCGGCGCCCTGGTCGAGGTGGTACTGCTGCGCCGCATCTACAAGGCGCCCGAACTGTTCCAGCTGCTGGCCACCTTCGCGCTCGTGCTGGTGATCAAGGATGCCGCGCTCTGGATCTGGGGCCCCGAGGAGCTGCTCGGCCCGCGCGCGCCGGGCCTGTCGGGCTCGGTGGACATCCTGGGGCGGCAATTCCCCTCGTACGACCTGTTCCTGATCGTGGTGGGGCCGGTGGTGCTGGGCCTTTTGTGGCTGCTGCTCACCCGCACCCGCTGGGGCACGCTGGTGCGCGCCGCCACGCAGGACCGCGAGATGGTCAGCGCGCTGGGCGTGAACCAGGCCTGGCTGTTCACGGCGGTGTTCGCGCTCGGCGCCCTGCTGGCGGGCCTGGGTGGCGCGCTGCAGCTGCCGCGCGAACCCGCCACGCTGGAGATGGACCTGAACACCATCGGCGCCGCGTTCGTGGTGGTGGTGGTGGGCGGCATGGGGTCCATCCCGGGCGCCTATGTGGCGGCCCTGCTGATCGCGGAGATCAAGGCCGTGTGCATCTGGCTGGGCGTGGTGGAGATCCTCGGCTACAGCGTCTCCTTCTCCAAGCTCACCCTGGTGGTGGAGTTCCTCGTGATGGCGGTGGTGCTGGTGGTGCGCCCCTGGGGACTGATGGGCCGTCCGCAGGGCGTGAGCCGCAACACGGGCCTGCCGGAGACACCGCTGCGCGCGCCCGACCGCTGGTTCAAGCTCGGCGGCGTGGCCCTGGTGGCCGTGCTGGTGCTGCTGCCGCTGCTCACGGCCGGCTCGCCGTACCTCACCGTGCTGTTCATCGACCTCTTGATCGCCGCGCTGTTCGCGGCCAGCCTGCACTTCATCATGGGCCCGGCGGGCATGCACTCGTTCGGCCATGCGGCCTACTTTGGCCTGGGTGCCTACGCGGCGGCGCTGCTGGTGCGCTCTGCGGGCATTCCCATGGAGCTGGCCCTGGTGCTGGCACCGCTCGCGGCCGCGGTGGGCGCGCTCATCTACGGCTGGTTCTGCGTGCGGCTGTCGGGTGTGTACCTGGCCATGCTCACGCTGGCCTTCGCGCAGATCACCTGGGCCATCTGCTACCAGTGGGACGGCTTCACCGGCGGCAGCAACGGCCTCACCGGCGTGTGGCCGGCGGCCTGGCTGTCGGACAAGCGCAACTACTACTACCTCACGCTGGCACTGGTCGTGGGGGGCGTGCTGCTGCTGCGCCGCATCCTGTTCTCGCCGTTCGGCTATGCGCTGCGCGCAGGTCGTGATTCGGTGCTGCGCGCCGATGCCATCGGCATCGACGTCAAGCGCATGCAGTGGACGGCCTTCGTGATCGCCGGGCTGTTCGCGGGCCTGGGCGGCGCGCTGTTCGCGTTTTCCAAGGGCAGCATCTCGCCCGAGACGCTGCACGTGGGCCGGTCGGTCGATGGCCTGGTGATGGTGCTGCTGGGCGGCATCCAGACACTGGCGGGCCCCGTGGTGGGCGCCGTCACGTTCACCTGGCTGCACGACACCGTGGCGCGCAACACCGATTACTGGCGCGCCATGCTGGGCGCCATCATCCTGATCCTGGTGCTGCTGTTCCCCCAGGGCATTGCGGGGGCTATGAAGCAGCTCTTCGACAACCGGCGCGAAGCCGATATCAACAAGCAGGAGGGCAAGGCATGAGCTTGCTCAAAGTCACGGGCCTGGGCAAGTCCTTTGGCGGCGTCAAGGCCGTCGATGGCATCCATTTCGAGCTGGCCGCCGGCGAACTGCTGGCACTCATCGGCCCCAACGGCGCCGGCAAGTCCACCACCTTCAACATGGTCAACGGCCAGCTGGCGGCGGACGCGGGCTCGATCCAGCTCCACGGCCAGGAGCTCGTGGGCCGCAAGCCGCGCGACATCTGGCGCATGGGCGTGGGCCGCACCTTCCAGATCGCAGAAACCTTCGCCTCCCTCACCGTGGTGGAGAACGTGCAGATGGCGCTGATCTCCCACGACAGCCGCCTTTTCGCGATGTGGCGCAAGGCGGCCGACCACAAGCGAGAAGAAGCCCTGGCGCTGCTGGACCAGGTGGGCATGAAGTCCCAGGCCGACCGCCCCTGCAGCGTGCTGGCCTATGGCGATGTGAAGCGCGTAGAGCTGGCCATCGCCATGGCCAACGCGCCCAAGCTGCTGCTCATGGACGAGCCCACGGCCGGCATGGCGCCCAAGGAGCGCAACGAACTCATGGCGCTCACCAAGCAGCTCGTGATCGACCGCGGCATGGCCGTGCTGTTCACCGAGCACAGCATGGACGTGGTGTTCGCGTACGCCGACCGCATGATCGTGCTGGCGCGCGGGCGGCTCATCGCCGAGGGCAAGCCCCTGGAGCTGCGCGACCACCCCAAGGTGCAGGAGGTGTACTTCGGCACCGGCAAGACCTTCGAGAAGAAAACGGCAGCCGCTGCTGCAGAGGCCGCATGAGCATGACGACCAACGAACCCAAAGAAGTGCTGCTGCAGGCCCAGGGGCTGCAGGCCTGGTACGGCGCCGCGCAGATCCTGTACGACGTGGATCTGGACGTCCGCCGGGGCGAGGTCGTGGCCCTGATGGGCCGCAACGGCGCGGGCAAGTCCACCACGCTCAAGACGCTGATGGGCATGCTCGCCAAGCGCAAGGGCCAGATCCGGTTCATGGGCCAGGACATCTCCAGGAGCGACCCGCACGATGCGGCGCGCCTGGGCCTGGGCTTCGTGCCCGAGGACCGCCGCGTGTTCACCGACCTCACGGTGATGGAAAACCTGGAGGTGGGGCGCCAGCCCGCCCGCAGCTGGCCCGATGGCACGGCAGCCCCGGTGTGGACACCCGAGCGTCTCTTCAAACTGTTCCCCAACCTGGGCGAAATGCCCCAGCGCCCGGGCGGGCGCATGAGCGGCGGCGAACAGCAGATGCTGACCGTGGCCCGCACGCTCATGGGCAACCCCTACCTGGTGCTGCTGGACGAACCCTCCGAAGGCGTGGCGCCCGTGATCGTGGAGCAGATGGCGCACATGATCCTGGAGCTCAAGGAACAGGGCGTGAGCATCCTGCTGTCCGAGCAGAACATGCACTTTGCCGAACTGGTGTCCGACCGCGCCTATGTGCTGGAGAAGGGGCAGATCCGCTACCAGGCCACGATGGCGGAGCTGGCGGCGAACGAAGAGGTTCGCCGCGCCTACCTCAGCGTATAGCGCCATGGCCGCTGCCCGCCCGCCCATGGCGCGGCCAGGGCCCGGGGTGGCGGCTATGACGGATTCACAACACCTCGCGGAAATGGTTGCACAGCCGCTTCGCTTGCAGGGAAACTTGCGCCTTTGATGTAAGGAGCGTTTCATGAAGTTTCGTGGGATGGAGGATGGGAGCATCGACCGCCGGGTGGTGCTGACGGCCCTGGCCGCCGCCGCTCTGGGAGCCGCTGGCCCGGCAGCGGCCGAGACCGGGGTGACGGACACCCGCATCAAGGTGGGGCAGTCGGCCGTTTTCACGGGGCCGGCCAAGGATTTCGGGGTGGACTACAAGGCCGGCATCGTGCTGGCGTTCGACAAGGCAAACAAGACCGGCGGGGTGCACGGGCGTGCGCTGGAACTCGTCTCGCACGACGACGCCTATGAGCCCAAGAAGACCGCCGAGAACACCACGCGCCTCATCGAGGAGGACAAGGTGTTCGCGCTGATCGGCTACGTGGCCACGGGCAACCTGATCGCGGCCATGCCCATCGCCGAGAAGGCGGGCGTGCCCATGTTCGCGCCGCTGGTGGGCACGACCTCGTTCCGCACCAACCACAACCGCCACCTGTTCCACGTGCGCGCCAGCTACGAGACCGAGCTGCGCAAGATCGTGGGCCACCTGGCCACCCTGGGCATCAACAACATTGCCGTCATCTACCAGAACAGCGCGTTCGGCAAGTCCAACCTCGAGACCTGCCTGCAGATCGCGCAGGGCCTGAAGGTGAAGGTGGTGGAATCCGTGCCCATGGAGATCGCCGCCACCGACGCCAAGCCCCAGGTTGCCACGCTCACCAAGGCCCAGCCCGGTGCCGTGGTGATGATCATGGCCGGCAAGATGGTGGAAGTGTTCCTGCGCGACTACCGTGCCAGCGGCAGCGCGGCGCCGCTGTACACCATCTCCGTCGGCATCACCGACGCGCCGGGATCTGCGCAGCGCCTGAACGGCGGCATCGAAGGGCTGGTGACCGCCAGCATCGTGCCGTCGCCCCAGTCCAGCCGCATGCCCATCGTGGCGGACTACCGCAAGGACCGCGCCGACGCCGGCGAGAAGATCGACAGCTACACCATGCTGGAAGGCTACATCGCCGCGCGCGTGTTCGTCGAAGGCCTCAAGCGCGCGGGCCGCAACCTCACGCGCGATGGCTTCATCAAGGCCATGGAGGACATGGGGACGACCAAGCTCGGCGACTTCCCGCTGCAATACGGCCCGGGCAACCACAATGGCTCCAACTTCGTGGACCTGGAGATGTACACGCGCTCGGGCACCTTGAAGCGCTGAAGGCCAGGAGTCCGTTCGCCCCATGCACGCCACCCCCAGCGCCACGGCCACCGTCAACGGCCAGCCCTGCGCACTGCCCGCCACCGGCGCGGACGGCGCCACGCTGCTGCACGTGCTGCGCAACGACCTGCAGCTCAACGGCCCCAAGTATGGCTGTGGCCTGGGGCAGTGCGGCGCGTGCACGGTGCTGGTGGACGGCGTGGCCGCGCGGGCCTGTGTGATCCCCGCGCGGGGCGCGGCGGGGCGCGACGTGACCACGCTGGAGGGGCTGCCGGCGCGCTGCGGCCAGGCCACGGGGTTGCACCCGGTGCAGCAGGCCTTCATCGACGAGCAGGCCGCGCAATGCGGCTATTGCCTGAGCGGCATGGTGATGATGGCCGTGGCCCTGCTGGAGCGCAACGCCGACCCCGACGAGGCCGCCATCCGCCGCGAACTGGCCAGCAACCTGTGCCGCTGCGGCACCCATGTGGAGATCATCCGCGCCGTGTTGCGCGCGGCCGTGCTGATGCGGGAGGCCAGGGCATGAGCACCACGCCCGCCGGCGCCTTGCCATTGCGCGCCCACGCACCCCTGACCCGCGCTGACTTCCATGCCGCGCAGGGTGTGCTGCTGGTGGTGCGCAACCCGCCGCCCGCGCCGCCGCCCGTCAAAGGCCAGCCCGCGCTGGTGGCGGGCAATCCGGCCGAGGGGGTCGAAATCCTGATTGCCGTGTGGGACGACGGCAGCGTGACCGCGCTCAACGGTCACGTCGACCTGGGCACGGGCATCCGCACGGCGCTGGCGCAGATCGTGGCCGAGGAACTCGATGTGCCGCTGGCCCGGGTGCACATGGTGCTGGGCGACACCGCGCGCGCGCCCAACCAGGGCGCGACCATCGCCAGCGCTTCGATCCAGATCCACGCCAGGCCGCTGCGCATCGCCGCGGCGCAGGCGCGCCACTGGCTGGTGGCGCGCGCCGCCGCGCGCCTGGGCGTGGCGGCCGACACCCTGCGGGTGCAGGCCGGGGTGGTGCAGGCGGCCGCCGAACCGGCGCGCCAGATGGCCTATGGCGAACTGCTCGCTGGCGCGCACACCACCCTGGAGCTCGCCGAGGCCACGCCCACCAAGCCCGCGGCCGACTACACCGTGGTCGGGCAGCCGGTGCCGCGCGTGGACATCCCCGCCAAGGTCAGCGGCGAGCTGGTCTTCGTGCACGACATGCGCGTGCCCGGCATGCTGCATGGGCGCGTGGTGCGCCCGCCCTATGCGGGCGCCGACCATGGCGACTTCATCGGCAACACGCTGGAATCGGTGGACCAGTCGTCCATCGCCCACATCCCGGGCATCCGCGCGGTGGTGGTGATCCGCGACTTCGTGGGCATCGTCGCCGAGCGCGAGGAGCAGGCCGAGCAAGCCCTGCGCGAGCTGAAGGTGCAGTGGAAGCACTGGCCCGGTTTCCCGCGCCAGGACAGCGCTGAAGCGGTGGAGCAGGCCATTCGCGCCAACCCCGCCACCCAGCGCCGCCTGGTGGACGAGGGCGATGTGGATGCCGCGCTGGCCGCTGCCGACCAGCCCATGCCGCGCACCTATGTGTGGCCCTACCAGCTGCACGGCTCCATCGGCCCCTCGTGCGCGGTGGCCGAGTGGCGCCAGGACGAAACCTCGGGCCGTGCCCGCATGGCCGTCTGGGCCGGCACGCAGAACCCCCATGTGCTGCGCGCCGACCTGGCCCGCTTGATGGGCCTGGCCGACGTGGACATCGACCTGGTGCGCATGGAAGCCGCCGGCTGCTATGGCCGCAACGGGGCCGACGACGTGGCGGCCGATGCTGCGCTGCTCTCGCGCGCCGTGGGGGCGCCCGTGCGCGTGCAGCTCACGCGCGAGCAGGAGCACCTGTGGGAGCCCAAGGGCACGGCCCAGCTCATGCAGGTGCGTGGCGGGCTCAACGCCGATGGCTCGGTGGCGGCCTACGACTTCGAGACCTCCTACCCCTCCAACGGCGCGCCCACGCTGGCCCTGCTGCTCACGCGCACCATCGAGCCCGTGGCCCAGGCCTACGAGATGGGCGACCGCACCGCGCGCCCGCCCTACGGCTACGACAACCTGCGCGTGGCCGTGAACGACATGGCGCCCATCGTGCGGGCCTCGTGGTTGCGCGGCGTCTCGGCGCTGCCCAACTCGTTCGCGCACGAGTCGTATGTGGACGAGCTGGCCACGGCGGCGGGCGTGGACCCGGTCGAATTCCGCCTGCAGCTGCTGAACGATCCGCGCGCGGCCGAGCTCGTGCAGGCCACGGCGGAAAAGGCGGGCTGGGTGCGCCGCACCGGCCCCTTGCAGCGTGGGCTGGACGGCGACTGGGTGCAGGGCCAGGGCTTTGCCTACGCGCGCTACATCCACAGCAAATGGCCGGGCTTTGGCGCCGCCTGGGCGGCCTGGGTGGCCGACGTGGACGTGAACAGGAAGACCGGCGAGATCCACGTGCGCCGCGTGGTCGTGGGGCACGATGCGGGCCTCATGGTCAACCCGGCCGGCGTGGAGCACCAGGTGCACGGCAACGTGGTGCAGACCACCAGCCGCGCGCTCAAGGAGCAGGTGCGCTTCGACCCCGTCACGCAGGCGGTGAACACGCGCGAATGGGGCAGCTACCCGATCCTGAGCTTCCGCGAGGTGCCGGTCATCGAGGTCATGCACATGCCCCGGCAGGACGAGGCGCCGCTGGGTGCGGGCGAGTCGTCCTCCGTGCCCGGCACGGCGGCCATCGCCAACGCGATCTTCGACGCCACGGGTGTGCGCTTTCGCGCGCCGCCCTTCACGCCCGAGGTGGTGCGCGCCGGGCTCAATCCGCTGCCGGGAAACGCCGGCGCGGGAGATGCGGGCACGGCAGGCACCGCCACCACGCAGCCTGCCGACGTGCTGCCCACCCTGGAGCTGCCAGCGCCTACCGTGCCCGCCACCGCCACGTGGCCGCGCCAGCGCAGCCCCTGGGCGCGTGCACTGGCCCTGGCCGCGGGTGGGCTGGCCATGGGCGCCGCGCTGCTGGGCTGGCGCCCGTCCATCGCGCCCGTGGTGCAGACGGCGGGCGGTGCGGCGGTGTACAACGCCGCCACCATCGAGCGCGGCCGCCTGCTGGCCGCCGCGGGCGACTGCGTGGTCTGCCACACCGCGCCCGGCGGCACGCCCAACACGGGCGGGCGCGGCATGGAAACGCCGTTCGGCACCGTCTACACCACCAACCTCACGCCCGACGCCGAGACCGGCATCGGCCGGTGGTCGTTCAGCGCCTTCCAGCGCGCCATGCGCGAGGGCATCTCGCGCGACGGCCGCCACCTGTACCCGGCGTTCCCGTACACCTCGTTCGCGAAGATGAGCGACGACGACCTCACGGCGGTCTACGCCTACCTCATGGCGCAGCCCGCCGTGCGCGCCGAGGTGCCCGCCACCCGACTTGCATTCCCCTTCAGCGTGCGCCCGCTCATGGCTGGATGGAACGCGCTGTTCCACGACGCCACGCCCTGGAAGCCCGACCCCGCGCGCCCGCCCGAGTGGAACCGGGGCGCCTACCTGGTACAGGGCGTGGGCCACTGCGGCGCCTGCCACACGCCGCGCAATGCGCTGGGCGCGGAGCAGGGCGGGGCGGCCTTCCTGTCGGGCGCGCTCATCGACGGGTGGGAGGCCCCCGCGCTCACCGGCTTGTCCAAGGCACCCGTGCCCTGGAGCGCCGAGTCGCTCTACGGCTACCTGCGCCACGGCCACAGCGCGCAGCACGGCAGCGCCTCCGGCCCCATGGCGCCCGTGGTGCGCGAGCTGGCGCACCTGCCCGACGGCGACATCCGCGCCATGGCCACCTACCTCGCCTCGTTCACGGCCGCCACGGAGCCTGCCGCCGACGCGGCGCGGGCCCGCGCCACGGCGGCCGTGGCCCAGGCCGCCGCGCTCGCGCCCCAGCCCGGCTCCGCCCAGCGCCTGTTCGACGGTGCCTGTGCGGCCTGCCACCACGACGGCGACGGCCCCAAGCTGCTGGGCGTGAACGTGCCCTTGGCGCTCAACAGCAACCTGCACAGCGACCGGCCCGACAACCTGCTGCAAGTCATCGTGCACGGCATCCGCGAGCCCGCCACGAGGGATATCGGCTTCATGCCCGGCTTCGGCCATGCGCTCAGCGACGCGCAGATCACCGAGCTGGCGGGCTACATGCGCCAGCGCTACGCACCGGGCCGCCCGGCTTGGCGCGATGTGCCCGAGGCGCTGGCCCGTGTGCGGGCGGGGCCAGCACATCCGTAGCCTGACGATCTCGCAGGCCCCCTCTGGGCGATCGTCAACACGGTTTTGAAGCCTTTTGGTGCTGAGGCGCTAGTGGAATATGCGCAAGCAGCTATCAAAAATAGAGCGACCGCAGGTGCAATGTTCGGCCCGACAATCGGGCTGCACCACCGCCCAGACACCATGACACCTGCCGCTCCCCTGCCATCGCACAGCGTCATACTCACCCCGCACCGGCGCGCGCAGCGCATAGGCGGGGCCGCAACGCTGGCCCTGTGTTGTCTGGCCCTCATGGCCTGCGGGCCGGATGTGCAGGGGTCGCCCAAGCCGCCCCCGGCGTTTGGCCCCGTGCAGAGCAGCTGGTTCGGCTGCCCGTCCCTGCAGGGGGTGTACGCCTGGCCGCCAGTGGAGTCCGGTGGCGTGCAGGGCAGCCTGCCGTTTTTCACCGGCTCGGCCGAGATGCAGGTCTGGGTGCAGCAGCAGCGCGGCGAAACCACCCTGCGCACGCGCACCGTCAACCGCGCGCGCAATGTGCGTACCTCGCTCACCCGGCAGTGGAGTCTGGTCACCTACGGCGGCGCGCAGGCCCGCTGCAGCTCCGGCATGCTCGACCTTGTCCCGCAGACCGTGCCGCCGGACAAGGAGCCTGGGGCCTCGGGCGTGCTGCAGGGTTTCAGGCTGGCGCTGCTCAAGGATGGCGGGCTGGCCGTGGGCAAGCGCACCGTCAGCACGGGCAACAAGGGCTCGTACTTCTCGTGGGGCGGGCAGTCCTACGGCAGCTACGACGCGCCCGATGTGGAGACCTGGACCTGGCTCAAGCTGGCCCGCACCGCTGCGGGGGACAGCGAGCCGCCGGTCATCGACGCCTACGTGCCCGGGGCCACCTCCCCTTAGGCTTTTTGATTGCAGAGCGGCGCGCGAAAAAGGCCGCGAACTTCCCCGTTTATCGCGCCACCGCCTGCGCTGCCGCCTCGGCACAGTGACATCGGGGCTTGGTCCATGGTGGGGCAGGCCCGGGCGCCCGCATTGTTGTGGCAGGCGCCCACGTCATCGGCCTGCCCAAGCAGCGGCCGTCCACTGTCGTTCAAGGAGAAGACCATGCCCGCTAGTGAACTGGAAATCCACGAGATCGTGCTGCGATTGCTGCGTGAAGGCTATGCCGCCCTGACCGCCGCCCAACGCAGGGTGGTAGACACGCTGATGGCGGTGTGCTGACGCGCCACGCGGCCATTCAAAGTCAATTTTGAATCTTTTAGGGCCCTAGCGCTGGCCCCGATTGCACTGGTTGCTACTAAAAATGTAGCAATTGCAATTCGGCTCGCATGGCCCGCGCAATGAGGCGCATGTCATGGTCGCTGACGGAGAGCAGCCCAAAGCGGAACTTGCTGCCCCAGCGCTGGCGGTCGTCCACAAATTCAAAATCGTCCAGCAGCGGCGCAATCGCCGCCTCACGTGCAGGCACATAGGCCACGTCCCGCCGCGACGGCACAAACCCGCCGCCCATGTCAAACGCATACGGCGCGCCCGGCTGCACGATGCCGATGGAGACAAACGCCTGCAGCCGGTCCTTGCCCCCCATGGTGACCGTGGGCGCGTAGTAGGCCACGCGGTCTCCCGGCTGGATGCGCCTGAGCGGCGCGGCCTTGCCATGGCACACCTGTATGTAGCCGGCGCCCGGCTCGGCGCAGCCCCGGCGGGCGTGCTGGGCACTGGCCACGGCGATCCAGTTGCGGCGCGCGGGGGCGTCAGAGGTTCCCGCCGATACGGGCATTCGCACAGGCTCGGCATCCGGCCAAAGGGTGTGTTGCAGCACGGCGTCGGTCATGAGAAAAGCTCCTGGTCAAAGAAGCCACCGATGGTGCGGGCGTGCTGCTGACACCACAGTGTCAGTACCCTTGCAGCATCTCCTGCTTGGCTACACGAGCCGTCAGACCAGCTGCACCCACTGCCACAGCGCGAACCCGCCCAGCAGCAGCGCCGATGCCTGGTTGATGCGCTGGCGCCAGGCTGGCGTGAAGCGCCGCCGCTGGTACGCGATCGCGCCGGTCAGCAGCAGCCACCACGCTGCCGACCCAGCCAGCACGCCCGCCACCATCCACAACGGTGACGGCATGGCCTGCCGGCCGCCGCCCAGCGACCCAAACACCGCGATGAACGACACGATGGTGGCCGGGTTGGCCAGCGTGAGCGCAAAGGTGCCCGCCGCCAGGCCCAGCAGGCCGCGCGCATCGCGCGCCGGGGCGGCGGTGTGGGCTACCGGCGCATGCCAGGTGCGCCAGGCCAGCACCAGCAGCAGCGCGCCGCCGCCCAGCGCGAGCGGTGTCTTGGCGCTGGCCAGCAGGTCGATCAGCCAGCGCACGCTGAAGGCGCCGATGGCGCCGTACACCGCGTCCGCGGCAGCGGCGCCCAGGCCGGTGGCCAGCCCGGCCGCCAGGCCCCGCTCCAGGGTGCGCTGCATCGTCAGCAGGCCGATGGGCCCCACGGGGGCCGCGATGAGGACGCCAATGAGGGCGGCTTGAAGAAAGAGGGTGAGTGGTGCGAAGTCCATGCACCGATGCTAGGGGGGTGCCTTGCGAAGGAGAATGCTGAAAATTAGGTATTTTTCAATTCTGGTTTCCTATTTTTCTGCATTTACTCAAAAAGGCGTTCCATGGAAGTCGATGACAAGGCCTGGCGGCTCATCACCGCGCTGCAGGCCGACGGGCGTGCATCCCTCAAGGACCTGGCGCACACGGTCGGGCTGTCGGTGCCCGCCACGCTGGAGCGCCTGCGGCGCCTGCAGGAGGCCGGGGTGGTGCGTGGCGTGCATGCCGACATTGACCCCGCCCAGGTCGGCTACGGCGTGCGGGCGGTGGTGGGCATCAACGTGCCGCAGCCCGGCAAGAAGGCGCTGATCGACAAGCTGCGCCAATCCGCGCGGGTGCTGGAATGCCACCATGTCAGCGGCAACGATTCGTATGTGCTCCAGGTGGTGGCGCGCGACCTGCCGGATCTGGAGCGTTTCCTGGGCGACATCAATGGCTATGGAGAAACACGCACTTCCATCGTGTTCTCCACGCCGATACCGCTGCGCGGCCTGGCCCGCCCCGAGGTGGGTTGTTGATCCAGTGGCGGGGCCCGGGGCGTCAGGCCATCAGAACGTCACCTTGACCGACGGCGCGCTGCGCTGCGCCTCGCCGTGGAACACCGCCTCGATGTTGTTGCCGTCCGGGTCCAGCACAAAGGCGGCGTAGTAGCCGGGGTGGTACGGCCGCTCGCCCGGGGCGCCATTGTCCGTGCCGCCATGGGCAAGGGCGGCCTGGTGGAATGCCTCCACCATGGCGCGGTCCCGGGCCTGGAAGGCCAGGTGGTGCCGGCCCGTGAGATGGCCCTGGGCGGCGGCGCTGTCGGCGGTGGAGACAAACAGCTCATCCGCCCAGAAGTACCCTTCGCCCGTGCCGCCCATCGGCACCTGGAGCGCCTTGAACACGGCGGTGTAGAAGGCCTGGCTGGCCGGCAGGTCGCGCACGACCAGCTGGATGTGGTCGATGAGGCGGCCCCTGTGCAGTTCCTGTGTTTCCATGCGGTTGTCCTTTCTTCAAGACAGTGCGTGAAGACCCACGCGGTTGCCATCCAGGTCATGGATGTGCGCGAAGAACCCCATGCCCGGCGGCAGTGCCTGGCGCGGCAGGGCCACGCGGCCGCCCTGGGCCACCGCGCGCTCCAGCGCGGCGTCGAGCGAGGGCGATGCATCGAGGTACACCAGTGTGCCACCGCCAGAAACCTGCGGCGCCGTGGGGCCCATCATCAGCGCGCCCCCCGCGCCATCGGCCGCGGGGTCGTAGGCAAACACGGCGCCTTCGCTCGGGCCCATGTTCTCGCGGCGCATGGGCTGGGCCAGCACGGCTTCGTAAAAGGCCTGGGCGCGGTCCAGCTGGGTGGTGGGGATCTCGAACCAGGCGACGGCGTTTTTCATGGGGGCTCCTTGTGTGTGAAAGAAAGAAGCCCTGATGGTGATCGGGGGCTGCTGACAGCGGCGTGTCAGCAGCCTGTCACGCGGCATCACATCGCCGGGGTGGGCGCCGACGCAGCCACCTGCGCACGAAACGCGCGGGGTGACAGGCCCGCATCGCGCGTGAAGGCACGCGTGAAGTACGCCGGGTCGGCATAGCCCAACGTGTAGGCGATGGTGGCCACGCCCAGATGGGTGTAGGCCAGGTTGCGCCGCGCCTCGCGCATCAGGCGCGCCTCAATGAGGCGCTGGGCCGACACCCCGGTGGTGGCGCGGGCCACCCGGCTCAGGTGCGTGGGCGATACGGCCAGCGCGCGCGCATAGTCCGCCACCTGCCAGTGCTCCAGAAAATGCGCCTCGATCAGCGCCTCCAGCCGCTGCACCAGGCTGGACTCTGGCGCCGCGGTGTCGCCCGGGCTGTGCTCTTCCATGGCGCGGGCCACCCAGCCCAGCAGCGTGGCGCTCAGGCCCCGCAGCACCAGCGCACGCGCCTTGGCGCGGCCCGAGAACTCCTGCCAGATCTGGCCCATGGCCTGGTGCAGCTCAGGCGGCGCAGGCGCCACGGCGGGCCGCGCCAGGTCGCGCCGCACATCGCCCACGCGCACAAAAATCTCGTCCATCAGTTCATCGGCCAGCGTGGCCACCCAGCCCTGCGTGTGCTGCGTGAAGCGAAACGCATGCACGTGCCCCTGCGGCACGTTGATGAGCGCACCCGCAAACAGCGCAATCCGCTCGCCATCCAGGTGCGCCACGCCCCCGCCCGAGGTGATCAGCAGCACCTGGTGCAGCCGCGTGTGCCGGTGCGGCGCCAGTTCCCAGTCGTGCAGCACCGAGCGCTCGGCAATCGTCTCGCAGTGCAGCACATCGGGCAGGTGCTGCGACTCGCCGAACAGGCTGTACGAGCGAATGCCATTGATGTTCGAAAAGTGCATGTTCTGGCTCCATCCGTCCATTCAACGCGGCGACTGTGCCACGTATCTTTGGGTGGTCCGTTTGACCCATGTCATGAACGCACCAACCACTACAGGAGACACCATGAAAACCCAGGTCTGCATCATCGGCGGAGGCCCCTCGGGCCTCATGCTCTCCCAGCTCTTGCACCTCAAGGGCATAGCCACCATCGTGCTGGAGCGCCAAAGCCGCGAATACGTGCTGGGCCGCATCCGCGCCGGCGTGCTGGAGCATGGCTTCGCCGCTCTCATGCGCGAGGCCCAATGCGGCGAACGCATGGACCGCGAAGGCGAGATCCACGACGGCTTCATCATCGCCCACGACGGCCAAATGGACCGGGTCGATCTGCACAAGTACAGCGGCGGCAGCTCCGTGGTCGTCTACGGCCAGACCGAGCTGACGCGCGACCTGTACGAAGCGCGCGACCGCATGAAGGGCGTCGTCATCCACAACGCCGAAGACGTGCAGCCCCACGACCTCAAAAGCGCCAACCCGTACGTGACCTACCGCAACGGCGACGAGGTGGTGCGCATCGACTGCGACTTCGTCATCGGCGCCGACGGCTTCCACGGCGTGAGCCGCAAGTCCATCCCGCGCGACGTGCTCAAGGAGTATGAAAAGGTCTACCCCTTCGGCTGGCTGGGCGTGCTCTCGCGCACCCAACCCGTCTCGCCCGAGCTGATCTACGCCAAGCACGAACGCGGCTTCGCGCTGTGCTCGCTGCGCTCGCAGGTGCTGAGCCGCTATTACATCCAGGTGCCGCTCACCGACACCGTGGAAGACTGGTCCGACGAAGCCTTCTGGGACGAGCTCAAACGCCGCCTGCCCGCCGAGGTGGCCGCCAAGCTCATCACCGGCCCCTCCATCGAGAAGTCCATCGCCCCCCTGCGCTCCTTCGTGGCCGAGCCCATGCGCTACGGCAACCTGTTCCTGGCGGGCGACGCCGCCCACATCGTGCCGCCCACCGGCGCGCGGGGCCTGAACAGCGCCGCGTCGGACATCTACTACCTGTACCACGCCATGGTGGCGCACTACAAGGATGGCGACAGCACCAGCCTCGACAAATACTCCGAAAAGGCCCTGGCCCGCGTGTGGAAGGCCCAGCGCTTCTCGTGGTGGATGACGACCATGCTGCACACCTTCCCCGAGTCGCTGGCCTACGACCAGAAGCTGCAGGACACGGACCTGGCGTATCTGTTCTCATCGGAAAAGGCGCTGGGGTCGCTGGCGGAGAACTATGTGGGGTTGCCGTTCTGAGCATCCGGCATTCGCACTGTCACCCCAATCAAAGGCTTGCATGGGGTTCCCTCATCCAGGCCTTTTTTTGTGTGCCCGCATCGGCGTTGATTGCAACCGGCGATCCGTCGGCTCACTCTCGGCGCGCACCACGGCCCGCGCATCGCGGCCACACACAGTCCCAATGACAAAGCCGCTTTCCAGGCAGTTGCCCTGCACGGCGATCTTCATCTGCTACGCAAAATTTAGGCAGAACTGATGCTTACGCCCGCACAGCAGGCTCGATAGCATCGCACCAAGTTTTCAGATCATTTGCCCAGTGCTGTCGATGTGAGATTCGACGATGGCTTGAACACGATGAAGCTGCTGACGCAGCGTTTTAAGTCAGTGCACTTCACGGTAGTGACTGCCAATCAACAGCCAGGAAAATCTCAAAGATGGATTGGGTCCCGATAGTCTTCATTGTGTTCAAGGTGGCCGTGTTCGGCACCGGCATGTTCTTCGCCATCAAGTGGCATTACGACCAAGGGAAGAAGGCGAAGAACGAAGCCAGCAGATCGCCAGTGCCGACTGAACGCACACCGGGCGCGTCGGAGCAATAGCTAATTGCTGTCGATGGTCATAGCTGCGTCAACCCAACTCCGTGCGCCTACTCCACCCTGGATCCAGCCCTGCCAATGTCGTTGCTTGGCGTGACTTCGGCACGGTCAACCGGCTGGCAATCGAGGTTGCGAATTGAGCCAGTGCGAAAGTACGGTAACAGACGGGCGACCGCTTCAGGCCGGTTGCGGACGTACGCTCCACTTTCGTGAATGAGTACTATCGGCCACAAGCGGACATTGGAGTCACAAATGCCACTCGAATGGAAACACTCCACCGAGGGAGTTGATTGGGAAGAGCTTTCTGCCCTCTATCGGGCCGCCCCACTGGGCGAGAAGCCGCCGCTTCATCTGCAGAAAGTCTTCTCCAACAGCATGTTCACGTGTTTCGTCTATGAG
Source organism: Acidovorax sp. A79 (assembly GCF_041154505.1). Classification (GTDB taxonomy): domain Bacteria; phylum Pseudomonadota; class Gammaproteobacteria; order Burkholderiales; family Burkholderiaceae_C; genus Acidovorax. The sequence goes on from NZ_AP028672.1 coordinate 3,302,298, forward strand.
AATGCGAAGCTCGTGGCGGTGGGGCGCGCGCTCGCTGATGGTGGAGATTGCTCGTACATATGCGACGTTGCGGTATTGCCCAGCCATCAAGGCACAGGCCTCGGCAAACAGGTTGTCAGTGACTTGGTGGAAATGTCATCCGGTCACAAGAAAATCATCTTGTATGCGGTCCCTGGCAAAGAGCCTTTCTACAGGAAATTCGGCTTCATGCGAATGAAGACGGCTATGGCCATCTTTAAGAATCAGCAGCAGCAGGTGGAGGGGGGCTACCTTAGTGAAACCTAATCCTTCAATCAGGATGATGTACACCGGCATGCCTGTTCACGGACGTCTGCTTCCGGGGAGGGGAAAGGTCTGCAATGGGCCCAAAGCCGACCTCAGGATGACCCCTGCGAATAGCGCAACTCGTCGCCGACGAACACCTTGGCTTGGTGGAACGGTAAGACATGATGGCCGCAATGCTCGGTGAAAACGGCGATGGCTTTCTTAGCCTCATTTACGACGACGAGTGCGGACCTGAACTCGACTACTGACTCATCCATCAGCTCTACCCGCACAGTGTCGTGAGGGAAGTTGATCGATTCTGGGCTGCGTCGGAGGTCTTCGGGCTCGCGCCCAATCTGGGCAGCAAACTCGTCGGCCCACTCCAGCACCACGGCGTCAGCAAGGCGGGGGACAGGGAATTTGTGCATGAGGGGATGTCCGCTTCTGGCCGATAGTACCCATTCGTGACCGAGATGCGAACGGCAGCAACCGCTGTAAAGCTGCCAATGAATCTGCGCAAATCGCTTCTCACTAGTGTGTAGCCCGGGCCCAAAAGTCTGGAACTTCCGGGGCTGCACGCAGCAGCGCTTCTAGTCACCCCTTCGCCCGATGAAAAAGCCCGGCACAAGCCGGGCATCGCACTTTCAATCCCCCATCACCTGCAGCTAAAACTGCCCGCACTCTCCACATCCCCCGTCCCGTTGTAGCGCGCCACCTTGGGGTACACACACAGCGGCCGCGTGCGGTTGGCGGACCAACTAGCAGGCAGCTCGGCATTCACCACATTGGCTCCCGTGCCGCGTGCCTTGGCCGTCACGCTGTCGGGTGCCTTGCCTTGTTCCACCCAGGCCACCAGCGGGGCCAGCATGTCGAACTGGTCGGTGGCGGGGCCGCCGGAGCAGTGGTTCATGCCGGGCACCAGGAACAGGCGGGCAAAGGCGTCGGCCTTGCCGCTGTGGTTGGCCTGCAGGCGGTCCATCCAGTGGGCGGTGTCCATGGGCGAGAACACGCCGTCGGCCACGCCGTGGAAGACGATCATCTTGGCGCCCCGGTTCTTCAGGGCGCTCAGGTCGGCTTCGTTGGGCGGGGTCATGTACGACCAGGGGGACTCGGCGTATTGCGCGGTGGTGGCGAACATCTTGGGGTAGTCCGTCTCCATGCTGAAGTTCAGCGCGTACTGCATGCCGGGGATGGCGGTGAACGCGGCCACGGTGGACGGGGGCGAGGTGAAGATGAAGGCCACCGCACCAGCGTCGCGCGTGGCGGGCGAGCCGAAGTGCCAGGACGCGAAGTTGGCGCCCGCGATGCCGGGGTCGAACCAGGTGCCCGTGTACAGCGCCTCGCCCTTGCTGTTCCTGGGGCCCGCAAAGATGCTGGCCAGCACGCTCTTTTGTTCGCTGGTGATGCACGAACCGTCGCGCGCGCCGGTGCAGGTGGGCACGTCGGTCTGCAGGTTGAAGGCGGCCTGGCAGGCTGCCACGTCGTTGACCTGGCCGTCAGCCACGCCGTCCAGCGCGTCGCACTTGGCGACGATCTTGCTGCCGATGAGCTTGAACTCGGCGGGGCTCACGGCCGTGTTCAGGTCGGGCAGGCCGGTGGTGGCGTCCTTGGTGGATACCTTGGCGTACTGCTGGGCCTTCCACAGCTGGGTGGTGGCGGCCTTGGGAAGGTGAAAGCCGGGGTTGCCCGCCAGGATGCCGTCGTACTGGTCGGCATAGCGCGATGCGCCCACCATGGCGTGGCGGCCGCCGTTGGAGCAGCCGGCCAGGTACGAGCGGTCGGGCGCCTTGCCGTAGGCAATCTTGATGAGGTTCTTGGCCATGGGGGTGAGGGTGCCCACGGCCTGGTAGCCGTAGTCCAGCCGGGCCTGCGGGTCCACGCCGAAGAAGGGGGTGGGCGCGCCATGGCCTGCGTCGGAGCTGAGCACCGCAAAGCCCTGCACCAGGCCGGGGGCCACCGGCGCGGCGCCGCTCACCGAGCCCAGCGCGGTGACCACGCTGCCGTCCAGTCCGCCGTTGGCCTGGTGCAGAAAGCGGCCGTTCCACGCCACGGGCAGGCGCATCTCGAAACCGATGGCGTAGCTGGCGCCATCCACGGGGCCGGTGCGCTCCTTCATCTTGCCCTTGACGAGGCAGTGCGCGGGCGCCTGGGTGGTCACGCCCTGCAGGGCCAGGGGCCCCTCGGGCACCTGCTCGGCGGAGGTGATGCGCGTGCCGGGCAGGGCCAGACTGGTGGCGAGCGTGGCGCACGACTGCAGGGGGGCCGGTGTGGCGGCGGAGAGCTGGGGCAGGGCGGCATCGGACGAGCCGCCGCAGCCCATGAGCAGGGCCGTCGTCAGGGCCGACAAAGCGATGGGATGGGCGCGCATTCTGGTCCTTCTTTTTTTCAAGCTCATGGTGTTGTCTCCTGTTTTTCTGAGGCGCAAGGAAACCCGCAGCGTGGCCTCAACACGCTGTGGGCGGGAGATCGGCGGAAGGCGGATTGCTACTGAATCAGGAGCTGCTGGCGCATATGGGTTGAGCGCCTGTGGCCTCCTGGGGCCTGGATTCCAAGGCGTGCGCGATGCGCTGGCGCAGGATGCCGGTGCGCAGGTCGAATTCGGGCAGCACCCACAGGGCGAAGGCCTGGGCGGGGGCGGTCCAGCGGTCCGTGGCGCTGGTGGGTTCGCTCCCGCGTTCGCGGGGGCTGGCGGCGCCGATCTGGCCCCAGGCCCATTCCAGCAGCACCAGCGTCACGGCGCGCAGGTAGTCGTCGGCCACCCAGTAGGGCAGCTCGGGGTCGGACTGGGCGGCCGCCGCCAGGGCCTGCGTGATCTCGACCAGCGCATGGCGGCGCGCGCTGGCGGCAGTGCTGGGGGCCGCGCCGGGCAGGCTGCCCAGCAGGGCGCCCAGGCCCTGGCCGCCATCGGCCAGCACCTTGCGCACCAGCAGGTCGATGGCCTGGATCTCGTTGGTGCCCTCGTAGATCATGGCCACGCGCGCGTCGCGCACGATCTGCTCGATGCCCCATTCACGCACATAGCCGTGGCCGCCAAACACCTGCAGGCAGGCGCTGGCGCCGTGAAAGCCCTGGTCGGTGAGCGCGGCCTTGAGCACGGGCGTGACCAGCGCGCACCAGCGCTGGGCGGCGGCGCGCGCGGCAGCGTCGGTGCTGTGCTTGGCCACGTCGAGCTGCAGGGCCGTGTGGTAGGCCAGCACGCGGCCGCCGTCGATCCAGGCGCGCTGCGTGTGCAGGATGCGGCGGATGGCGGGGTGGTCCTGGATGAGGCTGGTGTCCCTGGCGCCGGGCGCGCGCATCTGGCGGCGCTCGGCCGCGTAGGCGCTGGCCTTTTGCCATGCGGCTTCCAGGAGGCCGATGCCCTGCAGGCCCACGTGCAGGCGCGCCGCGTTCATCATCACGAACATGGCGTTGAGGCCCTTGTTCGGCTCGCCCACCAGCCAGCCGGTGGCGTCGTCAAAGCGCATCACGCAGGTGGGGCTGCCGTGCAGGCCCATCTTTTCTTCGATGCGCTCGCACACCACGGCGTTGCGGCTTCCATCTTGAAGAATCTTGGGCACCAGGAACAGCGACAGGCCCTTGGGCCCCGCAGGCGCATCGGGCAGGCGCGCCAGCACCAGGTGCACGATGTTGTCGGTCAGGTCGTGCTCGCCGCCGGAGATAAAGATCTTGCTGCCGTTCACCCGCGCGCTGCCATCGGGCTGCGGCACCCCACGTGTGCGCACCAGGCCCAGGTCGCTGCCCGCGTGGGCTTCGGTCAGGCACATGGTGGCCAGCCATTCGCCGGTGGCGACTTTCTCCAGGTATTGCGCCTTGAGTTCGTCGCTGGCGTGGTGTTTGATGCATTCGTACGCGCCGTGCAGCAGGCCGGGGGCCATGGTCCAGCCGTGGTTGGCGCCGGCCAGCCATTCGAACAGCACACATTCGAGCACCGCAGGCAGGCCCTGGCCGCCGTCCTCGGGCGCGCATGACAGCGACGGCCAGCCCGCCTGCCAGAAGGCCTGGTAGGCGTCGCGGAAGCCTGCGGGCGTGCGCACCTGGCCTGCGTCGAAGCGGCAGCCTTCTTCGTCGCCGCCGCGCTGCAGCGGGGCGATGGCGCTGTCCACAAACTTGGCGGCTTCGTCGAGCACCTGCGCGGCCAGCTCGCCATCGGTGTCCGCAAACGGGGGCAGCGCCTGCCAGCGGCTGGGCGCCTGCAGCACATGGGTCAGCAGATGCTGGATGTCGGCAAGGGCTTGGCGTGCTTGCATGGTTTGCTCTTGTTCTGATAGCTATTGGCGCTTGATGGACGCGCGGTAGCGGCTGTTTTTGCTTGAAATCCTGGTCGGCCAGCGGCAGCCCGTTCACACTGATCCGGTCGAACGGACTGCGCGGGTGGCATGCCCAGGCTTCGACAGGCTCAGCCTGAACGGGTGGGAATGGCTGCGCGCCCTCGCGCCGCGTTGCGCACTGCCCGTGATACCGGCGCGGCCCCGGCCAGCGCCACCGTGGAGCTGGCTTCGCCAGGCCACGGGTGGCGTCCCCCTCAGGGGGAAGCGGCGAAGCCGCTCAGGGGGAGCTCAGGAATCCGCGGTGAAGCCGATCTTCTTGATCAGCGGGCCCCAGGTGTCGTACTCGGCCTTCTGCCAGCGCGCCTGCTCCTCGGGCGTGGAGCCGTGGGGCATCAGGCCCACGATGGCCAGGCTGTCGATGACCGACTTTTCCTTCAGCGCCGCGTTGATGGCGGCGTTGGCGGCGGCGATCACCGGCTTGGGCGTGGCGGCGGGGGCGTAGAAGCCAAACCATTCCTCGGTCGTCAGCTCGGGGAAGCCCTGCTCGGCAAACGTGGGCACATCAGGAACGTACTGCGAGCGCTTGGGGCCCGAGGTGGCCAGGATGCGCAGCTTGCCCGCCTTGTAGTTGGCGATGAAGTCGCCGTGCGGCGTGACCATGGCCGCCACCTGGCCGCCCACCACGTCCGTCACGCCGGGGATGGAGCCACGGTAGGGCACGTGGCGCAGGTCCACGCCGCTGTTGATGCCCAGCAGCGCGCCCAGGAAGTGGGGCGTGGAGCCCGCGCCGGGCGAGCCGTAGCTCGCGTCCTTGGGGTTGGCCTTGGCCCAGGCCAGGAAGTCCTTCACTGTCTTGACGCTGGCGGGCACCATGGGGCCCACGGCCAGGCCGTGGTGCATGATGGCCGCGATCGACACGGGCGCGAAGTCCTTGTCGGTGTAGTTCATCTTGCTGTAGATGTGCGGGTAGTTGGCCAGGGCCGACACCTGCGCCACCGCCAGTACCGAGCCGTCAGCGGGGGCTGCCTTCAGGGTCTCCAGCGCAATGCGCCCGCCCGCGCCGGGCTTGTTTTCCACCACGCCGGCGTTCTTGCTGAACGCCGAGCCACCCCATTTTTCGGCCACGCGCCGCGCCACGGTGTCGCCCGAGCTGCCGGCCGGAAAGCCGAAATACACCTTGACCTGATCCACCTGCGCATGGGCGGCGAAGGGGTGCAGGGCGCCCAATGCGGCGCTGGCGCCAAGGGCCTGAACGAATTGACGGCGTGTGGTGGTCATGGTTTGTCTCCTGGTGTGTATCTGACGGACATCTCAAAAATCAACTGGGGTGTTCGCACACCCTCTCGTTATCAGCTGTGCGGTGCCTCCCGGGGCGCAAGAAACTGGCGCTGCCCAAGCCAGCGCCACCGTGGAACTGGCTTTGCCAGGCCACCGGTGGCGTCCCCCTCCCGCAGGAGAGGGGGAAGGCGCGAAGCGACTCAGGGGGTGCATTACCGTGGCGCCATGCGCAGGGCACCATCGAGGCGGATCACCTCGCCGTTCAGGTGCCCGTTGGTCACGATGTGGCACGCCAGCTCGGCAAATTCCTCGGGCTTGCCCAGGCGTGGGGGGAAGGGGATGCTCGCGGCCAGCGATTGCTGCACGGCCTCGGGCAACTCCTTCATCAGCGGCGTGGCGAACAGGCCGGGCGCCACGGTGCACACCCGGATGCCGTGCTGCGCCAGGTCGCGCGCCATGGGCAGCGTCATGCCCACCAGGCCGCCCTTGGAGGCGCTGTAAGCCTGCTGGCCCACCTGGCCGTCGAACGCGGCGGCCGAGGCGGTGAACATCATCACGCCGCGCTCGCCATTGGGCAGGGCGTCGAGTTTGGCGCAAGCGGCGGCGAACAGGCGGCTCACGTTGTAGCTGCCGATCAGGTTGATGGTGACCACGCGCGTGAAGTCCTCCAGCGGCGCGGCGCTTCCGTCGCGCTGCACGATGCGCTTGGCGCTGCCGATGCCAGCCACGTTCATCAGGATGCGCGCCGGGCCGTGGGCCGCAGCGGCCTTCTCCAGCGCGGCGGTGACGCTGGCGGGGTCGGTGATGTCGCAGGCGCACGCCACGGCGCAGCCGTTGCCAAATTCCTTGCCAATGTCGGCCGCAACCTTCTCTGCCAGCTCGGCGTTGCGGTCGAGCACGGCGACCTTGGCGCCCAGGCGGGCGAGTTCGCGGGCGGTGGCTTCACCGAGGCCCGATGCGCCGCCGGTCACGATGGCGGCTTGTCCTTGGATGTCCATGCTGTGTGTCCTTGAGAAAAATGGTGGGTGTGTCTTTGGCGTTCAGCGGCGCGGCACCAGCGTGCCGGGCAGCGTGCCGCCGTGCAGTGCGTCCACCACGTGCGCGCGGTGTTGCAGCACGGCGCGCTGGTTGATGGAGCCCTTGTCGGTGATCTCGCCCTTGTCCAGCGAGGGCGGCTCGGCCATCAGGTGCGCGCGGGCCACGCGGGTGGCGCTGCCGGTGGACTCGGCCGAAAGCCTGTCCAGCACCTGCTGAAAGTGCTGCTGCACCGGGGCGCTGGCCAGCACCTCGTGCAGGCTGGCGCTCTCGGGCAGGTCGCTGAGCGTGCGGATGGTGGGGGTGGGCACGAGCAGCGCGCCGATCTCTTTCAGGTTGATGCCGGTGATGACCGCGTCCTGCACGTAGGGCGCGCAGGCCGCGATGATCTTCGCGCGCATGGGGCCCACGCTCACGAAGGTGCCGGTACTGAGCTTGAAGTCCTCGGCAATGCGGCCGTCGAACTTCAGGCCCTTGTTCGGGTCGTTCTCGTCGATCCACTTCACGGCATCGCCCGAGCAGTAGAAGCCTTCTTCGTCGAAGGCATCGCGCGTGGCCTCGGCATTGCGCCAGTAGCCGGGCGTGATGTTGGGGCCGCGGTAGCGCACCTCGACCTTGCCGTCCACGGGCACGAGCTTGAGTTCGAGCCCCGGCGTGGGCACGCCGATGTCGCCGGCCTGCACGTCGGGGCTGTTCACGGCCATGCAGAACGGGCAGCCCTCGGTCATGCCCAGGCCCGTGTTCATCACGATGCGCTCGCCGACCTCGCGCTCGGCGCTCTCGAACAGAGAGTCCCAGATGGGCTGCGAGAGCGCGGCTGCGGCAAAGAAAAACATCTTCACGCGGCTGAGCAGGTTCTTGCGCAGCTGCGCGTCTGTCTTCATGGTCTGTGCGATCACCTCGAAACCCGTGGGCACGTTGAAGTACACCGTGGGCGCGATCTCGCGCAGGTTGCGGATGGTCTCGGCCATGCCCTTGGGCGTGGGCTTGCCTTCGTCCAGGTACAGCGTGCCGCCGTTGTAGATGACGATGCCGAAGTTGTGGTTGCCGCCGAAGGTGTGGTTCCACGGCAGCCAGTCCACCAGCACCAGGGGCTCTTCGGCCAGCACCGGCATCGATTGGTTCATCTGCTGCAGGTTGGCGGCCCACATGCCGTGCGTCACGATCACGGCCTTGGGCAGCTTGGTGGAGCCCGAGGTGAACATGAACTTGGCGATGCTGTCGGCCGTGATGGCGCCGTGCGCTGCATCCACGGCCGGCGTGGCGGGGGTGGCCAGCAGGTCGCTGAAGGCCACGGTGCTGCGGCCCGGGATGCTGCCAGTGCCCAGCACCACCTTGACGTCGGCGGCCACGGTGGCCTCGATGGCGCGCGCAAAGCGCGTGGCGTCGCTGGCGAACACCAGGCCGGGGGTCAGCGTGTCCAGCACATGGCGCAGCTTGTCGAAGTCCTGGCTGATGGTGGAGTACGCGGTGGAGACGGTGCACTGCGGCACGCCGGCCACCAGGCAGCCCAGCGACAGCAGCGCGTGGTCCAGGTCGTTTTCGCTCAGGATGGCCACGGGGCGCTCGGCGCCCAGGTGCATGTCGAGCAAGGCCTGGGCAATGCTGCGCGCGGCCTGCCAGGCCTGGCCGTAGGTGACGTGGCGCCACTCGCCCAGGCTGCCGTCGGCGTTCTTCACGCGCTGGGCCATCCAGGTGCGGTCGGGCACGGTCTGGGCCCAGTGCGCGAGCCGGTCGGTCAGGCGCAGCGGGTAGGCCTGCAGGTCTTGCGTGGCCCGCACGTAGACCACGCCGTTGTCTGCCTGGCGCGTGCTGACCTCGGTCACGCCAAAGCGCAGCGGACGGTAGCGGGGGGATGGGTTGCTCGTCATGGGTGCGTGTCGGTGGGCTTGCGCGGGCGCGTGCTGTCTGTGCTATCTGTCCTGTCCGGGGCGCTGCGGTCAGCCCTTCTGGACCTTGGCGGCCTTGCCGTCGAGGAAGGCGCGCACACGCGCCTTGGCCTCGGGGGCGCTCTGCGCGATGGCGGCCATCATGGCTTCGGTCATCAGGCCCTGGTCCGACGGCTGCTCGGCGATGCGCGGCAGCGCGTGCATCAGCGCGTAGTTGGTCAGCGGCGCGTTCTGCCCGATGCGCTGGGCCAGCTCGAAGGCCTTGTCGAACGCCGTGCCGGTGGGCACGAGGTACTGCGCAAAGCCCACGCGCTCGCCGTCCACCGCGTTGTAGACGCGGCCGGTCATCATCATGTCGGTCATGCGCGCCGTGCCGATCAGGCGCGGAATGCGCACCGCGCCGCCGCCGCCCACGAAGATGCCGCGCGAGCCCTCGGGCAGCGCGTAGAAGGTGGACTCGTCGGCCACGCGGATGTGGCAGGCGCTGGCCAGCTCCAGGCCCCCGCCCACCACCGCGCCGTGCAGCGCGGCCACCACGGGCACGGGGCCGAACTGCACGCGGTCCAGCGCCGCATGCCACATGCGCGAGTGGTGCAGGCCCTGGCCCGCATCGCGCTCCTTGAGTTCGGACAGGTCCAGGCCCGAGCAGAAGTGCTCGCCTTCGCCATCGATCACGGCCGCGCCCACGGTGGCGGGCAGGTTGTCCATCACGTCCCGCAGCGCCAGGATCAGGCCGTCGTTCAGGGCATTGCGCTTGGCGGGGCGGGCGAGGCGGATGACCGCGATGTCCTCGCGTTCGCCGCGGATTTCGAGGGAGATGTCGGAGTGCTTGGTCATGGTCATCGAGGTGAGTTGTAGAAATTATGGTTATCAAAAATAACTAAAACAAGGCCGTGGAGGCGGTCTTTGCTAGGTGCTTTCCCTAGCTTTTCTGGGTGCTCATATGATTATGATAAATAACTAAAATGGCACCGATTCACAGCAAGGAACCGTCATGAACGCCTTCATCCCCTACGGCATTTACTGGTCGTCCCCGTTCGCCAAGTGGCAGGGCTCGCTGGCCAACCTCAACGCGCTGCCGCTGGCGGCCACGGTGGGCAAGCAGGCGCTGGCCGCGCGCGGGTACGACCTGGCGGCGGTGGACCTGGCGATCCTCGGCATCACCAACCCGCAGAAGGGCAGCTTCTACGGCCTGCCCTGGGTCACCGGCCTCATGGGCATCGACCGCGTGGCGGGCCCCACGGTGCAGCAGGCCTGCGCCACCAGTGTGCGCGCGCTGCAGATGGCCGCGCAAGAGGTGGCCTGCGGCACGGCCACCAGCGCGCTCTTGGTGATGGCTGACCGCCAGTCCAACGGGCCGGTGGTGTACTACCCCGATTCGAGCGGCACCGGCGGCTATGGCATCACCGAGCACTGGGTGCCCGACAACATGGGCCACGACCCCTACGCCAAGAACCCCATGCTGCAGACGGGCGAAAACGTGGCGGCGCGCTACGGCATCACCACCGAAGAGCAGCACGCGCTCAAGCTGCACCGCTACACGCAGTACCAGGCGGCGCTGGCCGACGACCGCGCCTTCCAGAAGCGCTACATGGCCGATGTGCCGGTCACCGACTCGAAATTCCGCAAGCAGACCGGCACGCTCAGCGCCGACGAAGGCATCTTCCCCACCACCGCCGAAGGCCTGGCCAGGCTCAAGCCGGTCAAAGAAGGCGGCACCGTGACCTTCGGCGGCCAGACGCACCCGGCCGACGGCAATGCGGGCGCCATCGTCACCACGCGTGACCGCGCCCGCGCCGTGGCCACCGACCCCGGCATCGAGGTCGAGATCCTGGGCTTCGGCATGGCGCGCGTGGAGGCCGGCTTCATGCCCATGGCGCCGTCGCCGGCGGCGTTCAACGCCTTGAAGCACGCAGGCCTGTCCATCGCCGACGTGCACGCGATCAAGACGCACAACCCGTTTGCGGTGAACGACATCGCGCTGGCGCGCGACACCGGCTTTGCGTGGGAGCGCATGAACAACTACGGCAGCTCCATCATCTGGGGCCACCCGCAGGCGCCTACCGGCCTGCGCGCCATCATCGAACTCATCGAAGAGCTGGTGCTGCGCGGCGGCGGCGTGGGCCTGTTCACCGGCTGCGCCGCGGGCGACACCGGCTACGCCACCGTGCTGCGCGTGACCGACAGCAGAACCAGCACCACCCCCAAGGCCTGACCATGACGACCACTGCGACGACAACCAGCACTGAACATTCCTTTTCCGCCCCGCTGAACGCCTGGCTGGTCGACGGCGTGCGCACGCCCATGGTCGACTACTGCGGCCCGCTCGGCCATGTGTCGCCCACCGACATGGGCATCAAGGTCGCCCGCGCCGTGCTGGACAAAAGCGGCGTGCCCGCTGCCGACGTGAACTCGGTCATCACCGGCTCGATGGCGCAGGCCGACTTCGACGCCTTCGTGCTGCCGCGCCACATCGGCTTGTATGCGGGCGTGCCGCAGAGCGTGCCGGCCATCCTGGTGCAGCGCATCTGCGGCACGGGCTTCGAGCTGTTCCGCCAGGCCGCGGACCAGATCGCGCTGGGCTATGCCGACGTGGCGCTGGTGGTGGGCACCGAATCCATGACGCGCAACCCGATCGCCGCGTACACGCACCGCACGGGCTTCAAGCTCGGTGCGCCGGTGGAGTTCAAGGACTTCCTGATGGAGGCGCTGATTGACACCGCCGGCCCCGTCACGATGATCGAGACCGCCGAGAACCTGGCCAAAAAATACGGCATCACCCGCGAAGACGTGGACGCGTACGCGGCGCGCTCGTTCGAGCGGGCGCTGCAAGCCCAGGCCGACGGCTTTCTGGCCGGCGAGATCGTGCCGGTGACGAGCGAGAAGTTCGAGTTGGCAGGCTACGCCACGCGCGGCATCACGCTGCCGCGCAAGGTGGCGCAGCTCGACCGCGACACGCACCCGCGCCCCTCGCCCGTCGAGGCCCTGGCGGGGCTGCGCACGGTGTACCCCGGCGGCGTGCAGACGGCGGGCAACAGCTCGGCCCTGGTGGACGCGGCCGTGGGAGCCGTGGTGGCCAGCGATGCCTATGTGCAGCGGCGCGGCCTCAAACCCCTGGCACGCCTGCGTGGCGCGGCTGCCGTCGGTGTGGCGCCCGAATTCATGGGCATCGGCCCCGCACCCGCCATCCGCGCGCTGCTGGCGCGCACCGGGCTCACGCTCGACGACATCGGCCTGTTTGAAATCAACGAAGCGCAGGGCGCGCAGACCATCGCCGTGGAGCGCGAACTGGGCCTGGACCGCGACAAGCTCAACGTGAACGGCGGCGCGATTGCGCTGGGCCACCCCTTGGCCGCCACCGGCGTGCGCCTGACGGTGACCCTGGCGCGCGAGCTGCGCCGGCGCGGGCTGCGCTACGGCATCTCGAGTGCCTGCGTGGGCGGCGGGCAGGGCATTGCCTTGCTCATCGAGAACCCGGATGCTTGAAATTTAAGAGAAATAGGGCTCAAGCGCTTATGGGATAAGCGCGAGCAGCTATCGAAGTAATAGTGTTCAATTGAAGGTCACCATGAAAATCATCACCGCAGCCCAGGCCGGGGCCCTGATCCCAGACAACGCCACCATCTTTCTGGGCGGCCTGGCCGTCTCCAGCCTGCCCGAGGAAGTGCTCAAGGGCGTGGAGAAGAATTTTCTCGACACCGGACACCCGAAGAACGTGACCACCTGGGCCTGCGGCGCCATCGGCAACAGCAAGGACGCGGGCATGGTGCACTTTGCCCACCCGGGCATGATCAAGCGCACCGTGGCGGGCCACTTCGGCCAGACCGGCGCCGAGATGATGAAGATGGTCTTCGACGGCGAGGTGGAGGCGTACAACTTCCCGCAGGGCAGCCTGTCGCACCTCACGCGCCACATCGCCAGCCGCAGCCCCGGGCTGCTGACCAAGGTGGGCCTGGGCACGTTCGTGGACCCCCGCATCGAAGGCGGCAAGCTCAACAGCAAGTCCACCGAAGACCTGGTCAAGCTCGTCGAATTCAACGGCGAGGAATGGCTGTTCTACCCCGCGCCCAAGGTCGATGTGGCCATCATCCGCGGCACCTTGGCCGATGAGAACGGCAACATCACGCTGGACAAGGAAGGCGTGCTGCTCGAGCAGATCAATATCGCCCACGCGGCCAAGGCCAGCGGCGGCATCGTGATCGCGCAGGTGGAGCGCATCGTCAAGGCCGGCAGCCTGCACCCCAAGTCGGTCAAGGTGCCGGGCGTGTCGGTGGACTACGTGGTGGTCAGCCAGCCCGAGAACCACATGCAGACCATCACCACGCAGTTCAACCCCGCGCTGTGCGGCGATGTGCGCGTGCCGCTCAACTCGCTGGCGCCCATGCCGCTGGACGAGCGCAAGGTGATCGCGCGCCGCACGGCGCTGGAGCTCACGCCCGGCGCCATCACCAACCTGGGTATCGGCATCCCGGCCGGCGTGCCGTCGGTGGCGGCGGAAGAGGGCGTGTCCGACCAGTTCACGCTGAGCGTGGAAAGCGGCATCACCGGCGGCATCCCGGCGCAGCTGGGCGACTTCGGCACGGCCTACAACGCCGACGCCATCATCGAGCAGTCGCTGCAGTTCGACTTCTATGACGGCGGCGGGCTGGACGCGAGCTTCCTGGGCCTGGCGCAGGCCGACAACCACGGCAACGTGAACGTGAGCAAGTTCAACGGCCGGCCCGTGGGCTGCGGCGGCTTCGTGAACATCACGCGGTCCACCAAGCACCTGGTGTTCTGCGGCACCTTCACCGCGGGCGGGCTGGAGGTGCAGGTGGCCGACGGCCAGCTCACCATCGTCAAGGAAGGCCGCTCGCGCAAGTTCATCGAGAAGGTCGAGCAGATCACCTTCAACGGGCTGGACGCCGCGCAGCGCGAGCAGAACGTGCTGTTCGTCACCGAGCGCGCCGTGTTCCGTCTGACCACCGAAGGCCTGGAGCTGACCGAGATCGCGCCCGGCATCGACCTGGAACGCGACGTGCTGGCGCACATGGGGTTCAAGCCCCTGATGCGCGATGTGAAGATGATGGACCCGGGCCTGTTCCGTGCCCAGTGGGGCGGGCTGGCGCAGGCAATGGCCGCCAAGGCCAGGTCCGCTGCCTGATACGGAACGGAGCAACCCTGCGCGGGCTCTCAGGAGGCGGGGTCCGGCGAATAGACCTTCTGCAGCAACCGGATCAGCGTCTTGCGCTCGGCGGCGGTCAGGCCCGCCGTGGCGTCCACTTCCAGCTGGGCGGCGGTCTCCTCGGCCTGCACGGTCAGCTCCACCCCCGCGGGCGTGAGGTGCACGCCCATGGCGCGCCCGTCGCTGGGGTGCGGGCGGCGCTCGATCAGCCCGCGCCGCTCCAGCGCGGCGATCAGTCCCACCAGGTTGGGCGGCAGTACATTGAGCGTGGCGCACAGCTGGCGCGAGGTGATGCCCGGGTTGTGGGCCACCAGCGACAGCACGGAAAACTCCACCACCTTCAGGCGGTACACCGCCATGCGCTCCATGAACACCTCGATGACCGCCAGCGACGCACGGCGCGCGTTGTAGCCCACCAGCGTGCGCAGGAAGCTGGTGTCCACGGCCTCCGGCGTGGAGAGCGCGGTGGCGGGGGGCGGTGGGTTTCTGAAGGGGCGGGCGCTGGACATGGGGCGATGGGTGCCGGAGCAAGGTCGGGTTTGGCGACGCATCGGGCAAGACCACTTTCTGACTCCCTTTCGCCGCTGCTGCTTATTTTATATACATCTTTTGCTACTAAAAATATAGCTATATCGCGAAATCGAAAAACGCGGCTCCACCCGCCTCAAGCGGGGCTGCGCAGCACGCGGCGGTATTGCACGGCCTCGGCCACATGGATGACCTCGGTGGTGGGCGAGCCCGCCAGGTCGGCGATGGTGCGCGCCACCTTCAGCGCACGGTGCGTGCTGCGGGCCGACCATCCCAGCCGCGCGGCGGCGGTGTTCAGGAATCTGGCGGCCGCATCGTCCAGCCGCAGGTGCGTGTCGATCTCCTGGCCCTGCAACGCCTGGTTGGCCTTGCCCTGCCGCGCCAGCGCCAGGGCGCGGGCATGTTCCACCCGCCCGCGGATGGCGGCGGTGGGCTCGCCCGCGGGGGCCTGCACCAGTTGCTCGGCGGGGAGGGCGGGCACCTCCACATGCAGGTCGATGCGGTCCAGCAGCGGGCCGCTGAGCTTGCCCTGGTAGCGGTTGATCTGGTCGGGCGTGCAGCGGCACGCGCGTTGCGTGGACCCGAGAAAGCCGCACGGGCAGGGGTTCATCGCCGCGATCATCTGAAAGCGCGCGGGGAAGTCCGCGCGCTGCGCGGCCCGCGAGATGGTGATGTGGCCCGTCTCCAGCGGCTCGCGCAGCGCCTCGAGGGCGGCGCGGGGAAATTCCGGCAGCTCGTCGAGGAAGAGGACGCCGTGGTGGGCCAGCGAGATTTCGCCCGGCCGGGGCGGCGATCCACCTCCGACAAGGGCCACCGCGCTGGCCGTATGGTGGGGCGTGCCCGTGGGCCGTTGCCCCCACAGTTCGGGGCGGAACCGCCCGGCCAGGCTGGCGATCGCTGCGCTCTCCAGCGCCTCGTCCACCGTCATGGCCGGCAGCAGCCCGGCAAAGCGCAGGGCCAGCATGGACTTGCCCGAGCCCGGCGGGCCGGCCATCAGGACACTGTGGGCTCCGGCGGCCGCGATCTCCAGCGCGCGCTTGGCCGTGGCCTGGCCTTTCACGTCGGCCATGTCCAGGGAGGCGGCTGCGGCCGCCATCGGCGTGGCTTGCAGGCGGGTCCAGCCATCGTTGTCCACGGAGGCATCGCCCGCCGCGGCGCTGCCCGGTGGCAGGAAGGCGCGCACCACGTCCAGCAGGTGCCGGGCGCGCACCACCTGCGCGGCGGGCACGAGGGCGGCCTCTTCGGCGCTGCCGGGCGGCAGCACCAGCACGGCGCTGATCTGCTGCGTCTGCAGCGCGAGGCTCGTGGCCAGCGCGCCGCGCACCGGCCGCAGTTCGCCCGACAGCGACAGCTCGCCCGCGAATTCGTGCCCCGGCAGGCGGGCGCCGTCCAGCTGCCCGCTGGCCGCCAGGATGCCCAGCGCGATCGGCAGGTCGAACCGGCCGGAATCCTTGGGCAGGTCGGCGGGGGCGAGGTTGACGGTGATCCGCTTGTTGTGGGGGAACTCCAGCCCCGCGTTCTGCAGTGCCGACCGCACGCGCTCGCGCGCTTCCTTCACTTCCACTTCGGCAAGGCCCACCAGGGTGAAGCTGGGCAGGCCGTTGGCCAGGTGCACTTCGACAGTGACGGACGGCGCCTGCAGCCCCAGAAGGGCGCGGCTTTGCACCAAAGCAAGACTCATGAAGCGATTCCTCCCCAGATGGGTGCGTTTTATGGCGTTCCCGCGCGGGCCCTTGGCGCCATGCACCAATAGCGTGCGTATGGCCGTGGCACGGTGCTGATGCCCACTGTACCGGGGATCGTTGTAACGCGAAGCAACGGCGCGCGCGGATGTATTGCGCCGCGTGGCACGGTCCGTGCTTAAAGCGCTCGTCCCTACTTTGTCCAACCGGAGGAAACATGACCCGCGCCATCATCAAGACCCTGGGCGTTGCCCTTGCAGCATCCCTTCCCCTGCTGGCCAGCGCCCAGCTCACCGGCAACGTCAGCCTGACCACCAACTACAAGTTCCGTGGCCAGGACCAGGACGCCTCCAAGGCCAAGGCCCTCAAGCCCGCGCTGCAAGGCGGTTTTGACTATGCCTTCGGCGAATCCGGCTGGTACGTGGGCAACTGGAATTCCAGCGTGGACTGGCTGGCCAACAACTCGCTCGAAGCCGACCTGTACGGCGGCTACAAGTTCAAGGCCGGCGGCGCCGACCTGGACCTGGGCGCGCTGACCTACATCTACCCCGGCAATGCCAACGGCAACACCACCGAGCTGTATGGCGCGGCCACCATGGGCCCCTTCACCGCCAAGTATTCGCACACCATCTCCAAGGACTACTTCGGCTGGGCCGGCGCCAAGTCCGGCTCGGGCCTGAAGGGCCGCAACACCGGCTACCTGAACCTGGCGTTCGCCCAGGAAGTGGCTCCCAGCGTCACCCTGAAGGCCTCGGTGGGCTTCACCCGCTTCGCCAGCGACATCAAGGACCTGGGCGTGCCCAACTACATGGACTACAGCGTGGGCGGCGCGTATGACTTCGGCAGCGGCCTGTCGCTGGGCGCCGCCGTGGTGGGCGCCAACAAGAAGGCCTTCTTCGGCCACGTCAACAAGTCGCGCGTGATCGTCACGCTCACCAAAACCCTGTAAGCAAGTCTCGATGGGCGCCGGGTGCGCCCATCGTCGGAGGAACCAAAATGAAAATGGTGACAGCCATCATCAAGCCCTTCAAGCTCGACGAGGTGCGTGAAGCACTCTCGGACATCGGCGTGCAAGGCATCACGGTGACCGAGGTCAAGGGCTTCGGCCGCCAGAAGGGCCACACCGAGCTGTACCGCGGCGCGGAGTACGTGGTCGACTTCCTGCCCAAGGTCAAGATCGAGGCCGCCGTGGCGGATGACCTGGTGGACCGCGTGATCGAGTCCATCGAAAGCGCCGCGCGCACCGGCAAGATCGGCGACGGCAAGATCTTCGTGACCCACCTGGAGCAGGTGGTGCGCATCCGCACTGGCGAAACCGGCAAGGAAGCCCTGTAAGGGCCCGGCCGCATCACACCCAAGAAGAGAAACGCCATGAAAAAACTGCTTGCTTCCTTCATTCTGGGGCTGGGCCTGCTGACCATGGGCAACCTGTCCCTGGCCCAGGCGCCCGCCGCCTCCGAGCCGGCCGCCGCCGCGCCCGCTGCGGCGGCCGCTCCCGCCGCTGAAGCCCCTGCGGCTGCCCCTGCTCCCGCGGCCGCCGCTGCAGCCGCTGCACCGGCCGCCGCCGAAGCCCCCGCTCCGGTCCCCAACAAGGGCGACACCGCCTGGATGATGACCTCCACCATCCTCGTGATCCTGATGGTCCTGCCCGGCCTGGCGCTGTTCTACGGCGGCCTGGTGCGCAGCAAGAACATGCTGTCCGTGCTGATGCAGGTGATGGTCACGTTCTCGCTGATCGTGGTGCTGTGGTTCATCTACGGCTACAGCCTGGCCTTCACCGAGGGCGGCGCCTTCATCGGCGGCTTCGACCGGCTGTTCATGAAGGGCATCTGGGACAACGCCGCCGGCACGTTCGCCAACGCCGCCACCTTCAGCAAGGGTGTCGTGATTCCGGAAGTGGTGTTCGCCGCCTTCCAGGCCACGTTCGCCGGCATCACCTGCGCCCTGATCGTCGGTGCGTTCGCAGAGCGCATCAAGTTCAGCGCCGTCATGATGTTCATGGTGCTGTGGTTCACCTTCAGCTACCTGCCGATCGCCCACATGGTGTGGTTCTGGATGGGCCCCGACGCATACGCCTCCAAGGAAGTGGCCGACGCCATGACCGGCAAGGCCGGCCAGATCTGGCAGTGGGGCGCGCTGGACTTCGCCGGCGGTACCGTGGTGCACATCAACGCCGCCGTGGCGGGCCTGGTGGGCGCGTTCATGGTGGGCAAGCGCATCGGCTACGGCAAGGAAGCCATGGCGCCCCACAGCCTGACGCTGACCATGGTCGGTGCCTCGCTGCTGTGGGTGGGCTGGTTCGGCTTCAACGCCGGCTCCGCCCTGGAAGCCAACGGCTTTGCCGCCCTGGCCTTCATCAACACGCTGGTGGCCACCGCCGCCGCCGTGCTGGCATGGTCCATCGGTGAAGCGCTGATGCGCGGCAAGGCGTCGATGCTGGGTGCCGCGTCGGGTGCCGTGGCCGGCCTCGTGGCCATCACGCCCGCTGCCGGCAACGTCGGCATCGGCGGTGCGCTGGTGATCGGCCTCGTGGGCGGCTTCGCCTGCCTGTGGGGTGTGAACGGCCTCAAGAAGCTGCTGGGCGCGGACGACTCGCTCGACGTGTTCGGCGTGCACGGCATCGGCGGCATCGTGGGTGCCCTGCTGACCGGCGTGTTCAATGCGCCTGGCCTGGGTGGCCCCGGCTACGTGGCCGACTGGGTGACCGCCACCATGGTGACCTCCGCCGACTACTCCATCGCCGCCCAGGTGTGGACCCAGACCAAGGCCGTGCTGCTGACCATCGTGTGGTCGGGCGTGGTTTCCTTCGTGGCCTACAAGATCGTCGACCTGACGGTGGGCCTGCGTGTCTCGGAAGAAGACGAACGCGAAGGCCTGGACATCACCTCGCACGGCGAAACAGCGTACAACCGCTGAAGCAGGCCGGTGCGCCCGACGCGCCGCGGTGTCTGGTGGCACCGTGGCGTCGCAACAAGAACAAGCGAGTCGCTCCTTTGGTTGTTGAACCCGCCGGCAACGGCGGGTTTTTTTCGTACCGGGCGGGGGACTTGCTTGTCTGCATTCTGTTCTGGCACGCACGCCCAGAGCACACGTCCGCAGACATCCCTCCCGGCGGTCCCGAGCCATTTGCACGCTCGCTGTTCAAAAAATTCACGCGCTCTCCGCGTGGCGCCGGACATCGCTGGAGCTACGATGCAAGGCATGGACCTCGCCCTTGCCCAGATCGCCGACCGTGTGCGCACCGCCGCCGCCGACCAGACCCCCTTGCGCATCCGGGGCGGGGGCACCAAGGACTTCCATGGCCTGGCGCTGCATGGCGAGGTGCTCGACACCCGCGTGCTGCGCGGCATCGTGAGCTACGAGCCCAGCGAACTGGTCGTCACCGTGCGCGCGGGCACCCCGCTGGCCGAGCTGGAGGCCACGCTGGCCGAACAGGGCCAGTGCCTGCCCTTCGAGCCCCCGCACTTCGCCAAGACCCCGCCGGATGCCGCCACCGTGGGCGGCATGGTGGCGGCCGGCCTGTCGGGGCCGGCCCGCGCCAGCGTGGGCGCGGTGCGCGACTATGTGCTGGGGGTCACGCTGCTCAACGGCCGGGCCGAGCTGCTGAGCTTTGGTGGGCAGGTGATGAAGAACGTGGCGGGCTATGACGTGTCGCGCCTCATGGCCGGCGCCTGGGGCACGCTGGGCCTGCTCACCGAGGTCAGCCTCAAGGTGCTGCCGGTGGCCCCGGCCGAGGCCACGCTGCGCTTCGAATGCAACCAGGCCGATGCCTTGCGCAAGCTGCACGCCTGGGGCGGCCAGCCCCTGCCGCTCAACGCGAGCTGCTGGGTGCAGGACACGGGCACGGGCACCCTCTACGTGCGCCTGCGCGGGGCCGTGGCCGCCGTCGAGGCCGCGTGCAAGACCATGGGTGGCGTGCGCATGGACGACAGCGCCGCCGTGGCTGCCGATTGGGCCGCCTGCCGCGAACAGACCCTGCCCTGGTTCAGCGACCGCGCCCAGCGCCCCGGCCACGCGCTGTGGCGCCTGTCCCTGCCGCCCACGGCCCCCGTGCTCCAACTGCCTGCGGCGGCCCAGCCGCTCATTGAATGGCACGGCGCCCTGCGCTGGGTGCAGGCGCCGGAAGCGGCGGGCGATGCCCTGCGCGAGGCCGCACGCGCGGTGGGCGGAAGTGCTTCTGTTTTCATAGCTTCCAGCGCAGGTGCATCAAGCGGTGGCGGCCAGTTTGGCTTGAAATCCAGTGCGCTGGAGCAGATACACGCGCGCCTCAAGCACAGCTTCGACCCCGCGGGCATCTTCAACCCCGGGCGCATGGCCCGCGCCTGGTAAGCCACGCGCCAGCCTGCGGCACCCATGCGACGCCTGCGCCATCTCACCGGACACCACCGCACGGTGGCGAGCAACCGCGTGCTGGGCCTGCTGCTGGCCTTCAATGCGGGCGCGGTCAATGCCGGGGGGTTCCTGGTGGTGCACCTGTACACCTCGCACATGACCGGCTTTGTCTCGATGCTGGCCGACAACCTCGTGCTGGGCAACATGGCCCTGGTGCTGGGCGCGGTGGGGGCGTTGCTGGCCTTCGTCAGCGGCGCGGCCACCACGGCCGTCATGGTCAACTGGGCGCGCCAGCGCAAGCTGCACAGCAGCTATGCGCTGCCGCTGCTGGTGGTGGCGGTGCTCATGCTGGTGTTCGGCCTGGTGGGCGCCATCACGCTCAACTGGCGCACGCCGTTCGCCGTGCCCACCACGGTGCTGCTGCTGTCGTTCATCATGGGCCTGCAGAACGCCACGGTGACCAAGATGTCCTCGTCCCAGATCCGCACCACGCACATGACCGGCGTGGTGACCGACCTGGGCATCGAGCTGGGCAAGATGCTCTACTGGAACCGCACCGGCACCGCGCCGGAATCCCAGGTGCGCGCCAACCAGGCCCGGCTGCGGCTGTTCGCGGGGCTCGTGGCGATGTTCCTCGTGGGAGGCGTTGCCGGGGCCGCGGGCTTCAAGCACGTGGGCTTCGTGTTCGTGGTGCCGCTGGCGCTGGTGCTGCTGGGGCTGTCGCTGCCCCCCTTGTGGGCCGACCGCGCGCGCCTGCGCCACCCCTTGCGCAAGGCGCTGCCGCTGGAGCCGCCGCTCACTCCGCCGCCCGCGCTCTGAGCGTTTCCGGCCCTGTTTTACCTTCCCCTGTCCAGGCATGCTCCATGCAAACCCAACTCGCCCCTGAATACCGCGCCCGCGCCGATGGCCTGGAGGCCGAGGCCATCCTGCGCAAATGCGTGCACTGCGGCTTCTGCACCGCCACCTGCCCCACCTACCAGCTGCTGGGCGACGAGCTCGACGGCCCGCGCGGCCGCATCTACCTCATCAAGCAGGTGCTCGAGGGCGCCGAGCCCACGCGCAAGACCCAGATGCACCTGGACCGGTGCCTGACCTGCCGCAACTGCGAAAGCACCTGCCCGAGCGGCGTGCAATATGGTCATCTGGTCGATATCGGCCGCAGGATCGTCGATGAGAAAGTCGCCCGCCCGGTGGGCGAGAAGGCCTTGCGCTGGGCGCTGAAGGAGGGCCTGCCTTCGCCCCTGTTCGCCCCCGCCATGAAGGCAGGGCAACTGGTGCGCGGCCTGCTGCCCGCATCCCTCAAGGCCAAGGTGCCTGCGCCCCAAAATGCCGGCGCATGGCCCGTGCGCGAACACGCGCGCAAGGTGCTTTTGCTGGCGGGCTGCGTGCAGCCGGCCATGATGCCCAACATCAACACCGCCACCGCCCGCGTGCTCGACGCCGTGGGCATCCAGACCGTGGTCGCGCCCAAGGCGGGCTGCTGCGGTGCCGTCAAGTTCCACCTCAACGACCAGGACGGCGGCAAGGCCGAGATGCGCGCCAACATCGACGCCTGGTGGCCGCTGGTGGAGCAGGGCGGGGTGGAAGCCATCGTCATGAACGCCTCGGGCTGCGGCGTCACCGTCAAGGAATACGGCCACATCCTCAAGGACGACGCGCAGTACGCCGCCAGGGCCGAACGCATCAGCGCGCTCACGCGCGACCTGTCGGAGCTGCTGCCGGCCCTGCTGCCCGAGCTGGCCGACAAGCTGGCGGGCCGCGCCCAGCCCGCCGCCGACGTGCTGTACGCCTACCATCCGCCGTGCACGCTGCAGCACGGCCAGAAGCTGCGCGGCGGGGTGGAAACGCAGCTTGCGCGCCTGGGGTTCCGGCTGCGCGCGGCGCGCAACGAGGCCCACCTGTGCTGCGGCTCGGCGGGCACGTATTCGGTGCTCAACCCGGACCTGGCGTACCAGCTGCGCGACCGCAAGCTCGGCGTGCTCGGCGAGGCGTTCGGCGACCAGCCCCCGGACGTGATCCTGTCGGCCAACATCGGCTGCATCACCCATTTGCAAAGCGGCACCGGCACGCCGGTGCGCCACTGGATCGAGGTGCTGGACGAAGCCCTGGCCTGACAAGGGGATGCCGCCGCTGGCGGGCTTTTCTCCAACGCTGGCATGATTGAGGGTTTTGTTGCCCTCTCCCTCACCCATTCGCACCGCCATGACCGACTCCGTGCCCGCACAAGAACAACCGAGCGCAGCCCCTGCCACACCGCTGGCGGCGCCTGTTTCGGCCGCACCGGCCGAGGCGGCTGCCGCCGCTCCCGGGGCGTCCGCCGCCGCCGACGCTGCCGGGGCACCCCAGCAGCGCGCGGGCGGATCACGCCGTGGCGGCCGCAACCGCCGCAAGCCCGAAGGGCGCCCGGCGCCAGAGGGCGGCGCCGAGGCCTCTGCCCCCGCACCTGCGGGCGCGCGCGCGCCGCAGCGTGTGCACCCCGCGCTGGAGCAACTGGCGGGGCTCTACCCGCACCTGTTCGGCGCGGTGTTCCGCCCGCTCAAGCGCGGCATCTTCCAGGACCTGCTGGCCGCGCACCCCGAGGTGTTCGAGCGCGAGGCGCTCAAGGTGGCGCTGGGCATCCACACCCGCTCCACGCGCTACCTGCAAAGCGTGGCGGCGGGCGACCGGCGCCATGACCTCTCGGGCCAGCCCGTGGAGGACATGGCCCCCGAGCACGTGCACCACGCGCTGCTGGAGGTCTACCGCCGCAAGAAGGCCCGTGCCACCGAGGACCTGCTGCCCAAGCTGCGCAACCGCATGATGGCCGCGTTCGAGGCCTCGGGGCTCACGCGCGAGGCCTACACCGAGCTGGTGCAGGGCCGCGACGAAGCCGCCAACGCCATCCTCGAAGAGGCCTTTGCCGAATGGTCGGCGCGCAACGCCAAGGACGAGGCTTTGCTGCGCGCGTTCGAGGCCAGCGGCCAGACACTGGAGGCCTTTGCCGACATGTACGGCCTGGTGCCCCGCACCGTGGGCCAGCAGCTCGAGCGCGCTCGCCGCCTCGCCGCCGCGCGGGTGCAGGCCGCGGCGGCCGCGGCCGTGGCCGCCATCGCACCGGCCCCGCAAGACGCCTGACGCGAGAGGCTCGCCCGTGCCGGCGGCACCTTCCAGGCTGATCTTCCTGCCCGGCGTGGGGGGCGACCCCGCGTTCTGGCAACCGGTCTCGTCGGCCATGCCGCTGCCCGCCGCGCGCGTGCTGCTGGGCTGGCCCTGGCGCGATGCAGGAGCCGGCGCGGGGCTGGCGCCGGACGCGGCCGGTGGCATGCAGGATCTGGTCGATGCGGTCACGCCGCACATGGACCGGCCCTGCGCGCTGGTCGCGCAGTCCCTGGGCGGCGTGGTGGCCCTGCTCGCCGCCCTCGAGCGGCCCGACCACCTGACCCACCTGGTGCTCGTGGCCACGTCGGGCGGCGTGCCCATGGACGACCTGCATCCCCACGACTGGCGGCCCGATTTCCTGCGCGCCAACCCCGCGTTTCCGCCGTGGATGGCCCAGGCGCGGTGGGACCTGTCGGCCCGGCTGGCGTCGGTGCGCGCGCCCGCCCTTTTGCTGTGGGGCGACAAGGACCCCATCAGCCCCGTGGCCGTGGGGCGGCGCCTGTGCGGCCTGCTGCCGGGCGCGCGCATGCACGTGCTGCCAGGCGGTGCCCACGACCTGGCCCGCACGCACGCCGGGGCCGTGGCCGGGCACATCCACCGCCATCTGCGGGGCGGCGCCTCAGGGGATGCCGGACAGGGCGCTTCGCAGAACGCCTAGAATCCCGCTGCGGCCCGGTTCATGGGTTGCCGTAAGCGTTTACGTCAATCAGCGTGCCAACCAACGCCGGCCTTGCCGGGGTGGTGGCCCCTTTCCTGTCCCGGCGCGGCCCGCGCCGCGTGGGCGGGCGGGGGCGGCACCTTGTCTGACCGGCTGCTTTCTGGAACTGCAATGAACCACTCTTCGTCGCCCACCCCACCGCCTTCCCCCAGGACCTCCTGGGGCCTGCGCAAGCTGCCCGCACGGTCCGCGGCCTGGGTCATGCCCCTGCTGCTGTCGCTGCTCATGACCTTCATCGTGTCGCTGATCAGCACCGTGCGCGTGGTGGGCTTCTCGCTGGATCTTCCCCGCCTGTGGATGAGCTCCTGGGCACTGTCCTGGCTCGTCGCCTTCCCCACGCTGCTGCTGGTGCTGCCCGTGGTGCGCCGGGTGACGGCCGCCATCGTGGAGCCGCAGGGCTGAGGCCCCCCCGGGGCAGGCTGCTGACACGGTGTGTCAGCAGCCTGCCGCCCGGCCCCCAGCGCGTTGCGCACGCTACTGACATCAGGCTGTCAGCAGCGGGTCCGCACCATCGGTCCTCGCAGCTGCACACCACCGATCGATCCCTCGATCCCCTTCACAGACAAGAGAGGACCAGCCCATGACCACACCCACCACCGTCCAGATTCCCTCATTCAGCGTGGCCGGCATTGCCGTCCGCACGCGCAACAGCGACGAGATGAACCCCGCCATCGCGCGCCTCGGGGGCCTGTGGGAACGCTTCTTCAGCCAGAGCTGGGAGCGCAAGTTGCCTGGCCGCGACAGCGATGGCCGCATCTTCGGCGTCTACAGCGGCTACGAATCCAACGAACACGGCGCCTTCGACGTGACCGCCGGCGTGGCCACGGCCGACCCGGAACTGGCCCAGGCGGTGCCCGGAGCCGCCCGCGTGGACATCCAGGCGGGCGACTACCTCGTCTTCACCGGCCACGGCGACATGCCCCAGATGGTGATCGACACCTGGGTCCGCATCTGGCGCTACTTCGCCGAGAACCCGCAGGTGCAGCGCCGTTTCGGCACCGATTTCGAGGCCTACGAGGGCCCGGACAGCGTGGCCATCCACGTCGGCGTGAAGCCGTAGCGCCACCGGCCTGCCGATGGCGGCGCACCCCGCCCAGCCGCCACGCGCAGCGCCTTGGCGTTGGTGCATGATGCTATATGTTCAATAGCTTCCCGCGCTGATGGCATGAGCGGTGCAAGCCAGGAATACCCACAAGATGTCCCCTTTCATCCATGCGCCGCGCTGACCGCCTTTTCCAGATCGTCCAGCTCATCCGGGGGCGGCGCCTGTCCACGGCGGCGTTCCTGGCCGAGCGGCTCGAGGTGTCTCCGCGCACCATCTACCGCGACGTGGCGGACCTGCAGCACCAGGGCGTGCCCATTGAGGGCGAGGCCGGCGTGGGCTACCGGCTGGGCGCCGGCTTCGAGCTGCCGCCGCTGATGTTCAGCCAGGGCGAGGCCAACGCGCTGGTGGCGGCCGCGCGGCTGGCGCAGGCCTGGCTGGACGCGGGGCTCGCGCGCGAGGTGGAAGGGGCCCTGGGCAAGATCCTGTCGGTGCTGCCGCCGGCCGCGCGCGCGGCGGCCGAGGCGCAGGCGCTGTATGCGCCGTCCGTGGGGCTGGACCCCCGGGCGCAGGCCACCCTGCAGGCCCTGCGCGAGGCGGTGCACAGCCGCCACGTGGTGCAGATCGACTACGCCGACGTGCACGGCCGCCCCAGCCTGCGCCGCCTGCGGCCGCTGGGGTGCTTCTACTGGGGCAAGGTCTGGACGCTGTCGGCCTGGTGCGAGCTGCGCAACGATTTCCGAGGCTTTCGCATCGACCGCATCGTGGACCTCGTGGTGCTGGAGGAGCAGTTTCGCCAGGAGCCCGGCAAGACGCTGGCCGACATGCTGCGCAAGGTGGAGGCGGAGATGGCCTCGCGGCCGCCCGAATGGCCGCCCGCGCCGACGCCCGGGCTGACGGCCTGAAGGCCTTCAGGCCCTGGGCCGCGCCGGCCCGCCAGGCATCAGCCGCGCCGGGCCGCCTCGATCGTGGCGATGTCGATTTTTTTCATCCCCATCATGGCTTCGAACGCGCGCGCGGCCGCCGCCTTGTCGGGACCGGTGACCGCGGCCGTCAGGGCCCGGGGCGTGATCTGCCACGACAGGCCCCAGCGGTCCTTGCACCAGCCGCAGGCGCTTTCCTGGCCGCCATTTCCGACAATCGCATTCCACAGACGATCGGTTTCGGCCTGGTCGTCGGTCGCCACCTGGAACGAGAAAGCCTCGCTGTGCCGGAAGGCGGGGCCTCCGTTCAGGCCCAGGCAGGGGATGCCCATCACCGTGAACTCGACCGTCAGGACGTCGCCCTGCCGGCCCGAGGGAAAGTCCCCGGGCGCCCGGTGGACCGCGCCCACGGCGCTGTCCGGAAACGTCTCGGCATAGAACTTCGCGGCATCCAGCGCGGTGCCGTCGTACCACAGACATACCGTGTTCTTGCTGACCATCTTGGTGCTCCTTGGGGGCGGGACAGCGCCGTAGCCTCTCACATCTGGCGGCAGGCTGCAATGCGCGCGAGGGGCCTTGGGTGGCGGGGCATTGGTGGTGCGGTGGCTTCTTGATGCTATTAAAAAAATAGCTATTTGCGCAGATTCGATAAGCGCTGATGGGACTTTGAGCTACAGATGCCCGGCCTGGAAGACGGCCCTCGCATGGGGCGCCAGGGCCGTGGGCCTGGGGTGCGGGCCTGGGGTGCGGCGGTCCTGGCACCATAGTGCAACGAATTGCTACGCACCGGGATTTGCATGCGGTTTCGGAATGCTCGATCAAGGATTCCGGACCCCCAGGACAATCCGGGCCGGCGCCGTCGCCGTCGCGCAAGATCCGCTGCCGCGCCTGGGGCGCATGGCGGCCGCGAACCCGTCGTGCCCACCGGCGCCACGGCCTCCCTGGCGGCCGACCAGGCCGGCAATGCGCGGTAGCTGGGCGCCGCCCGCGTGGCACCCGGGCACGCCGTGGTGCATGAAGGAGGCTGCGGGGCGCTGGCGCCCGCGCGACTGGGGCTGGTGGTGGAGCCGCGGGTCCTGGTGGCCGGGACGGTGGTGCGGCGTGTGGCGTGGCTGCGGCCGCTGTTCGGGTTGCCGGGCGGGCGCGGGCGCGTTCCGAAGACAATGCCCGCATGCAGCCCCGCTCCCATGCCCCCGGCGTCCAGCCCGTGATCCGGCCGGCGACCGATGCCGACAGCCACGCCGGCCTGGCCCGCGTGTGGCGCAGGGCCTGGCGTTCCGCCAACCCCTCGGTGAGGCCCGTGGCTCCGCCCGACCACTGGGAGGCGCGGGTGCGCGCGGAATTCGGTCCGCCATGTGCGGTGCTGGTGCGTGCGGTGGGGCCGGAGGTCACGGCGTTCCTGGTGCTGGACGTGGGCGGCGCGCATCTGCACCAGCTGTTCGTGGACCCCGCATGCCAGGGCCGGGGCGTGGGGGCCGAAATGCTGCAGCAGGTGATCCGCCTGTGCCCGGGCGGCTGGACCCTGCACGTGGCCACGGGCAACCACGGCGCGCGCCGCTTCTATGCGCGCCATGGCCTGGTGGAGGGGCCGGTCGATACCCATCCGGCCACGGGCCGCGAGCGGGTGCTGTGCCGCTGGGCGCCTGCGGCGGCAGCGGCAGCAGGCTGAGCGCGGCCTCAGGCCGCGAGGGCCGCCTCGATGTCGCCCGCCAGCTTCTTGGGCGCGTCCTGCGGCGCATAGCGGCGGATCACGCGGCCGTCCTTGCCAACCAGGAACTTGGTGAAATTCCATTTGATCGCCTTGCTGCCCAGCAGGCCGGGCGCTTCGGCGGCGAGCCACTGGTACAGGGGCGACGCATTGGCACCGTTCACATCGATCTTGGCCATCATCGGAAAGCTCACGCCGTAGTTGAGCTGGCAGAAGCTCGCGATCTCGTCGTTGCTGCCCGGGTCCTGGCTGCCGAACTGGTTGCAGGGAAAGCCCAGCACCACCAGGCCCTGGCCGCCGTACTGCTTGTGCAGCTCTTCCAGGCCCCCGAACTGGGGCGTGAAGCCGCAGGCGCTGGCGGTGTTCACGATGAGCAGCACTTTGTCCTTGTATTGCGACAAGGGCACGGTCTGGCCGTTCATCTGCTGGGCTTCAAAGTCGTAGATGCTGTCGGGCATGGCGCATGCTCCTGAAGGTGGAAGACTGTGCATGGTAGGGGTTGCGCCCCTTTTCTGCTTTTCGCCCCGGCGGTTCAGGGGGTGCTGGGGCCTGCCCTGCGGAACTGCAGCGCGGCGAGCAGGGACGCCAGCAGGATCATCGCCCCGCCCAGCACGGTGCGCGTGTTCAAGGCCGAGGCGCCCAGCAGCGCGGAAGACACGCTGGCGAACATCACCTCCGACAGCATCACCAGCGCCGTGGTGCCGGCTGCCAGGCGCGCGGCGCCGAACTGCAGCGCCCAGTTGCCCAGCATCAGCACGCCGGCCAGCAGCAGGCCGGTGACGACCCAGGTGCTGTTGGGGGCGGGGAAGGGATCGACCACGCCCACCTGCAGCCCGAGGCCAGCCACGGCCAGCGCCATGAGCATGCAGCCGCCGAACATGGTGGCCATGCGCGCCGGCCCGGGCACGGCGTGCAGGCGGCGCAGGGTGACGTTGGTGAGCGCGAACATGAAACCGCCCAGCAGGGCCAGCGCGTCGGCCAGGCTGAGGGTCTGCAGCAGCCGGGCGGCGGGCGCGCCCTCGGGCAGCAGCACCAGCACCACGCCGGCGAAGGCCAGGGCCAGGCGCAGCAGCGCGGCGGGCGTGGGGCGTTCGCCCAGGACCCGCCAGGCCAGCAGCACGGCCCAGGCAGGCATGAGATAGAACAGCAGGATCACGCGCACCACGTCGCCGATGGTCACGGCCCAGTTGAAGGCCACGTTGTTCAGCCCCGAGGCCAGCGCCAGCAGCCACAACTGCGGATGTTCGCGCACCTGCCGCAGGATGCCCGGGCGCCAGGCCATGAGCGCGAGCAGCACCACGGCGTACATGCAGGCCGTGGCCCACAGCGGATGCAGCCCCGCCTGGTGCATGTGCTGGAACGGCCACCACGCCAGGCCCCAGACGAAGGCGTTGAACAGCAGGGCGGCAAAGGGCAGGGGAGATTGCATCGAGAATAAGAATAGGCTCTAGCGCTTGATGGATAAGCGTCAATAGCTATCGATTATGTAGCAACTTGCGCAAGTGAGGCGGCGCCAAAAACTGGCACGCCTCCCCGCCAGTGCACCCGTGGAACTGGCTCTGCCAGGCCACTGGGTGCGTCCCCCTCCGGGGGAAGCGGCGCAGCCGCTCAGGGGGGCAACTCAATGATGCGTATCGTGCCGCGCAATGTGCAGCAGGTGGTTCACTTCGTCGCGGTGGTTGATGCAGTTGCGCTGGTGCCAGCGGCGGATGATCCACATGATGGCCGCCACCACGAGGCCGAAGGTGATGATCGCACCAAACACCGACAGGCCCAGCTTGAGCGACAGGCTGTAGAACGCGCCCAGGCCCAGGATGCAGGCCTGCTCGTTGAAGTTCTGCACGGCGATCGAGCGGCCCGCGCCCATGAGGTTGTGGCCCCGGTGCTGCAGCAGCGCGTTCATGGGCACCACCAGGTAGCCGCCCAGGCCGCCCAGCAGGATGAGGAAGGGGATCGCGAGCCAGATGTTGCTGATGAACACCATCAGGATCAGCAGCAGCCCCATGGCGATGCCCAGCGGGATCACCCGGGTGGCCATGTCCAGGCGCATGCGCATCGAGGCCACCACCGCGCCCACGGCGGTGCCGATGGCCACCACCCCGGTGAGTGCCGAGGCCTGCGTGGTGTTGTAGCCCAGCGCCACGGCGGCCCAGGCCAGCACGATGAACTTGAGGTTGCCGCCCGCGCCCCAGAACAGGGTGGTGGTGGCCAGCGAGATCTGGCCGAGCTTGTCGCGCCACAGGCGGCCGTTGCAGGCCCAGAAGTCCGGCAGCAGGGCCAGCGCGTTGGAGAACACGCTGCGCGCGGGGTCGGCGCGCAGGGGGCGCATTTCCACGCCGGTGTGCGGGATGCGGGTGTTGAACCAGGCCGCCAGCGCATACACCGCGATCAGCGCGGCGATGGCGGACTCGGCGGGGGTGTCCACACCCGTGTCGATCATCGGCAGGTCGAAGCCCAGCAGCATGCCCGACAGGTGCTGCCCCACGAGCTGCCCGCCGAACAGCACGCCCAGGATGATGGACGCGATGGTGAGCCCCTCGATCCAGCCATTGGCCTTGACCAATTGCGAGGCGGGAAGGAGTTCCGTGAGGATGCCGTATTTGGCGGGCGAGTAGGCCGCGGCGCCCAGACCCACCACCGCATAGGCGATGAGCGGGTGCGAACCGAACAGCATCATCAGGCAGCCCACCACCTTGATGGCGTTGCTGACGAACATGACCTTGCCCTTGGGCAGGGCGTCGGCAAAGGCGCCGACGAAGGGCGCCAGCACCACATAGAACAGCGCGAACATGGGCACCAGGGCGGCGCGCTGCCACTCGGGAGCGCCTTCTGTGCGCAAAAGCTCCACGGCGGCCACGAAAAGTGCATTGTCGGCCAGCGAGCTGAAAAACTGCGCCGACATGATGGTGTAGAAACCGCGCTTCATCGAATGGCTGGTGGCTGCATCAGTTCGGCTGATGCCCTGTTAAATGTGGGGACCCTGGCAAGTGACGGACGGTTATATCACGCGGATAAACGGCCACGGTGCCAGAATCCTGCGCGTATTCCCCGGTAAATCCCTTGCCCCACCTGGTCCTTTCCATGCCCCGTCCCATCGCCGCCACCATCCACACCGCAGCCCTGCACCACAACCTGGAGCGTGTCCGACAGGCGGCGCCCGATGCCAAGGTCTGGGCCGTGGTCAAGGCCAATGCCTACGGGCACGGCATCGAACGCGCGTACGAAGGCCTGCGTGGCGCCGACGGCTTCGCGCTGCTGGACCTGGCCGAGGCCGAACGCGTGCGGCATCTGGGCTGGCGCGGGCCCATCCTGCTGCTCGAAGGCGTGTTCGAGCCGCGCGACCTGGAGCTGTGCTCGCGCCTGGGCCTGTGGCACGCGGTGCATTGCGACGAGCAGATCGACATGCTGGCCGCCCACAAGACGCAGGTGCCGCACCGCGTGTTCCTCAAGATGAACTCGGGCATGAACCGGCTGGGCTTCGCGCCGCAGCGCTTTCGCGCGGCCTGGGCGCGGCTCAACGCGCTGCCGCAGGTGGACGAGATCTCGTTCATGACCCACTTCAGCGATGCGGACGGCCCCAGGGGGGTGGCGCACCAGCTGGCCGTGTTCAACACCGCCGCCCAGGACCTGCCGGGCGAGCGCACGCTGAGCAACAGTGCCGCCACCCTGCGCCACGCGGCGGACGCGCGCGTGCGCGCCGACTGGGTGCGCGCCGGCATCGCGCTGTATGGCAGCGCGCCCGACTACCCCGAGCATGACGCCAGCCATTGGGGCATGCGCCCCACGATGACCCTCGCCACCCGCCTCATCGCCACGCAGCAGCTGCAGGCGGGCGACACCGTGGGCTATGGCTCGCGCTTCACGGCCGAGGGGCCGCTCTTGATCGGCGTGGCGGCCTGCGGCTATGCCGACGGCTACCCGCGCCACTGCGATACCGGCACCCCGGTGCTGGTCAACGGCGTGCGCACGCGGCTGGTGGGGCGGGTGAGCATGGACATGGTGACGGTGGACCTCACGCCGCTGCAACAGGCGGGCGTGGCCGCAGGGTTTGGCGCGGAAGTCACGCTGTGGGGCCAGGCCACCAACGGCACGGTACTGGGCGTGGACGAGGTGGCCAGCGCCGCAGGCACCGTCAGCTGGGAGCTGCTGACGGCACTGGCCCAGCGCGTGCCCGTGTCGGTGGATGGCATCGGCTGATCCGAACCGTCGACAAGTTCACGCAAGGCGGGGCGCGGGGCTGCACCGCCGGGCCAAAGTGGTGTGAAATGGCGCGGCGCTGGCACGCAACACCGCCGGCCGCCCCCCTCTTTCCACCGCAGGTGTTTCCTCCATGGCCACTTCCCGCAGCGACCGCAAGAGCAATAGCAAGAAGAAAACCTCCACCTGGCGCTCCGTGCGCATGCCCCACCACGGCACGGTGGCGCGCACCCTGCAGCAGCGCTACAGCCTGCGCTGGCATGGGCTGCTGATCGGCAGCTTCACGTTGCTGCTGATGTGGTGCACCTCCCACGTGCAGATGCTGGTGGGCGTGGAGTCGCTGGCGCTGCGGTATTTCGTCACCCTCTCGGTCGGCTACCTGGGGTACCTGCTGGTGCTGCGGGCCTGGGCGGCGCGGCTGGTGCGGCAGGACCGCGACACGGGTGGCGATGGCAGCGGCCTGGATGTGCCCGACGTGTCCTGGCCCGGCAACGGGCCGTCGGGCGGTGGCGGTGGCCAGGTGCCGCTGCCGCGCACGGGCGGCGGTGATTTTGGCGGTGGCGGAGCGTCGGGCGATTTTGGTGGCGCATGGACGCAGGGCCTGTCCAGCGGGGGCTCCGGCGGCGATTCCAGTGCGCTGGGCGACCTGGCCAGTGGCGCCGCCGACGCCTTGGGCAGCGCCGACGAAGGCGCCGTGGTGGTCGTGCCCGTGGTGGCGATCTTCCTCATCGGCGCGGCGATCATTTTTGGCGCGGGCTCGCTGGCCATGCTGTTCTTTGGCTGGGATGTGCTGCTGACCGTGGCGGTGGAGATCGCCTTCTCGGTGGCCACTGCGCGGGCCGCCGTGGGCGTGGAGCGCGAGGGCTGGCTCACGGCCGCCGTGCGCCTGACCTGGAAGCCCTTGCTGGGCGCGTTGGTCTGCGCCGTGGTGCTGGGCGCCACCATCGACCATTTCCTGCCCGGCGTGCAGTCGCTGCCCCAGGCCGTGCGCGTGATCCAGGGGCAGTGATGCAAAAGGCAGAACGCTACTAAATTAGTAGCTTGAAATATAGACTTATCAAGCGGTAGGGGCCGGTTCTTTTCATGTCCTGGCGCCTCCCGGCCTGGGTCAGGCTGGCCCCGCGTTCCCTCTCCCGGCCTCAGCGGCGGCAGTCCCGGCCACCTTCGCAGCCGGTCTCGATGGCGTCCAGGTTGCTGCGCACCTGCGCCAGCAGGGCGAGCAGCTGGGCCTGCGTGGCGTCGTCGCACCCTTTGAGCAGGGACGCCGCCAGCCCCCGGCGGGCGTCGCGCAGCGCCTGGTGCAGGGCCGCACCCTGGGCGCTCAGGCGCAGGCAGCGGCTGCGTTTGTCCTCGGCATTCGGTGCGCTCTCCAGCCAGCCCTTGTCCTGCAGCATCCCCACCATGCGGGCCACCTGTGCCTTGTCGGCGCCGCTGTGGGCGACCAGTTCGCGCTGCGTGGTGCCGGGGTGGCGGCCCACGAACATCAGCGCCCGCACTTCGTTGTGCGTCAGGTCGGGGTGGATGGCGGCCATGGCGCGCACCATGTGGGCCCGGTAGACATGCAGCAGGTCGTGCATGGCTTCAAAGACATCGGCGGGCGCGTGGGTGGTCATGGGGATTTGTGGTTGACAAAATCAACCAATGCGCAGATCATTGGTTGATTAAATCAACATTTTAAGTCATGAACGCACCCCTGCCTACCGCCACACCCCGAGCCGACGCTGCGCACCTTGCCATCGAACGCGTCCGCCACCCCTTGCAAGCCCGCCACCTCCAGGTGGTGCGGCGCACCGCCGTCAGCCCCGGTTTCGTGCGGCTCACCCTGGCCGGGCCCGAGCTGGCCGGGTTTGTGAGCGCGGGGTTTGACGACCACCTCAAGCTCATCCTGCCCCAGCCAGGCCAGGAGCGCCCGTCGCTGCCGTCGATGCAGGACGGCCGCCCCGTCTTCCCCGACCCACGCCCCGTGCTGCGCGACTACACCCCCGCGCGCCATGACGCCGCTGCGGGCGAGCTGGACATCGAGGTGGCCCTGCACGACGCAGGCCCCGCCACCGACTGGGCCGCGAGCGCCGCCGTGGGCCAGTGGGTGGGCATTGCCGGGCCGCGCGGCAGCATGGTGGTGCCGACCGGTTTTGACTGGCATTGGCTGCTGGGCGACGAAACCGCCTTGCCCGCCATCGCCCGCCGCCTGGCCGAGCTGCCCGCGCACACCCAGGCCACCGTGCGCATCCAGGTGAGCAATCCTGCCGACCAGCGGGTCCTGGCCAGCGCGGCGCGGCTCGATCTGCAATGGGTAGACGCGCTGCCCGCGGCGGTGGAAGATCTGGCGCTGCCCACCGGCGCGGGGTTTGTGTGGGCCGCCGGCGAACACGGCGACATGGCCGCCGTGCGCCGTGCCGTGCTGGCCAAGCCGGGCGTGGACGCCAAGCGCATGCGCATCTCCGCCTACTGGAAGCGCGGCGCTGCAGACCACCACGAAGACCTGGTCAGCGCAGCAGCGTAAGCGCCGCAGCCTGCTGCACCGCTTCGGTCATGCGGTGCAGCGCCTGCACGTTCAGGCGCCAGTACTGCCAGTACAACGGAACATCGACGGGCTTGCCCGGAATCAGCTCGACCAGCGTCCCGGCCTTCAGGTCGTGCTGCACCATCGGGTCCGGGGTCATGCCCCAACCCAGGCCAGCCCGGGAGGCCATGACAAACGCGTTCGCCTCGGGCAGCCAGTGCACGGGCGGCGTGAGTTTGCGGCGCGTGATGCGCCCCACGAAACGCGCCTGCAGGGCGTCCTTGCGGTTGAACACCAGCATGGGCGCCTGTGCCAGGGTGGCGGCGTTCACCCCCTGGGCAAAGTGGCGCTGCAGGAAGGCGGGGCTGGCCAGCGCGCGGTACCGCAGCGTGCCCAGCGGCAGCACCTTGCAGCCCTGCACGGGTTGGGGGTCGGCCGTCACGGCGGCCATCACGCGGCCTTCGCGCAGCAGGTTGGCCGAATGGTCCTGGTCTTCGACATGGATGTCGAAGGTGATGCTTTGGCCCTCCGCGGCCTGCGCCATGGCATGGGGAAACCAGGTGGCCAGCGAGTCGGCATTGACGCCGAGGGCCAGGCGCGTGGACGCGTGCTGCCCGCCGCCGAGCGTGGCGAGCGCGTCGGCCTCGCTCAGGGCCACTTCGCGGGCGTGCCGGTACAGGGCCTGGCCGGCCTCGGTGGGCGCGCAGGGCGTGGCGCGGCGCACCAGCACCTGGCCCACGCGTTCTTCCAGCAGCTTCACGCGCTGCGACACCGCCGAGCGGGTGACGTGCAGCGCGGCAGCGGCGCGCTCGAAGCTGCCCTCGTCGATCACGGTGGCAAAGGCGTTGAGCTGGGCGGAGTCGAGGCGCATGGATGGTTAGCCATTCTGACGGATCGTTAAAAAGTATAGCTGGCGTGACCATGGCACGCGGCCCACAATCCGCGCCCATGAGCACCACTGCCTTTCTTCACGGATTCACGTCGACGGCCATCCTGATCATGGCCATCGGCGCGCAAAACGCCTTCGTGCTGCGCCAGGGCCTGCGGCGCGAGCATGTGCTGCCGGTGGTGCTGGTGTGCGCCCTGTCCGACGCGGCGCTGCTGCAGGCGGGGGTGTGGGGCATGGGCGGCGTGCTCCTGGCCCGGCCGGAGTGGGCGCAGTTCATGCGCTGGGCGGGGGCGATTTTTCTGGCCGCGTACGCGGTGCAGGCCGCCAGCCGGGCCTTCAAGCCGGCCCATCTGCTGGTGTCGGCCAACGGGCCGGGTGCGAGCCTGCGCGCCACGCTGCTCACCGTGGTGGCGCTGACCTGGCTGAACCCGCATGTGTACTTGGACACCGTGGTGCTGCTGGGCACCATGGCCAGCCCCTACCCGGTGTGGGGCCGCGCCACGTTTGCGGCCGGGGGCTCGCTGGCCAGCGCCCTGTGGTTCCTGAGCCTGGGCTTCGGTTCGCGCTGGCTGGCGCCCGTGTTCGCTTCGCCCGGGGCCTGGCGGGTGCTGGACGGGGTGACGGCGGCCACCATGATGGTTCTGGCGGTGGCGATGGGTCTAAGCTAAGAAAGATAAGTTCGTTGGGTAAAACGCGGGCTTGCTCCATAGTCGGTCTATTGACTGATCTGGAGTGTTTTCCCCATGCGTTTCAAGACCCTTTTGCTCGCGGCCGCCCTGGCCACTGCCCTGCCGATGGCGGCACAGGCCAAGACCTTCCGCTGGTCCCGGTCGGTGGACATTTCCACCTGGGACATCCACGCCCAGAACGTGGGCGTGAACAACACCATGCACGGCGCGGTGTACGACACGCTGGTCGAATACAACAGCAAGACCTTCAAGCCCGAGCCTTCGCTGGCCACCGAGTGGAAGCTCATCAAGCCCACCCAGTTGCGCCTGACCTTGCGCAAGGGCGTGAAGTTCAGCGACGGCAGCGAGTTCACGGCCGACGATGCCAAGTTCTCGCTGGAACGGGCCAAGGCCAAGAGTTCCAACTTCGCGGTGTACACCCAGGGCATCGACCGCGTGGAAAAGGTCGATGCGTACACCATCGACATCCACTCCGACCTGCCCAACCCGGTGCTGGTGAACCAGCTCACCGAGCTGCGCATTCTGAGCAAGGCCTGGGCCGAAAAGAACAAGTCGGTCGAGCCCAAGGACATCAAGACCAAGGACGAGACGTACGCCCACCGCAACGCGCTGGGCACCGGCCCCTACCAGCTCAAGCAGTGGACGCCCGACCAGCGCGTGGTGCTGGAGCCCAACCCGCACTGGTGGGGCAAGGGCAAGTACCCCACCAACCTGACCGAGATCGTCTACACCCCCATCAAGGCCGACGCCACGCGCACGGCCGCGCTGCTGTCGGGCGAGATTGATTTCGTGATCGACCCCAGCCTGCAGGACCTGGCGCGCATCAAGCAGACCCCCAACCTGCAGGTGCTCGAAGGGCCGGAGTACCGCACCATCTTCCTGGGCCTGGACCAGTTCCGCGACGAGCTGCCCGGCTCGGACGTGAAGGGCAAGAACCCGCTCAAGGACCTGCGCGTGCGCAAGGCGCTGTACCAGGCGATCGACATCCAGTCCATCCAGCGCGTGGTGCTGCGCGGCCTGGCCCAGCCCACGGGCACGCTGATCGCCAACCAGGTCAATGGCTGGACCAGGAAGGCCGACGTGCGCTGGCCCTACGACCCCAAGGCCGCGCAGAAGCTGCTGGCCGACGCGGGCTACCCCAACGGCTTCGAGGTGGACTTTGCCTGCAGCGCGGGCCGCTACATCAACGACGAGCAGCTGTGCCAGGCCATCACCGCGCACTGGGCCAAGGTGGGCGTGAAAGCCAAGCTGCGCTCGCTGCCGTTTGCCACGTATTTCCCGATGATCCAGCGCAACGAGGCCAGCATCTATCTGCTGGGCTGGGGCGTGCCCACGTTCGACGCGTTCTACAGCCTGCAGTCGCTGGTGCGCTCGCCTGGCGCGGGGGGCGATGGCAACTTCAACCTGGGCCGCTTCTCCGACCCGCAGCTCGATGCCCTGGTGGAGCGCGTGAAGAAGGAGACCGATGCCACCACGCGCAACAACCTGATCGAGCAGGCGCTGATCAAGGAGCATGAGCTGGTCTCGCACATCCCGCTGTACAACCAGGTGATTCCGTGGGCAGCGACGAAGAAGGTGGACATCATCCACCGTGCCGACAACCGGATCGACTGGCGCTACCTCAAGGTGAATTGATCACCTGCGCCCCGCAAAAAAAGCCCCGGTGCTGCCAGAGCCCGGGGCTTTTTTTCCTGCCGCTGCTCGCCGCGGGCTTCAGGCCAGGGCGCGTTGCACGGCGGGGCGTTGGAGCATGCGCTGGGTGTGGGCGTGCACCTTGGGAAAGAGCGCAATGTCCACGCCATCGCTGGCCAGCCAGCTGGCGATGGTGAAGAGATAACCATCGGCCACGGTGTACTGCGCGCCCATCACCCAGGGGCCGTGTTCCGCAGAGGGCAGGTAGTGGGTTTCAATCAGGTTGAAGCAGTCGGTCATGTTCTGCGGCACCTTGCGCTGCATGGCGGCAATCGCTTCGGGCTCGTCGGCCCAGCGGCTGGCGCGGGGGCGGTGCGCATGGGCGATGTGCACCGTGGAGGCCAGGTAGCTGTGGAATTCCTGCAGACGCGCAAAGCCGTGGGCATCGGTGGGGGCCAGGCGCGCCTCGGGGAAACTCTGCGCCACATACGCCAGCAGGGCGGGTGTTTCGGTCAGGGTACCGTGTGGCGTGGCCAGCGCGGGCACGCGGCCCTTGGGGTTCACGGCAAGGTATTCGGGCGTGCGCTGCTGGCCCGCGGCGAAGTCCACGCGCACCAGCTGGTGCTGGGCGCCAGCCTCTTCCAGAGCGATGCGCACGGCCTGCGCGCAGGTGCCGGGGGTGTAGTAGAGCGTGAGAGTGGTCATGGTTAATGTGCTATAAAATAGATAGCTATTGGCGCTTGATAGGTAAGCGCTAGCGGCCAATTTTCTTGAAATATTTCAGTACAGGCCTCGTGTGCGTGCCATCAGGCGGGTCAGGCCCAGCAGCGCATCGGTGTGGGGCGTGGGTGTGTGGGTGATCTGCCCCAGTTCGCGCACCGCGCCCACCAGCGCGTCGATCTCCATGGGCTTGCCGGCCTCCACGTCCTGCAGCATCGAGGTCTTGAACGCGCCCAGCTTGCGCGTGACGGCGTGGCGGTCCTCGGGCTGCTGGTCGATGGGCAGGCCCAGTTTCTCGCCAATGGCCTTGGCCTCCAGCATCACGGCGCTGACAAAACCGCGCACCAGGTCGTCGTCCAGGATGCGGTCGGTGGTGGCGCCGGTCAGCGCGCTGATCGGGTTCATGGTGAGGTTGCCCCAGAGCTTGAACCAGATGTCCTTCTGGATGCAGCCGGTCACCTCCACATCGATGCCGCCGCGCTGCAGCGTGTCGGCCAGCGCCTGCAGCCGCTCGCTGCGGCGGCCGTCGGGCTCGCCCACGATGAGGCGGTTGCCAAAGTGCTGGCGCACAAAACCGGGCGATTCGAGCGAGCAGCTGGTGTGCACCACGCTGCCCACCACGCTGCGCGCCGGGATGGCTTTGGCAATCACGCCGCCCGCATCCACCGACTGCAGGGCATGGCCCTGCGCCGCGCCGCCAAAACCGTCGAGGAACCACCACGGCACGCCGTTCATGGCCGTGAGCACGGTGGTTTCGGGCCCGATCAGCGGGGCCAT
Source organism: Acidovorax sp. A79 (assembly GCF_041154505.1). Lineage (GTDB taxonomy): Bacteria > Pseudomonadota > Gammaproteobacteria > Burkholderiales > Burkholderiaceae_C > Acidovorax. Next base: position 3,341,674 of record NZ_AP028672.1, read on the forward strand.
GGCGCGCGCCACCTCGGGCAGGCCCGGCGCCTTGACTGCGACCACCACCAGGTCCTGCACGCCCAGTGCCGCCGGGTCGTCGTGCGCGGTGACGGCCACCTGCGCCAGCGTGCCGTCGGCGCGCCGCATGCGCAGCCCCTCGGCCTGCAGGGCGCGCAGCGTGTCGCCGCGCGCCACCATGCTGACCGGGTGGCCCGCCTGCGCGAGGGCCACGCCCAGCCAGCCGCCGATGGCGCCCGCGCCGTAGATACATGCTTTCATGGTTGTAGAGCCTTTGTCTTCCAGGGTTGTTGTTTGTGGTGGTGAGGGATTCGGGGCGCGCGACTGCTGCGGGGCCTCAGTAGCCCGCCGGGCGCTGGGGGGTGCCCACGGCATCGGTGCGAAAGCGGGCCAGCAGATCCTGCGCGGCGCTGGCCAGCAGCATGGTGTCCACGCCCACGGCCACGAACAGGGCGCCCGCCGCCAGCCACTGGCGCGCCTGCGACTCGGTGGTGGCCAGAATGCCCGGCGCCTTGCCCGCGCGCAGGATGCGGGTGATGCCATCGTGGATGGCGGCCTGTACGTCAGGATGTCCCGGGTTGCCGGGGTGCCCCATGGAAGCCGACAGGTCGGCCGGGCCGATGAACACGCCGTCCACGCCGGGCGTGGCGGCGATCGCATCCAGGTTGGCCATGGCTTCCACCGTCTCGGCCTGCACCAGCAGGCACACCTGCTGGTTGGCCTCGTGCACATACCGGGGGTAGGCCTGCCAGCGCGACGAACGGGCCAGCGCGCTGCCCATGCCGCGCACACCTTCAGGTGCATAGCGCGTGGCGCGCACCAGCTGCCGTGCCTGCTCGGCGGTGTCCACCATGGGCACCAGCAGGGTTTGCGCGCCGATGTCCAGGTACTGCTTGATGAGCGCGGTGTCGCCCACGGGAACCCGCGCAATGGGGTGGGGCGCCCGCGCGCCGGGGGCGAGGGCGCTGCTGGCGCTGGCGATGGCCTGCAGCTGGTGCAGGATGGAGCGCACGTCGTTGGGCGCATGTTCGCTATCGACCAGCAGCCAGTCGTAGCCAGTGCCGGCGATGATTTCCGCGCTGTAGGCGTCGGCCAGCGCAAGCCACAGGCCGATCTGCGACTGGCCCTGGGCCATGGCCTGTTTGAAGGGGTTGACGGGTGTCTGCAATGTGAGCTTCCTGCGGCGGGGTGCCAAGCCCTCCATCGTACGGGCTGTTGCCAGCACGTGGGGGCATGGCCGCTATAGTCGGCTGCCCCACCCCGGGGGCTTTCCCTCTACATCGCCATGGCCAAAGAAAAAACCACGTTCACCTGCACCGAATGCGGCGGCACCAGCCCGCGCTGGCTGGGCAAATGCCCGGCCTGCGGTGCCTGGAACACGCTGATCGAGCAGGTGGCCGACGCGGGGCCGGGCAAGAACCGCTACAGCGGGTCGCAGTTTGCAGGCCTGGCCCAGGCGCAGGCGGTGATGCCCTTGTCGGCCATCGAGGCCAGCGATGTGGAGCGCACACCGAGCGGCATCGACGAGCTGGACCGGGTGCTGGGCGGCGGCATTGTCGAAGGCGGCGTGGTGCTCATCGGCGGCGACCCGGGCATCGGCAAGTCCACCCTGCTGCTGCAGGCGCTCGATGCCCTGCAGCGCGTGGGCCTGCCCACCTTGTATGTGACGGGCGAGGAAAGCGGCGCCCAGGTGGCGCTGCGCTCGCGCCGCCTGGGGCTGGACCACAGCCAGGTGAACGTGCTGGCCGAGATCCAGCTCGAGAAGATTCTGGCGACCATCGAGTCCATGCAGCCCGCGGTGGCCGTGATCGATTCCATCCAGACGGTGTATTCCGACCAGCTCACGTCCGCGCCCGGCTCCGTGGCCCAGGTGCGCGAATGCGCGGCCCACCTCACGCGCTGTGCCAAGTCCACCGGCGTGGCCATCGTGCTGGTGGGGCATGTGACGAAGGAAGGCGCCCTGGCGGGGCCGCGCGTGCTGGAGCACATGGTGGACACGGTGCTGTACTTCGAGGGCGACACGCACAGCCAGTTTCGCCTGGTGCGCGCCATCAAGAACCGCTTTGGCGCGGTCAACGAGATCGGCGTGTTCGCCATGACGGAAAAAGGCCTCAAGGGCGTGAGCAACCCGAGCGCCATCTTTTTGAGCCAGCACAGCGAACCCGTGCCGGGTAGCTGCGTGATGGTCACGCTCGAAGGCACGCGCCCGCTGCTGGTGGAGATCCAGGCGCTGGTGGACAGCGGTGGCCCCAGCCCCCGGCGCCTGTCCGTGGGCCTGGACAAGGACCGCCTGGCCATGCTGCTGGCCGTGCTGCACCGTCATGCGGGGGTGGCGTGCATGGACCAGGATGTGTTCGTGAACGCGGTGGGCGGCGTGCGCATCAGCGAGCCGGCGGCCGACCTGGCGGTGATGCTGGCCATCACCTCCAGCCTGCGCGGCAAGGCGCTGCCGCGCGGCTTCCTGGCCTTTGGCGAAGTGGGCCTGGCGGGCGAGGTGCGACCCGCGCCGCGCGGGCAGGAGCGCCTGAAAGAAGCCGCCAAGCTGGGCTTCAGCGTGGCGGTGGTGCCCAAGGCCAACGCGCCCAAGAAGCCCATCGAGGGCCTGACCATCCACGCCGTGGAGCGCGTGGAGGAGGCGATGAACGTGGTGCGGGAGATGGGCTAGGAGGGCCTGCAGACGGCGGTGACGCGCTGGTACAGCACGCTGCCGCTGTACAGGCCCAGCACCTCCTCGCGCGTGCATTGCATGGTCAGCACATGCTGGCCCTGGGCGGAAATGGCCGCCGCCGATTCAGACCGCGCCGTGGCCTGGGTGCCATCGGCATTGACGCGGATGTCCAGCTTGCCCAGCCGGCTTGCGGAGCGCAGACCGCTGGCCTGCATGGCCTGCGCGGACTGCTGCTGCAGCGCACAGATCTCCGCGCGCCCGCCGGAGTACACGCTCGCGGGGCTGCTGCTGTGGTCGGTGAGCTTGAAGCTCAGGTCGGGCGCGGCCAGCGCGCACTGAGCACGGTAGTCCGACCGGTCGCCGAGCTCCACGGCTCGCCGCAGCACACCCTCCACCACGGCCGGGGTCAGCCTGGTGATGTTCTCGGCCTTGGGGCTGCTGGCGGCGGGCGCGGCCGGTGGCGCGGAGGGCGCGCTGGCCTTGACCTTGGCCACGGGTGCCGTGGCGGGAGACGGCCGTGGGCTGGGCGGCGCGGCCGGGCGTGGCGCCTGGGCGCAGGCCCGGTCGGAGAAGGTGGTGTGCCCCTTGTCGTCCGTGCACTTGAACAGGTTCTGGCCGCTGGCCGTGGAGGCGGCCAGCATGGCGGCGAGGGCCGCCAGCAAAAGGGGAGGGTTGCGCATGGAAAGCGGTGGGGGGCTGGATGCAGAAGTGCGCAATTAGAGCAGCCGATGGTGGCGGCCCGTGCCGCACCGGCACGTCAGAAAGACTCCCAGTCGTCATCCGACGCCTTCTGGCCCGCCGGGGCGGCGGGTGCGGGAGGCGGCGCTGGGCGCGCCGCGGGGGCCTGCAGCGGCCTGGCAAGGGGCGGGGCGGCCTTGGCGGGGGCGGCTTTGAGCGCGCTGCCCGCCGCCCGAGGCCTGGGCGCCGGGGCCGGCGCGCGGGCAGGGCTGGGCGTGGTGCTGGCGGGCTGGTGGCCCACGTTGAAGACGGACACGACCTCGGCCAGGCGCTGCGCCTGGTCGCGCAGCGAGGCCGCGGCGGCCGCCGATTCCTCCACCAGGGCGGCGTTCTGCTGCGTCATCTGGTCCAGGTTGCTCACGGCCTGGTTGACCTGGCCGATGCCGTCGCGCTGTTCGCTGGAGGATGCGGTGATCTCGCCGATGAGGTCGGACACCCGGCGCACGCTGGCCACGATCTCGTCCATCGACTGGCCCGCCTGCGCGACCTGGCCCGAGCCGGTCTCCACGGTGTCGACCGAGGCGCTGATCAGCTCCTTGATCTCCTTGGCCGCGGAGGCGGAGCGCTGGGCCAGGCCCCGCACCTCGCTGGCCACCACGGCGAAGCCCCGGCCCTGTTCGCCCGCGCGGGCGGCTTCCACGGCGGCGTTGAGGGCCAGGATGTTGGTCTGGAAGGCGATGCCGTCGATCACGCCGATGATGTCGGCGATCTTGCGCGAGCTGCTGGTGATGTGCTGCATGCTCTCGACCACCTGCGCCACGACCTCGCCGCCCCGCGTGGCCGCCTGCGCGGCCGTGGTGGCCAGCTGGTTGGCCTGGCGCGCGGTGTCCGCCGACTGGGTGACGGTGGCGGTCAGCTCTTCCATGCTGGCGGCGGTCTCTTCCAGGTTGGCGGCCGTCTGCTCGGTGCGCGACGACAGGTCCTGGTTGCCCGTGGCGATCTCCACCGAGGCATTGGACATGGAGTCCACGCCGCTGCGCACCTCGGAAACCAGGCCGCGCAGGCGGGCCGCCATCTGCGATACCGAGCGCAGCAGGTGGCCGAACTCATCCTGGCGATCGTCCTGCGCGGACACGGTGAGGTTGCCGCTGGCGATGGCATCGGACAGATCCACCGCCCGGTTCAGCGGGCGCGTGATGGAGCGCACCAGCAGGAACGACAGCACCAGGCCCAGCGCGAACACGGCCCCCTGGGTGATCCAGGCCAGCAGGTTGGCGTGGCTGCGGGCGGCCTGGGCCTCCTGCCGGGCCGCGTCGCGCTGGCTCTGCTGCAGCTGCACGAAGGTCTCGAGGCTGTCCACATAGCGGCCGATGGACGGCAGGTACTTGGATTCGATGAACGACTTGAAGGCGGCCCCGTCGCCACCCTGCTTGATTTCGCGCGCCTGCTTGTTGAGGGCCAGCACATGGGTGCGCTCGGCGGCCACGCGCTCGAGGGCGGCCTTGTCTGCCGGGCTGGTCGCCAGTTCCACCACCTTGGCCTGGATGGCCGAGATGCCGGCCACGCCGGCCTTCACGCGGCCGTCGAACAGGGCCGTCAGGTCCGCATCGGGCGTGGAATTGCTGGCCAGCACCCGCTCGCCGGTGGTTTCGGTGGCGCCCTTCCATTGCGCGGCGAGCGTGATGCGGTTCTCGAACGATGCCATCGACTCCATGGACCGGTCCATCACCTGGGCCACCTGGTGCTGCGCCCATACCGACACCAGCAGCATGGCACCCAGCAGCCCCACGATAGAACCCCACAGCTTGGGCGACAGGCGCACGTTATCCAATTTCATTGACCATCTCCAGAAAGGACGAGTCCGCATTTTTCGTGCTTCCGCCACGGCCGTAAACACTTGCGGGGGCCCGGCCCGCCTTCGCGCGCGATGTTATTTCATTAATGTAGTGCTTACACAACGAAACAATTTCTCGGCCAGCGTCTGGAGGTGCCTTGCCGGCCGCTTGGCGCCCCGGCCTCGGGATCTTTGCCGGCGGCCCGGGCGCTCATATGACAATACCGCCCATGAATTTGCGCAAAATCCTGGTGCCCCTGGGCGTGGTGGGGCTGGTTGTTTTTGGTTTCATGGCCTACGGATGGCCCGGTGTGGCCGCCGTCATGGGCGGGCTGGTCATGTGGGCGCTGCTGCATTTCACGCGGCTCATGAATGTGATGAAGAAGGCCGCCAACCGCCCCATCGGGTATGTGGGCAGCGCGGTCATGCTCAACGCCCGCCTCGGCGAGGGGGTCAACCTGATGCATGTGGTGGCCATGACGCAGTCCCTGGGCGAGCAGCTGTCGCCGGCGCAGGCCGAGCCGGAGGTGTACCGCTGGACGGATGGCACCCAGTCGCACGTGACGTGCGAGTTCCGCCACGGCAAATTGGCGAAGTGGACGCTGTGGCGGCCCGAAGGCGACGGTTCCGCCGCCCCGGCGGGCCAGCCCCCGGCCGCCCCGTAAAATCCCCGGTTTGCGACCCACAGCAACAAAAGGACACCCATGAGCCCCGTAGTTCCCTCGATGGCCGACCGTGACGGCAAGATCTGGATGGACGGCCAGATGGTCGATTGGCGCGACGCCAAGATCCATGTGCTGACCCACACCCTGCACTACGGCTGCGGCGCCTTTGAAGGCGTGCGCGCCTACAACACCGCCAACGGCACGGCCATCTTCCGCCTGGAAGAACACACCGACCGCCTGTTCAACAGCGCCAAGATCCTGCGCATGAAGATTCCCTTCAGCAAGGAAGAAGTGAACGAGGCCCAGAAGGCCGTGGTGCGCGAGAACAAGCTTGAATCCTGCTACCTGCGCCCGCTGACCTGGATCGGCTCGCAGAAGCTGGGCGTCTCCCCCAAGGGCAACCAGATCCACCTGATGGTGGCCGCCTGGGCCTGGGGCGCCTACCTGGGCGAAGAGGGCATGAAGCGCGGCATTCGCGTGAAGACCAGCAGCTACACGCGCCACCACGTCAACATCACCATGACGCAGGCCAAGGCGGTGAGCAACTACACCAACTCCATCCTGGCCAACATGGAAGCGCTGGACGATGGCTACGACGAGGCGCTGCTGCTCGACAGCTCCGGCTTCGTGTCCGAGGGCGCGGGCGAGAACATCTTCGTGATCAAGAACGGCGTGATCTACACGCCCGACCTGTCGGCCGGCGCCCTGAACGGCATCACCCGCAACACCGTGTTCCACATCGCCAAGGACCTGGGCCTGGAGATCGTGCAAAAACGCATCACGCGCGACGAGGTCTACATCGCCGACGAAGCCTTCTTCACCGGCACGGCCGCCGAGGTGACGCCCATCCGCGAACTCGACCGCATCGAGATCGGCGCGGGGTCGCGGGGCCCGATCACCGAAAAAATCCAGAGTGCCTTCTTCGACATCGTCAACGGCCGCAATTCCAACTACGCCCACTGGCTCACCAAGGTCTGATGAACATGTCGCAAGCAACCGTTGAACTCCTGGCCAAGGACCTGAACGCACAGGGCGGGGTTTTCTGCCCCAGCCCCAAGGCCGACATGAAAATCTGGAACAGCCACCCCAAGGTGTACCTGGACGTGGCCCGCACGGGCGAGGCCAAGTGCCCCTACTGCGGAACGGTGTACCGCCTCAGGGCGGGCGAGCGCGTGCACGCCGGTCATTGATTGATGCCAGTTGCAGCCGGCGGCGCATCGCCGCCGCCCACGTTGACCGTGGCGGTGCTGACCCACAACGAGGCGCACCGCATTGAAGCCTGCCTGAAGAGCGCCGCCTTTGCAGACCAGCTGCTGGTGGTGGACAGTGGAAGCACGGACGACACCGTGGCCATCGCGCGGGGCCTGGGCGCCGAAGTCCATGTCCACCCGGACTGGCAGGGCTTTGCCGTGCAGCGCAACCGCCTGCTCGCCCATGCGCGCGGCGACTACATCTTCTTCCTCGATGCTGACGAAGTGATGACACCGGCCTTCGCGCGGGAGCTGCAGGCCATCGTGCGCTCGGGCGAGCAGGCCGTGTGGAAGATCCGCTGGCGCATGGTGGCGTTCGGGCAGGAGCTCACGCACTTTCGCTCGCAGTCCCAGATCGAGCGGCTGTTCGTGCGCGGCATGGTCCGGGAGTACACGGGCGTGGTGCACGAGCAGGCGCAGCTGCATGCGCTGCCCGGTGGCGGCGAGGTGCCGCGCCGCCTGATCAAGGCGCGCCTGCTGCACTACTCGCGCACCACGGTGCGCGGCAGCCTGGAGAAGCTCACGCAGTACGTGATGCTCGGCGCCGCGAAGCGCGCCGAGAACGGGCAGCGGGGGGGGGTGCTGCGGGGGCTGGCCTCGGGCACTTCCATGTTCGTGCGCCTGTACGTGTTCCGCCTGGGCTTCCTGTGCGGGGGCGCGGGCTTCCTGTACTGCTTCTTCGTGGCGCTGGAGGGGTTCTTCCGCTATGCGGCGCTGCGGTACGACCGTGACCGCCTCACGGGCCGGGTGATCCGCGGATGAAGGCCTACCGCTGGTTCGGGCGCTGCGCCAGCCTCGGCGCGTTCATGGTTCCGGGCCTGGCCCTGTGGCTGCCCTCGGGCTATTCCTATGGGGCGGTCGTGCTGCTGCTGGCCGCGCTCGCCAGCGCGCCGGTGTGGTGGAACCGGCCCGCGCCGCGCGCGGCCTGGTGGCTGACGGCGGCGTTTTCCTGCATGGCGGCGCTGTGGCTGCTGGACGTGGGGGCCACCTGGGGCTGGGGCAGCATGGACCGCCCCGTCAAGTACCTGCTGGCGCTGCCCTGCATCTTCTACCTGATGACCTTCGAGCCGCGCGCATCGTGGCTGTGGATGGGGGTGGCGGTGGGCGCGGTGGGCAGCGGCCTGGTGGCCATCTACCAGATCTGCGTGCAGGCGCTGCCCCGCGCCAATGGCTTCACCAACGCCATCCAGTACGGCAACCTGAGCATGCTGCTGGCCGTGATGAGCGGCCTGTTGCTGGTGGTGCAGTGGAAGCGCTGGGTGCTGTGGCAGCGGGTGCTGCTGGCGGCGGCCATCGTGCTGGGCGCGGTGGGGTCGGTGCTGTCGCAGTCGCGGGGCGGATGGCTGGCGCTGGTGCTGCTGCTGCCGGTCAGTGCGTGGCTGCTGGTGCGCACCACGGGGCAGCGCCGGATGTACTGGGGCCTGTGCGCGCTGGCGCTGGCGGCGGCCGCGTTGTCGCAGGTGCCCGCGGTGGAGCAGCGGGTGGACGAGGCGCGCCAGGAAGTGCAGACCTACAAGGACCACGGCGATGGCCGCAGCTCGGTCGGGCAGCGGCTGGCGCACTGGGGCCTGGCGTGGGAGATGGGCTGGGACCGGCCTTTGACCGGCTGGGGCCGCGCGGGCTATGCCGAGGAGAAGGCGCGGCGCGTGGCGGCCGGGCTGGCACACCCGGTGGTGCTCGAATTCGGCCACGCGCACAACGAAATCCTGGATCTTTTCGCCAAGCGGGGGCTGCCCGGCGTGCTGCTGTTGCTGGCGTTCTATGGCATTCCGCTGGCGATGTTCTGGCCCACGGCCCGGCGCATCCGCGATGGGGCGGGAAAGATGGACAAGGAATCGCTTTCCCTGTGCCTGGTGGGAGTGATGGTGCCCCTGTCGTACATCGGCTTCGGCCTCACCCAGGTCTTCCTGGCCCACAACAGCGGCAACATGTTCTATCTTTTCATGTGCCCGCTGCTGCTGGCCGCCCTGCACGAGCGGCGTGCCCGCATCGGCTGCGGCCGGCCGTTCTAGATGCGACACCCCCCTGAGCGGCTTCGCCGCATCCCCCCGCTCTCGCATTGCTGTGCAATGCGGGCAGGGGGACGCAGCCCTCGCTGCGGGGCGGCCCTTGCTCGGCTGCCCGGGACTGGGCCGTGCCGGTTTCAACCGTTGCGGGCCTCGCACAGAGCCATAGACAACTGAGACAGAGGCATTCTTCATGCACATCCTGCTGGTCAACAACTCCCCCATCCCCGTCTACGGCTACGGGGGAACCGAGCGCGTGATCTGGGACCTGGGCAAGACACTCGTCCAGCAGGGCCACCGCGTGAGCTACCTGGTGCCCGAGGGTTCGACCTGCGACTTCGGCGACGTGCTGCCCATCCGCCCGGACGAGCCGTGGGAGGGGCAGATCCCGAAGGGCGTGGACATCACGCACTTCCAGTTCAACCCCCGTACCGAGCTGGCCAAGCCGTACCTGGTGACCGAGCACGGCAACGCGCGCAAGCCCAAGCCGCTGCCACTCAACACGGTGTTCCTGTCGCGCGACCACGCCGCGCGGTATGGCTCCACCGAGTTCGTCTACAACGGCCTGGACTGGAGCGGCTACGGCCCGGTGGACTTCCAATCGCCGCGCCCGCGCTACCACTTCCTGGGCAAGGCGGCGTGGGGCGTGAAGAACGTGCGCGGCGCCATCAAGGTGGCACTGCGCGCGGGTGTGGAGCTGGATGTGCTGGGCGGCACGCGCATCAATTTCAAGCGCGGCTTTCGCTGGACACTGTCGCGCAAGATCCATTTCCACGGCATGGTGGGCGGCACGCAGAAGACGGGCTTGCTCAACGCATCGCGCGGGCTGATCTTTCCGGTGCGCTGGCACGAACCCTTCGGGCTGGCGGTGATCGAGAGCCTGTACTTCGGCTGCCCGGTGTTTTCCACGCCCTATGGCGCGCTGCCCGAGCTGGTGCCGCTGCACTGCGGCGTGCTGTCGGCCGAGGCGAACGTGCTGGCCGAGGCGGTGCGTGGCAACCGTTTCGATGCGCGCGCCTGCCACCAGCACGTGGTCGACCATTTCAGCGCCGAGCGCATGGCGCGCAATTACCTGCGGATGTACGAACGTGTGCTCGCAGGCGAGAAGATCAATGCCCAGCCGCCGGTGATCCAGGGGCCTGCGCGCGAACTGCCCTGGAGGCAATGAAGCCCCCCTGAGGCGCTGCGCGCCATCCCCCGAGGGGGACGCACCCGGTGGCCCGGCAAAGCCGGTTCCACGGGTGCACTGGCGTCAGGGGCGCGCCAGTTGCGAGGACCGGGGCCTCTCCCTGCGCGGCTGCGCCGCTTCCCCCACAGGGGGACGCACCCTCTGGCCCGGCAAAGCCGGTTCCACAGGTGCACTGGCGGGGCCGCGCGCTTTGCAGAGACCGGGCTTGACCGTCCGCACTGCCTCCATCACTCCCACCCGTTCGGGCTGAGCCTGTCGAAGCCAGGGCGTACACGGTGTTGCAACGCCCGGTCACTCCGCAGGCATCCTTTTTGAATTGCCGCTAGCGCTTGTCCAATAAGCGCTGGCAGCTATCGAATAAATAGCGTTACTGCGCTTGCAGCAACGCCGCTTGCGCGGCCAGTGCAGCCCGCCATTCCGCTTCCAGCGCGGCCACCAGCTGTGCGGCCGGCATGGGTCGCACTCCGGCCACACCCTGGCCGGCCCACAGGGACAGGTAGTCTGCGCGGCCGGCTTCGGCGCTGGCCCGGCGCAGGGCGCCGGTGAGGGCGTTCTGCACCGGGTAGGCCGGTACCTCCGTCTCGTGCGCATGCAGGCGCTGCAGCATGGGGTTGACGATGCCGCGCGCGGGGCGGCCCGAGAACACGCGGGTGGTGCGCGTGTCGGTGGCGATGGCCTGGGCCATGGCGTCGCGGTAGGCGCGGCCGATGCCCGATTCGTCGCAGGCGAGGAAGGCCGTGCCCATCTGTACCGCCTCGGCCCCCAGCGCCTGCGCGGCGGCGATGCCGCGTCCATCCATGATGCCGCCCGCCGCGATCACGGCCACGCCGCGTGGGCGCAGCGCATCCACGCACTGTGGCACCAGCGCGAGCGCGCCCACCATCGCGGCGGCAAAGTCGGCCTGCGATGGCACGCCCGCGCGCACGGTGGCGTCCGCGGGGGCAAGCCCTTCGGCCTGCGGCCGGCCCGTGGGCAAAAAGGTGCCGCGGTGGCCCCCGGCCTCCATCCCCGACGCGCAGACCGCATCGGTCCCCACGTCGGCCCAGGCCAGGGCCTCGGCCACCGTGGTGGCGGTGCCGATCACGTAGCAGCCCGCGTGGTGCAGGCGCTCGACCTGCGCGGCAGTGAGGATGCCGAAGGTGAAGCTCGCCACGGCGGGCCGGGCCTCGACCAGGGCCTCGAATTGCGCAGGGAAGTCCTCGCACCAGCGCGCGGGCACGGCGGCCTGCAGGCCGAACTCGGCGTACAGCGGGGCCACGCGGGCCAGCGCCTGCTCGACGGTGGCGGCATCGGGCGCGGGTGTGTCTTGCACGAACAGGTTGAGCCCGAAGGGCCGGTCGGTGCGGCGGCGCACCTCGGCGGCGGCCTCGGCCATGGCCGCCGGCGAGCGCATGCCGCAGCCCAGCGTGCCCAGCCCGCCCGCGGCGGACACGGCGGCCGCCAGGGCCGGCGTGTCGGCACCGGTCATGGGCCCCTGCACGATGGGCAGGCGAAGGGAGAGGGCGGTGCGCAGGCTGCGGTCGGGCATGGTGACGTTCCGTGAAAGAAAGAAGGAAATAAAGGGGGAAACGAGCTGAAGGCGGTCAGTCGACCAGCACCTGCTGCAGCGCACCGAGCGCGGCCGAGCGGTAGCCCTGGCGCCAGGTCAGCAAGGTGGTGATGGTGGTGATCGGCTGCTGGCTCAGCAGGGCCGCGTTCGGCGAGATGCTGAGCACCGAGCGCGGCACGATGCCCGCGCAGCCGCCGCCCGCCACACTGGCCAGGATGGCGTGGTACGAGCCCAGTTCCAGCAGCTGCATGGGCTCGCGCCGTGGCGCGAACCAGTCCTGCGCGATGCGGCGGTAGGTGCAGCCGGGCTCGAACACCGCCAGTGTGCCGGGCTGCACCTGGTCGGGCCCGGCGGCATGCGGGTGGCCGGCGGGCAGGACCAGCAGCAGCTCTTCAGTGAACACCGGCCGGGTTTCCAGGGCCGGGTCGGCGGGCTGGCCCGGCGGCCAGGCCACCAGCACCGCATCGAGCGCATGCGCGCGCAGGCGTTCCACGAGCACGCGGGTCGCGGCGGTCGTGAGCTCTAGCGCCACGCCGGGCCACTGGCGGTGCAGGCGCGCGAGCGGCGCGGGCAGGCGGCTCGCCGCGGTGCTTTCCATCGACCCCAGGCGCAGGCGGCCGGCGGGCGGCCCCGGGTGCAGCGCCTGGCGGGCTTCCTCGGCCAGCGCGAGCAGCCGGTCGGCATAGCCCAGCAGTACCTCGCCCTCGGGCGTGAGCGCCATGCGCTTGCCCTCGCGCAGGAACAGCGGGGTGCCCAGGTCGGACTCCAGCTGGCGCACCCGCGTGGTCACGTTGGACTGCACGCGCTGCAAACGCTCGGCCGCGCGCGTGACGCTGCCCTCCGCCGCCACGGTGCGGAAGATGTCGAGAGCGGCGAGGTCGAGCGGGGGTGGCCCTTTGTCCATCATGAAAAAGTATGAATTACAAAAATTCAATCTCTTGCTAAGATGATATGCAACAGCATTCCCCGTGGCAACCCCATGTCCCCACCGTGAACCCGGCGTCTCTTTCCCCTCCCACCTCCCGGCACGCTGACGGCGCCACGGCCCTGCAGGTCGCCCTGGCCGGCATGGCCGCGCTGGCGGCGGCCATGGGCATCGGCCGTTTTGCCTTCACCCCGCTCTTGCCCATGATGCTGCACGACGGCGTGGTGGACATCGCCACGGGCAGCTGGCTGGCCACGGCCAACTACGCCGGCTACCTCGCGGGGGCGCTGCTCTACATGACCTTGCCCTGGATGGGCCGGCGCCTGGGCGGCGTGCCCGGCAACGCGGCGCTGGTGCGCGGCGGGCTCGTGGCCACGGTGCTGCTCACGGGGCTGCTGGCCGTGCCGTGGCCGGCCTTTTGGCCCCTGCTGCGCCTGTTCGCGGGCGTGGCCAGCGCGCTGGTGTTCCTGGGCACGGCCAACTGGTGCATGGGGCGGCTGGCGCACCTGGGGCGCCCGGCCCTGGGGGGGCTGATTTTCTGCGGGCCGGGGTTGGGCATCGTCATCACCGGCCTGCCCACCAGCGCCATGGTGGCTGCGGGCTGGAGCGCCGCGGCGGGCTGGGCGGCCTTCAGCGCACTGGCGGCCGTGCTGTGTGCGGGGGCGTGGGCGGTGTTCCAGGGGGTGGACGCACCGGCCGCGGGGGCGGCGGGGGCCGCAGGCGGCGCCTCTGCGCCCGCGCGCCCCGTGGCCGAGCGGACCCTCCTGGCCGTGGCCTACGGCCTCGCGGGCCTGGGGTACATCGTCACGGCCACCTTCCTGCCCGTCATCGCACGCGCGGCGCTGCCCGCCGGATCGGTCTGGCCCGACCTGTTCTGGCCGCTCTTCGGCGCGGGCGTGGCGCTGGGCGCGCTGCTCTCCACGCGGATCGCACCCACCCGCGACCGGCGCATGCTGCTGGCCTGGGCCTACCTGCTGCAGGCGGCGGCCATCGGGCTGGGCCTGCTCTGGCCGGGGCGCGCGGGGTTCGCGCTGGGCAGCCTGTTGCTGGGGCTGCCGTTCACCGCCATCACGTTTTTTGCCTTGCAGGAGGCGCGCCACCAGTGGCCCCAGGCGGGCGCGGGCTTCACCGGCCTGATGACCGCGCTCTATGGCATCGGCCAGATCGTGGGGCCGCCCATGGCGGCGGCGCTGCTGGCACGCGCGGGTTCGCAGGCGCAGGGTTTTGACTGGGCGCTGGGCGTGGCGGGGTCGGTGCTGGTGCTGGGGGCCGTGCTCTACGGCGTCATGGCATGGCGCTGGCGCCAGCCGTGCTGACCGGCAGGCGCAGCACGAAGCAGGCGCCACCGCCCTCGCGGTCCTCGCAGTGCACGGTGCCGTTGTGGCGCCCTGCGATGGAGCGCACCAGGGCCAGCCCCAGGCCCACGCCCCCCGCGCGCTCGCTGGCGCCCGGCAGGCGGTAGAAGGGCTCGAAGATGCGTTCGCGCTGGCTGGCTGGCACGCCTGGTCCCCGGTCGCACACGCGCACCTCGGCGTGGCCCTGGCGGCGGTGCACCACCACCGTGATCTCGCCCGTGCTGTAGCGCCGGGCGTTTTCCAGCAGGTTGCGGATGGCGCGGCGCAGCAGCTTGGAGACGCCGCGCACGTCCACGGAGTCGGCGCTGGAGCTCACATCCAGGTCGGCATCCACGCGCGCGCATTCCTCGGCGGCCAGGCCGATGAGGTCCACCAGCTCCACGATGCCCACGTCGGCCTCGCGCGCATCGAGGCGGCTGGCCAGCAGGATCTCGTCCACCAGCTGGTCCAGCTCGGCGATGTTGCGCAGGATTTCCTCGCGGAACGCGGGCGAGGGCTGCTGCCCGCCCATCAGCTCCATGCCCATGCGGATGCGGGTGAGCGGCGAGCGCAGTTCGTGCGAGGCGTTGGCCAGCAGGGATTTGTGCGACTTGACCAGCGTTTCCACGCGCGCGGCGGCGGCGTTGAACTGGCGCGCGAGGTCGGCCACCTCGTCCTGTCCCTGCTCGGGCACGCGCACCGACAGGTCGCCCTCGCCGAACTTCTGCACGCTGCGCTGCAGCGCCTCCAGCCGCAGGGTCAGGCGCCGGATGATGGGGTACACGCCCACGGCCACCGCCAGGCTCACGATGCCCAGCAGCCACAGGAAGCCGAACGGCGGCCGGGTCCAGAACGCCGCGTCGCCCTGGTTGGGGCCGCCGGGCCGGCCGCCGCGTTCGCCGCGCGGCTGGCGGGGCGCCATCTGCAGCACGAACGGCTGGCCAGTGCCCGACTCGATGTGGAACTCGGCCCCTTCGCCGGGTTCGCTGGGCTGGCGCGTGGCCAGGCCGCGCAGCACCAGGTTGCCGGCGGGGTCGCGCAGCACCATCTCGCGCGACGGCGGCACAAAAGGCTGCGCGTTCTGCGCCTTCTGCTCTTCGGCCATGCGCCAGGCCCAGCCCACGGTCAGCGTCAGCACCGCGATGCCGCCGACCACGGCCAGCCAGATGCGCAGATACAGGCGGCGGGAGAAGGGGGTGGAGAGGGACATTCAGCAAAGCGGGGTGCGCGCCGTGGCAGGGCCGCGCTCCACCGGTCAGTCTTGTTGTTTTGCGAATACATAGCCCACGCCGCGCACCGTGAGGATGCGGCGCGGGTTCTTGGCGTCGGCCTCGATGGCGGCACGGATGCGGCCCATGTGCACGTCGATGGAGCGGTCGAAAGCCTCCAGCTCGCGGCCGCGCACGGCCTCCATGATCTGGTCGCGCGTGAGCACGCGGCCCGCGCGCTCGGCCAGGGCCACCAGCAAATCGAACTGGTAGGAGGTGAGGTCGGCCAGCTCGCCGGACACGGTCACGGTGCGCGCGTCGCGGTCGATCTCCAGCGTGCCGAACCGCAGCACCTGCGTGGCCGCCGAGGCACCGCCGCCATCGGTGCGGCGCCGCAGGATGGCGCGGATGCGCGCCAGCAGCTCGCGCGGCTCGAAAGGCTTGGGCAGGTAGTCGTCGGCGCCCAGCTCCAGGCCGATGATCCGGTCCATGGGGTCGCCCTTGGCGGTGAGCATGAGCACCGGCACCTGCGCCGCGCTGCCCTGCAGCGAGCGGATGCGGCGGCACACCTCCAGCCCGTCCATGTCGGGCAGCATGAGGTCCAGGATCACGAGGTCGGGCAACGGCCCGGCGTCCGGCCCCTGCAGCTGCGCCAGGCCGCTCTTGCCGTCCGCGCGGTGCGTGACCTGCAGGCCCGACTGGCCCAGGTACTCGCCCACCATCTGCGCGAGGCGGGCGTCGTCTTCGATCATCAGCAGTTGGGAGCTCATGGGGGCAGTGTAGTGGGAGGCCTGGACAGAGCCCCCATGCTCGCGCGCGGGCGTCTCCCCGTGTTGAAGCCTCCGTAAAGTTGCGGTAAACCGCCGGGGGTGAAAAGCAGGCGGTTGCTATAAATTAGATAGCTATTCGCGCCTTGCCATCAAGCGCCAGAGGCTGTTTTCACCCGGGACGCCAGCCACACCAGCACCAGCACCGGCAACCCCAGCATCGCGGTGGCCGTGAAGAAGTGCGCGTAGCCGAAGGCATTCACGTAGTCGCCCGAGAACCCCGCCACGAACTTCGGGGCAAGCAGCATCATGGAGCTGAACAGCGCGTACTGCGTGGCCGAGTAGCTCACGTTGGTCAGGCTCGACAGGTAGGCGATGAACGCCGCCGACGCGATGCCGCTGGCCAGGTTGTCGGCCGACACCACGGCGATGAGCGCCGTCACGTCGTGCCCGTGGCCCGCCAGCCAGGCGAACAGCAGGTTGCTCGCGGCGCTCAGGATGGCGCCCAGCATCAGGATGCGCATCACGCCAAACCGCATCGACAGCACGCCGCCCACGAAGGCGCCCGCCAGCGTCATGATCACGCCGTACACCTTGGTCACGGCGGCCACCTCGTCCTTGGTGAAGCCCATGTCCACATAGAACGGGTTGGCCATGATGCCCATCACCACGTCGCTGATGCGGTAGACGGCGATGAGCGCCAGGATCAGCGCCGCGTGCCAGCCGTAGCGGCGCAGGAAGTCGGCGAAGGGCTCCACCATGGCGCCCTGGATCCACTCGGCCGCGTTTCTGGCCGGGGGCAGTTGCACGGGCGCGGGCTCGCGCGAGAACAGCACGGTGACCACGCCCACCGCCATCGACGCCGCCATGGCCAGGTAGGCCGCCTGCCAGGCGCCGTTCTGGTACGCGGCCGCGCCTTGCGCCACCACCTGCCCCACCGCAGGGGCCACTTCGGAGCGCGCCGCAATCCACAACACGCCCGCACCGGCCCAGATCATGGCCAGGCGGTAGCCTGTCTGGTACGAGGCCGCCAGCGCGGCCTGGTGATTGGCGTCGGCCGATTCGATGCGGAACGCATCGAGCGCGATGTCCTGCGTGGCCGAGCCGAACGCCACCGCCAGCGCGCACCACACGATGGGTCCGAGCGTCTGGCGCGGGTCGGCCAGCGCCATGCCGATGAGTCCGCCCACGATGAGCGCCTGCGACAGCAGCAGCCAGCTGCGCCGCCGTCCCAAGGCCCGGGTGAGCAGCGGGATCGGCATGCGGTCCACCAGCGGCGCCCACACCCACTTGAAACCGTAGGCCAGGCCCACCCAGCTCAGGTACCCGATGGTGCTGCGGTCGATGCCCGCCTCGCGCAGGCGAAAGCTCAGCGTGCCCAGCACCAGCAGCAGCGGCAGCCCGGCGGAGAACCCGAGCGTGAGCATGCGCAGGCTGGCGGGCTCCAGGTACACGCGCAGGGTCTGCAGCCAGGGCGTGCGCGCGGACTTTTCGGGGCTGAGGCCGGGGGGGGATGAAGTGGATGTGTCTGACATGGGGGGCGGAGGTTTTGTCTATCATCGCCGACACCCTTGCAGCCCGGCCTGCCAGCCTCCATCTGGCGACAAGCCCTGGTGTGTGGTGCGCCAGCGCTGCTTATTATTCCTTCAGGGATTGCCTGTATGTGCCTTTTCTGCCCCGCTCCCTCCGTTGCACCGTCGTCCCCGTGGTCGGCGCGCCGTGCATTCCTGCTGGCGGCCGGCGCCACTGCCGCCGCGCCGGTGCTCGCGCAGGTGGACGTGGGCACGGCGTCCAGCCTGCGCAAGCTGGTGCCCGCCGAGACGCTGGAAAACTCGGCCGCCCAGCAGTACCAGCAGACGCTGCAGCAGGCCAAGGCCAAGCGCGCGCTGGCGCCCGAGGGGCACCCGCAGTTGCAGCGCCTGCACGCCATCGCCAAGCGGCTGATCCCGTACGCCGCCCCGTGGAACGACCGCGCCAGGCAGTGGCGCTGGGAGGTCAATCTCATCGGCAGCCAGCAGATCAACGCGTTCTGCATGCCCGGCGGCAAGATCGCGTTCTACACCGGCATCCTGGACCAGCTCAAGCTCACCGACGACGAGGCCGCGATGATCATGGGCCACGAAATGGCCCATGCGCTGCGCGAACATGCGCGCGAGCGCATCGCCAAGACGCAGGGCACCAACCTCGCGCTGAGGCTGGGCTCGCAGCTGCTGGGCCTGGGCGACCTGGGCCAGGCGGCCGCCGGCCTGGGCGGGCAGCTGCTCACGCTGCAGTTCAGCCGCTCGGACGAGAGCGAGGCCGACCTGGTGGGCCTGGAGCTGGCCGCCCGCGCGGGCTACCAGCCCTCGGCCGCCGTGAGCCTGTGGAAGAAGATGGGCAATGCCAGCGGCAGCAAGCAGGGCGGGCTGGCGTTCCTGTCCACCCACCCCTCGGGTCCCGCGCGCATCCATGAGCTGGAGCTGAACGTGCCCAAGGTGCAGGGCCTGTACGAGGCGGCGCGGCGCAACGGCTGAGGCGCCGGGCGGCCCCGGGGCCGGGTGTTGGTGCTGAGTTGCTATTAAAATGGTAGCTTTCTGCGCTTGTCCATCAAGCGCCAGCTGCCTTTTTTGTGCCCTGCCCCGCTCGGCATGGACGTTGGCCTCAGGCCACGCTCACGCGGTTGCGGCCTGCGTGCTTGGCTTCGTAGAGCGCCTTGTCGGCGCGCACGATGGCGGCCTGCAGGTCGTCCGCGCCATGCACCTGCGCCACGCCAAACGACATGGTGAGCGACAGGGGCGCGGGGCCGACCTCCATCGGCGTTGCCTGCACCGCGGCGCGGATGCGTTCGGCCGTGGCGCAGGCGGCATCGAGCGGGCTGGCGGGCATCAGCGCCAGGAACTCCTCGCCGCCCCAGCGGGCGAGCACGTCGCCTTCGCGCAGGCTCTGGCTGAGCGTGCGGGCCATGGCCACCAGCACCTCGTCGCCCACGGCATGGCCGTACTGGTCGTTCACGCGCTTGAAGTGGTCCACGTCGCACAGCAGCAGGGCGATGGGCGTGCCGTCGCGCTGGCCGCGGGCCAGCGTGTGGGCGGCCAGCGCCTCGAAGTGGCTGCGGTTGTTCAGGCCGGTCAGCGGGTCCAGCGTGGCCTGCTTGCGCAGCCGGCCCTCGGCGATGAGGATGGTGCGGCGGTAGAACGCCGCCAGCGCCGCCGACATCGCGAACACCAGGCAGATGTGGATCCAGTTGACGATCTTCACGCTCAGGGGCGGCAGGGGGGCCAGTGGCCCCAGGTGGTCGCACAGCACCTGCAGGCCCAGGTAGTACGCCAGCAGCGCGATCACCATGGGCGCCGCGAAGCCGCGCGTGTTGGCGATCACGATGGCCGGAATGAACAGCAGCAGGTAGTAGTGAAAGCCGCTGTTCCAGCCGATGAGCAGCGAGCCCAGTGCCGCGTGGCCCACCACCTCCAGCCAGATCAGCGCCAGCGCGGCCGCGTTGTAGCGCGACTGGATGAGCCGGTAGGCCCCCAGGTACATCGCGATGCTCACCAGGTTGACGGCCGCCAGCGGCAGCGACCCCAGCCACAGGAACAGCACGATGTAGCCGCCGTCGATGGCCGCCGCCGTGAGCGCCACGCGCTGCACCATGGCCCAGTAGGCCTTGCCCGCCAGGCTGGAGCCGCGCTGCGGGATGGCGAACGGGCGGGGCGGGTGGGGCTCGGGGCGGGCGGATGCGGAATGTGCCATGGCGGGCAGGGGCCTCGCCGGTGTTCGGGCACCGGTGCGGCGCGATAACAAAATGTCACATTCTAGGAAGCGCCTGCGCTGCCCATCGTCCGATGTGGGCGGCAGGCGGGCCGCAATTGGGGCTTAAGGGGCGGGGGGCGCCGTGCCAGCCGCCGGCGCGCTGACGGTTTGCACGGGCTGCCAGTCCACGGCCATGGGGCTCTTGCGCGAGAACAGCTCCACGTGCGAGTCGATCGCGAACTGCACCCGGTCCAGGCTGGCCTGGTCGTCGGCGCTGCAGTCGAAGTGCAGCGCCGCGCCATCGGCCCGCAGCAGGCACAGGCCCCAGGGAAAGTGGGCCTGGCCCTGGTGATCGTCATATGTCACGGTGATCTTGCGCGTGAAGTGGTAGCACAGGCGCTGCAGGTAGCGGCTGGCGTCGGGCGTGGGCACATGGCCCTGGCGTCGCATCATGGGAAGGGGCTGGTTGTGGTCATGGAAGAAGCGGCATCCAGCGGCAGCGCGGCGTCGGCCAGCACCAGCAGGTTGCCTTGCGAGCAGCGCTCCACGCGGGCCTGGACGCCATAGGCGCGCCGCAGCAGCGCGGGGGTCAGCAGCGGGGCCGGCGCGCCGGCGGCCAGCACGCCGCCGCCGCCCAGCACCAGCACCTGCTGGCAAAAGCGCAGCGCCAGGTTCAGGTCGTGCACGGCCACCAGGCCCACGGTGCCCTGCTGCTGCACCAGGTCGCGCACGGCCTGCAGCACCTGCAGCTGCCAGCGCAGGTCGAGCGCGCTGGTGGGCTCGTCCAGCAGCAGCAGGCGCGGCGCGCGCACGATGGCCTGCGCCAGCCCCACCATCTGGCGCTGCCCGCCCGAGAGTTCATCGAGCCGGCGCAGCGCCAGCGCCTGCAGCCCCAGCGATGCCACGACGGATTCGATGGCCGCCTCGCGCCGGGCGGCGCTCCAGTCGCTGCGCCCGGCGCGCAGGGCGCTGTGCCAGGTCTCGTAGGCCACGAGCGAGGTGCTCTGGGGCAGCGCCTGCGGCAGGTAGCCCACGCGGCGCAGGCGCTCGCGGGGCGGCAGGGTGGCCAGGTCCGTGCCCTCGAGCCACACGCGGCCCTGCGCCGGCCGCAGCCCGGCCACGGCCTTGAGCAGCGTGGACTTGCCCACCGCGTTGGGCCCCACCACGGCCACCAGCGTGCCGGCGGGCACGGCAGGCAGGTCCACGCCCTGCAGCACGGGCCGGCCGGGGTAGCCGGCGGTGAGTTGTTCGAGGGTCAGGCCGGTTGTCATATCAAGCCTCCATGGCGCTACGCACCCTCGGCAGCCAATGAAACTGGCGCGGCCCGGGCCAGCGCCCCCGCGCAAGGGCCGCCCCGCCGCGCCGGGGGCGTCCCCCTCCCGCGTTGCGCAGCAATCTGAGAGAGGGGGAAGACGCGCAGCGGCTCAGGGGGTGCTTCATGTGGCCCTTCTCTGGCGCAGCACCAGCACCATGAACAGCGGCACGCCCACCAGCGCGGTGATGATGCCGATGGGCAGCACCACGCCGGGCACCAGCGCCTTGCTGAGGATGGACGCGAGCGACAGCATCAGCGCCCCGGCCAGCGCGCTGCCGGGCAGGTAGTAGCGGTGGTCCTCGCCCAGCAGCATGCGCGCGATGTGCGGCCCCACCAGGCCCACGAAGCCGATGGTGCCCACGAACGACAGGGCGGTGGCCGCCAGCAGGCTCACGCGCAGCAGCGTGACCAGGCGCAGCCGCTCCACCCCGATGCCGAAGCTGCGCGCCTGGTCCTCGCCCGCGCGCAGCGCCGTGAGGGCCCAGGCCTGGCGCGCCGACCAGAGCATGCACAGCGCGAGCACGGTGCCCACGATGCCGATCTTGGTCCAGGTGGCGCGGCCCAGGCTGCCCATGGTCCAGAACACGATCTGCTGCAGCGCGTTGCTGTCGGCGATGAACTGCAGCAGCCACAGCAGGGCCTCGAAGCTGAACAGCAGCGCGATGCCGAACAGCACCACGGTGTCCACCGTGGCGCCCTGGCGCCAGGCCAGCAACTGGATCAGCGCCGTGGCGCTGGCCGCGCCCGCGAAGGCGCACAGCGGCACGGCCAGGTTCTCGCCCCAGGCCACGAGCGTGAAGCCCGTGACCACGGCGGCCGAAGCGCCCACGGCCGCCGCCGCCGACACCCCGAGCGTGAACGGGCTGGCCAGCGGGTTGTTGAGCGCGGTCTGCATCTCGGCCCCCGCCAGGCCCAGGCTGGCGCCCACCAGCACGGCCATCACCGCGTAGGGCAGGCGCACTTCCCACAGGATGACCTGCTGCGCCTGCGGCAGGCTGGCGGGGGCGAACAGGCCCCGCAGCACGTCGGCGAACGCGAAGGTGGAGGGGCCGAGCGCGATGTCGGCCACCACGCTGGCGCACAGCACGGCGAGCAGGGCGGCCAGCAGCAGCAGGCGCAGGCGCACGAAGTGCTGGTAGCGCCGCGCCAGCGAACCAGCGCGGGCCGCGTCCAGGGGCTGCGGCAAGGGAGACGGGGCGGCGGGGTTCAACGAAGGCAGTTCCGGGGCAGGGCGTGTGGGGTGCGAGAGGGTTCCATGGCGCGGGGCGGCGGTTTTCAGCGGGGCTGCTGGGCCCATGCCAGGGCGTCGATGAGCCCCGGCGCCATGGCGCCGCCATGGTCCAGGCCGGGCAATATGCCCATGTGAACGCGCAGTTCGGGCCAGTGCAAGGCCTCCAGCTGGTCCGCCAGCGCCTGCGTGCGTTCGATCATGCGGCGTTCGTGCTGCACGGCGGCGCGCGCCGCGGTGGGAGCGGCCCGGGGCTGCTCCAGGCTGCCCACGCGCAGCTGCAGTCGGGCCCGGAAGGGGCGCGGCGCCGTCGCGTGCGCCTGCATGAACTGCGATGCCGTCTGCAGCACCTGCGCGCCGTTCCACCACACCGACGGGCTGGTGGCCGCATACCGGGTGAACAGCGCGGGGCGCGTGAACAGCGCGTGCAGCACCAGCAGGCCGCCGAACGAGTGCCCGCTCAGCGCCTGGCGCTGCGGGTCGATGGAAAACGCCCGCGCCACGCGCGGCTGCAGCTCGCGCGCGATGAAGTCGAGCAGGATGTCCGCGCCGCCGGCCTCGGGCGTGGCCGAGCCGCCGGGCGCGGGCGGCGTGTAGTCGCGCTGGCGTTGCGCGGGGTGGACCACGGCATCGCCGGGGTGGCCGATGCCCACGACGATGGCGCTGTCCGCGCGCATCTGCGCGGGGCGCGCGGCCTCATTGCGGGCCAGCTGGGCCGCGAGCGCAAAGGCGGCATTGCCGTCGAGCACATACAGCACGGGGTGTCCGGTGGCGGGCGCGGGGCCGGCGGGCTGCTGCACCCAGATGCGCCAGACGCGGCCGCTCGCCGGGTCGCGCAGGTCCAGCTGGCGCGTGTCCGGCAGCCGCGCGGGGCCCGCCTGCAGCAGGGACGCCTCTGGCGCGCCGCTGGCGCAGCCCGCCAGCCACAGGCTGGCACCAGAGGCCAGCAGCGCGCGGCGGCGGGTGTCGCTGGGCATGGGCATGGGCATGGAGCGCATCAGAGGCTGGTCCAGTACACGCCCGTCAGCGGGATGGGCTGGAAGCGGGTGAACATCGTCTGCAGGGTGTCGCGCGGGTCCAGGTCGGCAAACAGCTCGGGGTGCAGCCATTTGGCGAACACCTGCACCGCCACGACATTGAAGGGCGAGTTGTAGTAGTGGTGCCAGATGGCATGCGCGCGGCCGGGCTGCTGCACGGCCTGCAGCTGGGCGATGCCCCGGCGCTGCGTGGCGCGCGCCAGCGAGGCGCGGGCGGCCTCGGGCGTGGCGTCGGCGCCCAGCACGATGCGCAGGGGGGATTTCTCGGCCGTGGCCATGCTGCCGATGCCGGTGCCGATGTACAGCTGGGGCTGCGTGGCGATCAGGAATTCGGGGTTGAGCGTGCCGTGCTCGCCCGGAATGCGACCGCGCGCCACATTCTGAGCCCCGGCGGCATCCAGCAGCACGCCCACCAGGCCGACCATGGTGGCGCAGCATTCATCGGCCAGGCCCACGCGGTTCTCCAGGAACACGCCGGGGTGCCGCCTGCCGGCCGGCAGGGTGCGCAGGCGGGCTTCCACGCGGTCGAGCTGGGCCCGCCAATAGGTGTTGAACGCCTGGGCCTCCTGGCGCTTGCCCAGCACGGCGCCCAGCAGCTCCATGCTGCGCGTCGTGTTGCGGAGCGGGTCGTGGCGGAAGTCGACGAACACCACGGCCACGCCGGCCGCCTCCAGGCGGGCCAGCGTTTCGCGGTCGTTCTTGCTCGGGCCGTGGCCACCCGCCAGCCCCAGGATGGCGACCTGCGGACGCAGCGCGATGGCCTGTTCGTCGCTGAAGCTGCCGCTGCTGTTGCGGCCCACGCGCGGCACCTTGTCGATCTGCGGGAAACGGCCGCGCCACTGCGCATAGCCGGCGGCATCCAGCGTCTCGTAGTCGCCCATCATGCCCACCAGGCGGCGGGCCACGTCGTCGCGCTCGAACACGCCCAGCGCGGGCAGCAGCCGGCCTTCGCCCAGCAGGATGCGCTCCACCTTGGCCGGCAGGGTGACGGCGCGGCCCGCCAGGTCGGTCACGGTCTGCGTGCCCCCCTGCGCGCGCGTGGGCGAGGCACCCAGGACCAGGGCGCAGAGCAGGGCCGCCAGTGGCGCCCAGGGGCAAAAACGGATCAGGGGCATGGGAGGGACGGTGTGCGGGCGGCCATCGGCGGCGGCCGGTTCAATGGCCCAATATTGAGAATCATTTGCATTTATTATGCCGACTTGCTAGCATCCCATGCCCCGGTGCCCGCCGTGTTTGCCAAGCGGAGAAAAACCTTTGCGCAAACGCCAGGCCCCGGGTTCCACGCGCCGTGGTGCATTGCCGTCCGCTGCCCCTGCCGCTTTTTCGCCGTCACACCTGCCTGCCCATGTCTGTCGTCAGCCCCTTGAAAGTGCTGTCCGCCGCGCCCGCGTCGGACGGCATGCAGGCGTCGCTGCAGCGCCATCTGCAGCGCCTGCGCGTGCTGCGCCCGGGCCTGCACCTGCACGCGGACGATGCGGCCGATGCGCAGGATTTCACGGCCAGCGGCGAGATGGAGACGGGCCTGCGCATCGTGGTGCTGCTGGAGGGCTCGGTGGACGTGAGCTACGGGCCGCGCCGCGTGGCGCTGTCGAGCGCGGCGGACCACGCCCGCCAGTCCCACGATGCAGGCCTGGCCAGCCTGCCGCGCGCCCTGCTGGTGTCGGTGGCGGAGCCGGAGCGCTTCGAGCGCCGCGCCCGCAAGGGCGCGTATGCGCGCCGGGTGAGCGTGGGCCTGGGCGGCGAATGGCTGGAGCAGGTGGCCGGCCCGTCGGCCTCCGGCGCCATCGAGGCCTTCCGCCGCCAGCACCTGGCCATGCACCACTGGCAGCCCTCGGCGCGCATCGCCGCCCTGGCCGAGCAGATCACCCATGCGCCGGACCTGAGCCCCCTGCTGCTGCACCTGTACCTGGAGAGCCGCGCGCTGGAGCTGGTGGGCGAGGCGCTGGGCAGCCTGGCGCAGCACGCCCCCGGGCCCGCGCCCGCGCCGGCACCTGCTCCCGCGCCCACCGGGCTGCGGCTGCTGCCCCACGAGCACCGGCGCATGCGGGCGCTGCATGCCTTCCTGCAGACCGAAGGGGCCATGGACCTGTCGCTCGATGCCCTGGCGCGCCAGGCCGGCACCAACGCGAACACGCTGCAGCGGCACTTTCGGGCGGTGTACGGCACGACGGTGTTCGACTTCGTGCGCGAAAGCCGCCTGCAGCGCGCCCGCAAGGCCCTGGAGCATGAGGGCCTGACCGTGGGCCAGGCGGCGCTGGTGGCGGGCTACAACAGCGCCGCCAACTTCGCCACGGCCTACCGCAAGCGCTTTGGCATGCCTCCCAAGCTGGCGCGAGTGAGGGTCTGAAGCCCGCCGGGCCGCCTCGCGGCTCCCCCGGTCCTGGCAAGGCCCGTTCCACGGCGGCCCTGGCGGGGCCGCGGCAAACGTCTTTGTTGGGCGTGCAAACACAGGGCGGCGGGCTGCGTGAAATCATCGCTCCCATGCCGGGTGGAACCAGCCGGCACGCCTTGCAACACGTTCCGGGCACCGCGCCTGGATGGCTTCCTCGCGGAGCCACTGCGCGCCCTGAGTGAAATCGCATTCATTCCTGTTTGCAATCCGTTGGCGAGGCGGACTCCCTTCTCCTTCGTTTTTGATTCAGGACTTCTATGCAGACTCGCCGCCCATCCCCGGGTGTCCCCCGGGCACATCCTTTTGCCTTGCGCCAGGTCGCCCAGGCCTGCGCGTGGACCTTGCTGGCGGGTGCCGGCGCGGCCCTGGCGCAGCAGAACGCGCCCGCCCCGTCCGCCACGCTGCTGCGGGAAGTCACGGTGAATGCGGCCGCCGAGACTCCCGACAGCCTGCCAGCCGCGGCCCCGGGCGGCCAGGTCGCCAGGGGCACGCGGCTGGGCGTGCTCGGCAACGTGGGGGTCATGGACACGCCGTTCAACATGACGGGCTACACCGCCGAAGGCATCGCCGACCAGCAGGCGCAGACCGTGGGCGCGGTGCTCAAGAACGACCCTTCGGTGCGCACCACCACCAACGAAGGCCACATCGTCGAGAACTTCATCATCCGGGGCTTCGGCGTGGGCGCCGGCTCGCTGGCCATCAACGGTGCCTATGGCCTGGCGCCCGAGCAGAACACGCCCACCGAGATGTTCGAGCGGGTGGAGGTGCTCAAGGGCCCCGGCGCCATGATGATGGGCCTGCCCCCCGCGGGCGACGTGGGCGGCGCGATCAACCTCGTGCCCAAGCGCGCGGGCAAGGAGCCGCTCACGCGCGTGACCACCACCTATTCGTCCCAATCCAACGTGGGCGCGCACGCCGACGTGTCGCGCCGCTTCGGCGGGGAACAGCGCCTGGGCGTGCGCGTCAATGGCGTGCTGTCGGGCGGCGAGACCTGGCTCGACCACCAGACCAAGGCGCGCGAGATCGGCCACCTGGCGCTGGACTACCAGGGCGAGGGCTGGAACGTGGAGGCCGATGCCTATTCGCTCAGGAACAAGGTGCGCAAGGGCTCGCCCATGCAGCCCATCATCGCGGGCTGGACCACGGTGCCCAAGGCGCCCGACGGCTCCACCAACTTCTTCTACGGCGAGGACGTGTACAGCAACACGCAGACCCAGGGCCTCATCGTGCGCGGCCAGGCGAAGATCAACGCGGGCTGGACGGCGTTTGCCTCGGCGGGCAAGGCCGAGCATTCCTACGACGGCTTCATCTTCGGCACCCGCCCGGTGTGGACGGCGGCGAACGCGGCCTCGGGCAACGCCACGGGCACGGCCTACAACTCCTGGGGCGAGTACGGCACCACCACGGCCGAACTGGGCCTGCGCGGCCAGTTCGGCACCGGCGCCGTGGCGCACAGGCTGACCCTGGCCGCCAACGTGATGAATTACGAAGGCGGCAGCCGCGGCAACGGCACGGCGCCCATCAACAGCAACATCTACCACCCCACGCCCATCACCATGCCGGCCGGGGCGGCGGCATCGACCTACAGCAAGATGAACGATGACGCGATGACGGCGCTGAGCGCGGTCGACACGCTGTCGTTCGCCGACGACCAGGTGCAGCTCACCCTGGGCCTGCGCGCGCAGCGGGTGCACCAAAAGCTCAACAAGTACAAGGAGAGCGCCGTGACGCCGCTGGTGGGCGTGGTGGCCAAGCCTTGGGGCGAGACCGTTGCGCTGTACGGCAACTACGTGGAAGGCCTGAGCGCGGGCACGACCGTGAAGGCGCCCTATGCCAACGAAGGCCAGACCTTCGCGCCGTACAAGAGCAAGCAGGTGGAGGTCGGCGTGAAGTGGGTGAGCGGCAGCCTGACGCAGACCGTGAGCCTGTTCCAGATCAGCAAGCCCGCCCTGATCGAGCAAGACAACCGCCAGGTGCTCGACGGCGAGCAGCGCAACCGGGGCGTGGAGTGGAACGTGTTCGGGCAGTTGGCCCCGGCGCTTTCCCTGCTGGGCGGCGTGGCCTACACCGAGGCCGACCAGACCCGGACGAACAAGGGCGTGAACCAGGGCCGCGCGCAGTTCGGCGTGCCCCGGCTCACCCTGAACCTGGGTGCCGACTGGGCGGTTCCCGGCGTGCAGGGCCTGTCGGTGAACGGCCGCGTGAACCACACCGGTTCGCAATGGCTCACGGGCGACAACAGTGTGAAGCTGCCGTCCTGGACCACCCTGGACGTGGGCGCCCGCTATGCCACGCGTCTTGGCGCGCAACCGGTGGTGCTGCGCGCCACGGTGACCAACCTCGCCAACCGCGCGTATTTCGAGAGCATCTGGGGCGCGGGCCGGGTGAACGTGGGCGCGCCGCGCGCCGTGCACCTGTCGGCCTCGTTCGACTTCTGATCCCGGCGAAGCACGGCGCGAGCGAAGCAACCCCGCCACGGGGTCTGGCGTGTGTCCTGGTGGGCACGCCAGGCGCCTGTGGTGGGGCTGGTTATGCTATTAATATAGTAGCTATTGGCGCTTGACGGATAGGCGCTGGCGGCCAAAAACATCCAAAACACCAAGACTTCCGTCGGCACGGCATGCAAGCCGGGCCACGGGCCGCGCGCCGCCGCGGGTCTGTCCAGCGGGGCTCAGGTCCCGCCCACGTAGGGATTGCTCTGGCGCTCCCGCCCGAACGTGCTCCCGGGCCCGTGGCCGGGAATGAACACCGTCTGATCTCCCATCGGCCACTGTTGTGACAACGTGAGGCCCAGGCTCCGAACCTCCGTGAACAGCAGGTCCAGGTTGCTCACGGGGTCCATCATGACGACCTGGTGGGGTGTTGCTGACAGAGATGGGCGGTTGCAAATAGGGATTGACGATCTCGCGGGGCCGCGCTGGAGCACCATCAGGATGCCGTGGATGCTTGGGGGCGTCGCATGGGCCCGTGCCCAGGCAAGCCGCCGGAGGATGTTGTGCCACGTCGGGCATGCCCGCACGCAGATTTTGATACGCACAGTCAATTTGTCTGAAACTCCCAGTCAATCTGGATATGGTTGACCCTCCTAGGATGCGATAGCTGGTCAGCGATGTTCGTCTCGCGCTCACTCCAGCCAGGAGGTACTGGCTTTCATTCGGCGCCTTCTCCCCCCAAAGACTCATTCAGGGAAGACGGTTCCAGTGAAGCCATTGCAAGCCCAGTGCACAGCGGTCTTATTTCGCATTCATCAGATCCGGCGTTCGCTGTCCCGGATTTACCAGACGCCTGGCTCCCGTTGCGGGGCCATGGCAATGATCCGCCGCTCCGTCCCGGGGGCGCTTTTGCGCTGCACCGTCGCGTTGGCCATGGTGCTGCTGTCAGGTGTTGTGCAGGCGCAGACCAACACCTGGGCTGGCAGCGGCAGCCTGGCTACCGCACGCAAAGCCCATACCGCAACGGTCCTGCCCGATGGCACCGTGCTGATTGCGGGGGGCTGGGCCTACAGCAGCAGCAACCTTGCCAGCACCGAGTTGTATGACCCGGTCGCAGGCACCTGGAGCGCCAAAGGAAATCTAAATGCTGGGCGCGCGTACCACACCGCCACCCTGCTGCCCAATGGCAAGGTGCTGGTTTCCGGTGGAGCAGGGAGCCGCGGCGCGCTTGCCGGCGCCGAACTCTACGACCTTGGCACAGGCAGTTGGAGCGCCACGGGCAGCATGTCCGGCGCACGTTTGTTCCACACCGCCACCCTGCTGGCCAATGGCAAAGTGCTTGTCGCGGGGAATGGCGCAGAGGTCTACGACCCGGCCACCGGCCAGTGGAGCACCACGGGCACCATGGTCACCACGCGCGACGCCCACACTGCCACGTTGTTGCCCAACGGCAAGGTACTCGTCGCGGGGGGGAACAACGCGGACGTTGGTTACCTTGCCACCGCTGAACTTTACGACCCGGTCACTGGCACATGGAGCGCCACAGGCACTATGACCACACCGCGTATCAGTCACACCGCCACCCTGCTGCCCAGTGGCAAAGTGCTGGTGGCTGGTGGGGGAGGCAACGGCGCACGCTCCAGTGCCGAGCTGTACGACCCGGCCACAGGCACGTGGAGCATCACTGGCAACCTGGCCAACAAGCGCAGTTCTCAAACCGCCACGTTGCTGCACAGCGGCAAAGTGCTTGTTGCCGGAGGAGATGGCAGCACTTACCTCGCTAGCGCTGAGCTCTACGACCCCGCTACCGGCACCTGGGACACTACCAGCAGCCTGGCCACCGGCCGGGTCAGCCACACGGCCTCCCTGCTGTCCAACGGTAGAGTGCTCGTTGTAGGCGGGTGGAATACTGGCGGCTACCTCGCAAGTGCCGAGCGATACGAAGTAGGCCCTGGCGCCTGGAGGGCTACCGGCAGCATGATTGGCGGGCGCAGTGTCCACACCTCCACTTTGCTGCGCAGTGGTGAAGTGCTCGTCACCGGCGGGTTCGGCGGTGGCGGGGGTTTTCTTGCAAGCGCTGAACGGTACAACCCCGCCACAGATAGCTGGAGCCCCACGGGCAGCATGATCACCGGGCGCACTTTTCACACCGCCACCGTGCTGCCCAGCGGCAAGGTACTGGTCACTTCAGGGGTCGCGAACGGCGGTGCGCTTGCCAGCGCAGAACTTTACGATCCCGTCGCTGGCACATGGAGTGCTGCCGGCACCCTCGCCGTCGCTCGCTACAACCGCACGGCCACTCTGCTGGCCAATGGCAAGGTGCTTGTCGTGGGAGGTGAGGGCACTGGCAGTGTCTTCACCAAAGGCGAGCTCTACGATCCCGAGACGAACCAGTGGAGTGTCACAGGCAACATGGCCGATGAGCACATTTATCACACGGCCTCCCTTCTGCCCAATGGCAAAGTGCTTGTCGCAGGTGGATACACCAGCGTCGGCATGCTCTCCAGCACTGAACTCTACGACCCCGCATCCAACGCCTGGAGCCCCGCGGGCGGCATGGCCACCTGGCGCTATTCCCACACGGCCACCCTGCTGCCCGACGGCAAGGTCATCGTCGCGGGGGGGCGGGGCGTCAGTGGCATGCCGGCCGATGCAGAACTCTACGACCCTGGCGCAAATACCTGGAGCGCCGCGGGCAGTCTGGTACGCACCCGCACAGGTCACACGGCCGCCCTGCTGCCCAGTGGCGAGGTCCTCCTCGCGGGCGGAAGCAGCGGCGATTTCGCCAGCTCTGAGCTCTACGACCCGGCCACCGCCACTTGGAGCGCCACGGGCAGCCTGAACACCGGGCGCGTCAACCACCGAGCCACCCTGCTCGCTGACGGCAGGGTCCTGGCTACAGGGGGCAGCGGCAGCTCTGACACCAGCGTCGAGCTTTATGCAACTTCTGCCCCTGCAGTGCAGACATACAGCGCCATGGTGTCCGTTCTGGTGGGTGGCGGGCCGGGCGGAGGGGGGAGCGTGGGCACGGGTGTGGGGTCGGTAGCGATCAGCGGCGGCGCGCCAGGCTGCGCGCTCGATACCACCGCCACGGGGTTCAGCAGCGCGGTGCCTTCAGGCCTGCCAGCCAACGCCAGCACGCCCGCCGGGATGTTTCGCTTCCGCTCCACAGGCTGCGCGGGCAACACGCTGACGGTGCGAATCACCTACCCCCACGCACTTCCTGCCGGGGTGCAGCTGATGAAGTATGGGCCTGCCAGCGCGGGGGCCGCCAGCAGCTGGTATCCAATGACCGGTGCAACGCTGAGTGCAGACCGGTTGACTGTGGCGTACGCGATCACCGACAACGGCATGGGCGATGGCAATACAGCCGATGCGGGGGTGATTGAAGACCCGTTCGCACCGGTGTTGCTGGCTGCGATCCCCGGCACGTCAGGCCCAGCTTCCATTCCCACCCTGAGCGAGTGGGGGCTGATCCTGTTGTCGCTGATGGCGGCTGGCCTGGGCATGCACCAGATGCGCCGTAGCAGCGCCTTCCGGTCCCGTGCCTGTGGGCGGGGGGCATAGGGCGAAATCGTAGACCTGCGTGACGGGGCACGTCCCGAGAACTTCACGTCCTTGTCGACATGCTCGCTGCGCGCCGGCGCCGCCATGGCAGGCGTCACCAGGTAGTAGCCGTTGCGCCACTGCACCCTGGGCGAAGTCCGCTGGCAGCGAAACGGCCCAGGTCAGGTATTGCCCACGTACGGATTGCTCTGGCGCTCCCGCCCGAACGTGCTCTCGGGGCCGTGGCCGGGAATGAACACCGTCTGATCTCCCATCGGCCACAGGCGCTGCGTGATGCTGTCGATGAGCTGCTGGTGGTTGCCCTGCGGGAAGTCCGTGCGGCCGATGCTGCCTGCGAACAGCACGTCGCCCACAAACGCGCGGTCGATCTGCGGCGCGTGGAACACCACATGCCCCGGCGTGTGCCCCGGGCAGTGGCGCACGTTCAGCGTCTCGTTGCCGATCTGCACCTGGTCGCCATCGTGCAGCCAGCGCGTGGGCGTGAAGTGCTGCGCGGGCGGAAAACCAAACATCGCGCTCTGCTGCGGCAGGCCGTCGATCCAGAACTGGTCGCCCGGGTGGGGGCCCACGATGGGCAGCGAAAGCCGCTGGGCCAGTTCGCCCGTGCCGCCCGCGTGGTCGATGTGGGCGTGGGTGAGCCAGATCTGTTCGAGCGTGAGGTCAAGGCGCCGGATTTCTGCCAGCAGCACCTCCAGGTCGCCGCCAGGGTCGATCACGGCGGCGTTTTGGGTGGCGTCACACCAGACGAGGGAGCAGTTTTGCTGGAACGCAGTAACAGGGATGGTGAGGTAGCGGAGCATGGTGGGGGAGGGTGGTTGTGTGTATTTTGCGGTCCGGCGCATGGCGCAGGGTGGACGGGCCAGGCTCAAGCCCGCGCCAGCCGATCGACGAGGAAATCCACCAGCACGCGCACGCGCAGCGGCATGTGCCGGTTGGCGGGGTACAGCAGCGAAAACGGGCGGGAGGCGCCCGCGTGCGCGGGCAGTAGCTCTTGGAGCGCGCCGCTGCGCAGGTCGGCCTCCACAATGAACCGGTAGGTCTGCAGCAGCCCCGCGCCGGCACGCGCCAGGGTCACGGGGCCCAGGATGTCGTCGGCGCAGCGCAGGCGGCCTTGGGTGGGCACCTCCACATCGCGCCCGGCCGCGTCGCGCAGTATCCATGGCACCGCCTGGCCGCTGCTGGGCAGCACGAACTGGATGCACTCGTGCGCCGCCAGGTCGGCCGTTTCGTGCGGCGTGCCGCGACGCGACAGGTACGCCGGGGCGGCGACCACCACCAGGGCGGCGTCCTCCAGCTTGCGCGCCACCAGCCCCGAGTCGATGGGCGCGCGACCGCGCACGGCCAGGTCAAAGCCTTCTTCGGTGAAGTCCACGTTGCGGTTGCTCAACTGCAGCTCCAGCTCCACGTCGGGGTAGGCCTGCGCAAATGCGGGCAGCAGGGGCAGGATGCGGCAGTGCCCGTAGGAGGTGGGCAGGCTGAAGCGCACGAGGCCTGCCGGGCTTTGCTGTTGGCCCGACAGCTCGCGTTCTGCCTCGGCCAGCTGCCCCAGCGCCTGGCGGCATTGCTCGTAGTAGCGCTTGCCGGCGTCGGTCAGCCGCACCTGGCGCGTGGTGCGCTGGAACAGGCGCACGCCCAGGCGCGCCTCCATGCGCGCCACCGATCGGCTCACGGCCGCCGCCGTCAGCCCGGCCGCCTGGGCGGCGGCCGTGAAGCTTTGCCACTGCGCGGTCAGGCAGAACAGCTCGATGCTGCCCAGCTTCAGGTCGTCGAATTGGCGCGCCATGTCTTGTTTATTACTTCATGTAATCAGTGAAATTCCCAGAACCTAGTTTATTGCTGTTTACATCGCCAATACCATCGCTTCACCTTTCCACCACACCCCCAAGGTCTCCCCATGAAGCTGTACTTTTCCCCCGCCGCCTGCTCCTTGTCGCCCCACATCCTGCTGCTGGAATGTGGCTTGCCGTTTGTGCTGGAGAAGGTCGATACCGCGCGCCACCAGACGGCCGACGGGCAGGATTTCCATGCGATCAACCCCAAAGGCCAGGTGCCCGTGCTGGAGCTGGACGACGGCTCCCGCCTCACCGAAGGCCCGGTCATTGCGCAATACATCGCCGACCAGGCCCAGGCCACGCAACTGATGCCGGCCGCCGGCACGCGGGCGCGCTACCGGGTCATGGAGTGGCAGAACTACGTCAGCACCGAGCTGCACAAGTCCTTCACGCCCCTGTTCCAGGCCGGGCTGGACGACAAGGCCAAGGCCGCGCTGGCCGCCCTGCTGCGCAAGAAGATGGAGTGGCTGGACGCGCAACTGCAGGACGGCAACTACCTGACGGGCGAGCACTTCACGGCGGCCGACGCCTATCTTTTTGTAGTGCTGGGCTGGGCCAAGTTCGTGAAGCTGGACATCAGCGACCTGGCCCATTTGCAGGCGTTCATGCGCCGTGTGGCCGCGCGCCCCGCGGTACAGGCCGCGATGCGGGCCGAAGGGTTGCTGGGCTGAGACGCCGTTCATTCATCCATCCACAAGGAACACGCCATGCCTTACATCAACATCAAAGTGACGCGCGAAGGTGTCAGCAGTGCGCAAAAGGCCGCACTGATCCAGGGTGCGACCGATTTGCTGGTGCGCGTTCTGAACAAGGAGCCCGCCACCACCTTTGTCGTGATCGACGAGGTTGAGACCGACAACTGGGGTGTGGCCGGTGAGACGGTGACCGTGCGGCGCCAGCGTGCCCGGGTGGCCGCCGCAGGGAATGCGCCATGAGTGACCCGCGCTTCGACGCAGTCGCCGCCGTGCTGCAGGAATATTTCGACGGCCTGTGCCACAGCGACACGCAGCGCCTGCGCCGCGTGTTCCACCCGCAGGCGGTCTATGCCTGCGCCACGGCCGAGCCTGCGGTGATCCTGCGCATGGAGGCGTATTTCCCCATCGTGGACCAGCGCCCCTCGCCCGCCAGCCGGGGCGAGACGGTGCAGGAGCGCATCCTGTCGATTGAATTCGCCGGGCCGGTGACGGCCCTGGCCAAGGTCGAATGCGCCATCCTGCCCAAGCACTTCACCGACCTGCTGACCCTGATCCATGTGGACGGGCGCTGGCAGATCATTGCCAAGGTGTTTCACTACGAACTGGATCGCTGAGGCGGCGGTGCGTGCAAGCCGGTGGGCGAGTTCCTCCTTTCGGAAGGACTCACTTATTGATAGCTGCTGGCGCTTGAGAGATAAGCGCTAGAGCCCAATTTACCTAAAAAAACGGCGGCAGGCATCACCTGCGTTGTGCCCGCCTCACAGGTTGGTCGCCGCGACCACTTCCGACATGTCGGTCAGCCCCTGCAGCACCTTCTCGATGCCGTCCTGGCGCAGGGTCAGCATGCCGGCGGCCAGTGCCGAGTGGCGGATGTCCGAGGCGGGGGCGCGGTGGCGGATGTGCTGGCGAATGGTCTCGTCGCTCAGCATCAGCTCATGGATGCCCAGCCGGCCGTGGTAGCCATGGCCGTCGCATTGCGTGCAGCCCACATGGCGCCACAGGCGCAGCTCGCCCTGTGCGCCACCGTGCTGCTGGCGCCAGCGCGCCACCTGTGCCGCGCGGGCCTCGGGGGTGTTGTGGGTGCCGCTGTCCAGGTACTGCGACGCCAGGCCCAGCAGCGTGTCGTGGTCGGCCACACGCGGCGCGCGGCAGGCTGTGCACAGGCGGCGCACCAGGCGCTGGGCCAGGATGGCGAGCAGAGAATCCGAGAAGTTGAACGGGTCCAGGCCCATCTCCAGCAGCCGCGCAATGCTCTCGGGCGCCGAGTTGGTGTGCAGGGTGGACAGCACCAGATGCCCCGTCAGCGAAGCCTCGATGGCGATGCGCGCGGTTTCCTCGTCGCGCATCTCGCCGATCATGATCACGTCCGGGTCGGCGCGCAGAAAGGTGCGCATGGCGGCGGCAAAGGTCCAGCCGATGCGCGGGTTCACCTGCACCTGGCGCAGGCCCTCCTGCGTGATCTCGATGGGGTCTTCGGCCGTCCAGATCTTGCGGCCTGCGGTGTTGATGTCGCGCACCACCGAGTGCAATGTGGTCGTCTTGCCGCAGCCCGTGGGGCCGCACACCAGCACCAAGCCATAGCTTTTCTGCACCACCGCCCGCAGGGCCTGCAGGTTGGGCGGGCTCAGGCCGATGTTCTCCAGAGGCAGCGGCTTGGCGCCCGCCAGCAGGCGCAGCACCACGTCCTCCAGCCCGCGCGAGGTGGGCACGGTGACCACGCGCAGCTCCACCGGCGGGCCGCCGAAGCGGGCGAAGTCGATCTTGCCGTCCTGGGGCTTGCGGTGCTCGGAGATGTCCATGCCCGCCATGATCTTGATGCGCGCCACCATCGCGAAGCGGTAGCGCGCTGGCAGCTCCAGGTAGGGCGTGAGGTCGCCGTCGATGCGCAGGCGGATGCGCACGTTCTGCGGAGCGGGCTCGGTCTCGATGTGGATGTCGGACGCGCGGTGGTGGATGGCTTCGTCGATCACCGAGTTGATGAGCCGCACCAGGGTGTTGTCCGACTCGCTGATCACGTCGGCCTGCTCGGAGTCCGCGTCCGGGACGGTGCTGCCCAGGTTGGCGGCCAGCTCGCGCGAGGTGGCGCGGGCGGCGGCGGTGGCGTCAGAGGCGCCGCCAGGCTGGGTGCGGTAGGCGCTGTGGATGGCGGGCATCAGCGTGCCTGGCGCAGCCTGCAGCGGAATGAGCCGGCGCTGCGTGAGAAACCGCAGTTCGTCCAGCAGCACGCGATCGAGCGGGTCGGCCATCAGCAGTACCAGCGCATCCTCGCGGGCGATCAGCGGCAGCACGGATTCACGTTCGGCCATCGCCCGGGGCACCAGGGCCAGGGCCGCCGCATCGGGTGTGATGTCGCCGGGGTGCACGGTGTACTCGCCCAGCCACGCGGCAATGACCTGGCGCAACTGCTCCTGGGTCAGGACGCCATCCTCCACCAGGATCTGTCCGATCAGCCGGTGCTGCCCGCCGCTGCGCTCCTGCTGCTGGGTCTGCAAGCCGTCTTGCAGGGCCGAGGGTGACACCATGCCGGCATGGATCAGCGCCTCGCCTAGGTGCCGCGCTTTGCCGACGGTGGGGTGGGGAGTGGAGAGCTGCTTCCACAAGGATTCCGCGTTGACGGGGCGAAAACCATGGGGCGGGGGGGCGGTGGAGGCAGCGGTGTCGGGCATCAATGGTCAGGGGCGGGCATCGTCAAAGGCTGAAGTCATAGTCCACCGTGATGGGCGCGTGGTCCGAGAATTTCTCACCTTTGTAGATGGATTCAGCACGTGCCAGCGCCGCGATCGCGGGGGTGGCCAGGTGGTAATCCAGCCGCCAGCCCACGTTGTTGGCATACGCCTGCCCCCGGTTGCTCCACCACGTGTAGGCGGTGTCGGTGGCGGTAGGTTGTAACTGGCGGTAAACGTCTATGATGCCGCCGCCTTCATCAGTTGTGTGCAACAACTTTGTCATCCAGGCCCGTTCTTCGGGCAAAAAACCACTGTTTTTCTGGTTGCTGCGCCAGTTTTTGAGGTCGATTTGCTGGTGCGCAATGTTGATGTCGCCGCACAGGATGAAGTCGCGTTCGCCCTTGACTTTCATCAGATGGGGATGGAACTCGGCGAGGAAGCGGAACTTGGCCAGCTGGCGTTCCTCGCCGGACGAGCCGCTGGGAAAATAGGCGCTGATGATGGACAGCTTGCGGGCCGGCGTGTCAAAGCGCAGTTCCACGTAGCGGCCTTCTGTATCGAACTCTGGCGACCCATAGCCAATGACTACATCAGAGGGTTCATGCCGGGTATAGATGCCCACGCCGGAATAGCCCTTTTTCTGGGCAAAGTGGAAGTGACCCTGCAGGCCGGCCAGGCGCTCGAAGCGGTTGGCCATGTCGGCCGCCTGGGCCTTCACTTCCTGCACGCAAATACAATCCGGCCGCGTGGCTGCCATCCAGCTTTCCACGCCTTTGCTGGTGGCCGAGCGGATGCCATTGAGATTGAGGCTGGTTAACTTGAACAAGGATTTCCCCATGGTGGATGTTGGCGCGCAAACCTCAGAGCAGGGCCAGCTCGCGCAGGATTTTGTACGGTTTGCCGTCGAATCAGGCGTGCTGCGGTTCGGTGAATTCAAGACCAAGGCGGGCCGCCTGAGTCCGTATTTCTTCAATGCGGGCCTGTTCGATGATGGCCGCAAGATCGGCCGGCTCGCGGAATTCTATGCAAAAGCCCTGCTGGCCAGCGGCATTGAATTCGACATGGTCTTCGGCCCCGCGTACAAGGGCATTCCCCTGGCGGCCACGGTCGCGGTGGAGCTGGCCCGGCTGGGGCGCAACGTGCCTTTTGCCTACAACCGCAAGGAGGCCAAGGACCATGGCGAGGGCGGCACGCTCGTGGGCGCCCCGCTCAAGGGGCGGGTGCTGATCGTGGACGACGTCATGTCGGCCGGCACCGCCGCCCGCGAATCGATCGCCATCATCCGCGCCGCGGGCGCCACGCCCCACGCGGTGGCCATAGCGCTGGACCGGCAGGAAAAAGCCACGGAGAATGGCCAGGATGTGGACCACAGCGCGGTGCAGTACGTTCGCGGGCAACTGGGCATGCAGGTGTGCGCCATTGCCCGACTGGCAGACTTATTGCTGTACCTCTCGCACAACGGGGAAGAGGGGATGCGCTCCCATCATGAGAAAGTGCTGGCCTACCGCCAGCGGTATGGCGTCAACGAAGGGTAGATGATTTGAGCAAGTCGGCGTGGATCATGGGCGGTGTTCTGCTGGTCACCCTGGGCGCCGAGCTGGCCTCGGCACAGCCCCAGGGTGCGCCCGGCAGCATCTATACCTGTGTGGACCGCAGTGGGCGCCGGCTGACGGCCGACCGGCCCATTCCTGAATGCCTGGACCGGGAGCAGCGCGAGCTGAGCCCCTCGGGCATCACGCGCCGGCAGATCGGGCCGTCGCTCACCGAGCTGGAGCGTGCGGCCCAGGACGCCCAGAACCGCAAGGATGCCGAGGAGCGGGCCCGCGTGGTGGAGGAGCGCCGGCGCGAACGCGTGCTGGTGACGCGCTACCCCGACAAGGCGGCCCACGATGTGGAGCGCGCGGCCGCGATCCAGCTGGTGGACGATGTGACCGCCACCGCCGAAAAGCGCATTGCCGAGCTGAAAGCGGAGCGCAAGAAGCTGGATGTGGAAATGGAGTTCTACAAGAAGGACCCCAACAAGGCACCCATGACGCTGCGCCGCAAGATCGGTGAAGTCGATGACAGCGTTGCCGAGCAGCAGCGGTTCATTGCCGGCCAGGACCAGGAAAAGCGGCGCGTGCACGCGCGGTTCGATGCGGAACTGGCCCATCTGCGCAAGCTGTGGGACGCGCAGCGTGTGCCTCCCGCCATGGGCTCGGCCAGTGCCGTTCCCCCCGTTGGCGCACCGGCAGCGCGCGTGCCCTAGGTGTGATGTCTCAATAGGTTGTTCATCCGTCTCGGATTTGGGAAGCTGTGGTTACCAGGCCAAGCAACTCAAGTCAGGAGAGACGGATGAACAGTCATAAGCATGCCCGCTTGACGGCTGCGGGTCGAGCCCTGCTGGTCAGCAGGGTATTGGACGAAGGCTGGTGCGTGACAGCGGCCGCCCAGGCCATGGGCGTGAGCTGCCGCACCGGGTTCAAGTGGCTGGCCCGCTTCAGGGCCGAAGGCACAGCAGGGCTGTGTGATCGAAGCTCGCGACCGCATCACAGCCCCACAGCTTGCCGCCCCGAACAGGTGAGCCAGTTCGAACTGCACCGCCGACAACGCCTGCCGTTGTGGCGCATCGCCCGCGAGTGCGGCCGCAGCCTGTCCACCGTGGCCCGGCACATGGCCCGCCTGGGCTTGAGCCGCTTGAGCGCCTTGCAACCGCCCGTGCCCGTGTGCCGCTATGAGCGGGCCAGCCCTGGCGAGTTGCTGCACATCGACACCAAGCGCCTGGGACGCATCCAGGGCGTGGGCCACCGAATCACAGGCCAGCGCCAGCACCGCAACCGAGGCATCGGCTGGGACGCCGTGCATCTGGCCATCGACGATCACTCCCGGGTCTCCTTCGCCCGGGTGTTGGGCGATGAGACGGCCCTGAGCTGCGTGCAGTTCCTGCGCCAGGCCGTGGACTACTACGCCAGCCTGGGCGTGCGCATCGAGCGCGTCATGACCGACAACGGCGCGGGCTACAAGAACACCTTCGGGGCAGCCTGCCAGGAACTGGGCATCCGGCACATCCGAACACGGCCCTACACGCCCAAGACCAACGGCAAGGCCGAGCGCTTCGTGCAGACCAGTTTGCGCGAATGGGCCTATGCCAGACCCTACGAGAGTTCAGCCCAGCGCCAAGCTGCATTGCAGCCATTCATTGACGGCTACAACTGGTGTCGACCACACTCCGCTCTCAACCATCAGCCGCCCATCAGCCGCATTCCGGCCATGAACAACCTCCTGAGAATCAACACCTAGGGCCGGGCTGGGGAAGTAAAAACAAAAGGGGCCCTGCGGCCCCTTTATTGTTTTTACTGTGCCTTTGCCCCGCAGGGCAGGCAGGTCAGGCGTCAGCTGCCCAGCTTTGCGCGCAGCAGATCATTGACCTGCTGCGGGTTGGCCTTGCCCTTGCTGGCTTTCATGATCTGGCCGACCAGCGCATTGAACGCCTTGTCCTTGCCCGCGCGGAACTGGGCCACGTTGTCGGGGTTGGCGGCGATGACTTCGTCGATGATTTTCTCCAGCGCGCCGGAGTCGTTCATCTGCTTGAGGCCCTTGTCTGTGATGATGGAATCGATGTATTCCAAGGCGGTATCAAACTGCGTTCCCGGCCTATGGGTCAGTTCGACGAATACGGTTTTGCCTGCCGAGTTCGAAATTGTTTGATCATAGATGCGTGTGATCAACGCAGCCAAGTTACCTGCCGGGACGAATTCGGTAAATTTTTCGAAGGAGTAGTCTTCAACCGCATTCATCCATTTGGATACCTCGCCCATGATCCAGTTGCTGGCCAGCTTGGGCTGGCCGCAGGCCTTGGCCACGGCCTCGAAGTACGCCGCCATGGCCTTGCTCTGCGTGAGCGTCGTGGCGTCGTACTCGGGCAGGCCGTAGTCGGCCACGAAGCGCGCGGCCATGGTGCGGGGCAATTCGGCCATCAGCGCCCGCTGTTCCTGCACCCATTGCTCCGAAATGTGCAGCGGCGGCAGGTCCGGGTCGGGGAAGTAGCGGTAGTCCGCCGCGTCCTCCTTGGTCCGCATCGCACGCGTTTCGCCCGTGTCCGGGTCGAACAGCACGGTGGCCTGCTGGATGGCGTGGCCGTCCTCGATCTGGTCGATCTGCCAGCGGATCTCGTA
This sequence comes from Acidovorax sp. A79, assembly GCF_041154505.1. Lineage (GTDB taxonomy): Bacteria > Pseudomonadota > Gammaproteobacteria > Burkholderiales > Burkholderiaceae_C > Acidovorax. Next base: position 3,382,791 of record NZ_AP028672.1, read on the forward strand.
GTCGATCGCCTGCTGCATGAACTTGAACGAGTTCAGGTTCTTGATCTCGCGGCGCGTGCCCAGCGGCCCGCCGGGCTTGCGCACGGACACGTTGGCGTCGCAGCGGAAGCTGCCCTCCTGCATGTTGCCGTCGCAGATGCCGATCCAGGTCACGATCTTGTGCAGCTCTTTCGCATAGGCCACGGCTTCGTCGGACGAGCGCATGTCGGGCTCGGTCACGATCTCCAGCAGGGGCGTTCCGGCGCGGTTCAGGTCGATGCCCGATTGGCCGATGAAGTCCTCGTGCAGCGATTTGCCCGCGTCTTCTTCGAGATGGGCGCGCACCAGGCGCACGGTCTTCTTCTCGTCGCCCAGGAAGAACTCGACCTCACCGCCTTGCACCACCGGGATCTCGAACTGGCTGATCTGGTAGCCCTTGGGCAGGTCGGGATAGAAATAATTCTTGCGCGCAAAAATGCTCACGGGCGCAATGTGGGAGCCCAGGGCCAGTCCTAATTTGATAGCGCAGGCCACGGCCTCGCGGTTCATCACGGGGAGTGTGCCGGGCAGGGCCAGGTCCACGGCGCAGGCTTGCGTGTTGGGCTCGGCGCCGAAGGCGGTGGGCGCGCGGCTGAAGATCTTGCTCTGCGTGGCGAGCTGGGTGTGGGTTTCGAAGCCGATGACGACTTCATAACCGTGGATCAATTTGCTGGTCGTCGTCATGTCACAGGCCTCCGGGTTGGCGGAGGTGGAAGTCGGTGGCTTGCTGCAGGCGGTGCGCAGCGTTCAGAAGGCGGACTTCCTGGAAGTAGTTACCGATGAGCTGCAGGCCCACTGGCATGCCGCCTTCGCCAAAGCCGGCGGGCACGCTCATGCCCGGCAGGCCGGCCAGGGAGCCGGGCAGGGTGAAGATGTCGGCCAGGTAGTCGGCCAGCGGGTCGTTGCCGTGTTCGCCCAGCTTCCAGGCCACGGTGGGGGCCACGGGGCCGGCGATCACATCGCATTCCTTGAACGCGTTCTGGAAGTCGTCGGCGATCATGCGGCGGATCTTCTGCGCCTGCAGGTAGTAGGCGTCGTAGTAGCCGTGACTCAGCACGTAGGCGCCGATCATGATGCGGCGCTTGACCTCGTCGCCAAAACCTTCGGCGCGGGTCTTCTTGTACATGTCCACCAGGTCGGCGTAGTCCTTGGCGCGGTGGCCGAACTTCACGCCGTCGAAGCGGCTGAGGTTGGACGAGGCTTCGGCGGGGGCAATGATGTAGTACACGGGGATGGAGAGCTCGGTGCGCGGCAGGCTGATGGGCACGAGCTTGGCGCCAAGCTTTTCGTATTCCTTCAGGGCGGCGTCCACGGCGGCGCGCACGTCGGGCGCGAGGCCCTCGCCAAAGAACTCGGCGGGAATGCCGATGCGCAGGCCGTCGATGCTGCCGTTCAGGTGGGCGCTGAAGTTTTCGGCTGGCACGTCGAGGCTGGTCGAATCGCGGTCCGGGTCGGGGCCGCACATGGCAGACAACAGCAGCGCGCAGTCTTCGGCGCTGCGGGCCATGGGGCCGGCCTGGTCCAGGCTGGAGGCGAATGCGATCATGCCGTAGCGGCTGGCGCGGCCATAGGTGGGCTTGATGCCGGTGATGCCACAGAACGATGCGGGCTGGCGGATGGAGCCGCCGGTGTCGGTGCCGGTGACGGCAGGGGCCAGGCGCGCGGCCACGGCCACGGCGCTGCCGCCCGAGGAGCCGCCGGGGATGCGGTGGGTGTCCCAGGGGTTGCGCACGGGCGCGGGGGCGTCGAAGCCCACGGGCGCCACGGCCGAGTTTTCATTGGACGAACCCATCGCGAACTCGTCGCAGTTGAGCTTGCCCAGGGTGACGGCGCCCGCGTCGGCCAGGCGGGTGACCACGGTGGCGTCGAACGGAGACTGGTAGCCCGCGAGCATCCTGGAGCCTGCGGTGCTGGGGAAGTCGCGCGTGACGAAGATGTCCTTGTGGGCGATCGGCACGCCTTCCAGCGCGCCCGCCGTGCCGGCGGCAAGGCGGGCGTCAGCGGCCTGCGCCTGCGCCAGGGTGGCGTCTTCGTTCAGGGCCACGTAGGCGCCCAGGTTCTGGTGCGCCTTGGCGCGGGCCAGGAAATGCCGGGCGGCTTCGACGGCGGAGAATTGCTTGTCGCGCAGGCCGGAGGCCAGCTCGGAAACGCCCAGGTCGTGCAGGGCTTTGGTCGTTGTCGTGCTCATGCGCGCCTCACTCGATCACTTTGGGGACGAGGAACAGGCCACGCTCCACGGCGGGGGCGCTCTTCTGGTTGGCTTCGCGCTGGTTGGGCTCGCTGGCCACGTCCTCGCGCAGCCGCAGGGCCACGTCCTGGATGGCCGCGACGGGGTGCGCCAGGGGCGTGATGCCCGAGGTATCCACAGCCCGCATCTGTTCCACGATGTCAAAGAAGCCATTGAGCTGGGTCAGCATGCGCTCACTTTCAGAGGGGGTCAGCTCAAGCCGTGCCAAATTGGCGATGCGGCCGATGTCCTGGGGGGTCAGTGCCATAGGGAGGAGAATTGAGGGAAACCAGAAGTAAAGCTGTGATCCGGGCCGTGCCGGAGGGAGTTATTCACAGGGGATGGGGTATTATCCCGGCTTTGCCGCAATACCCTCCTACCTGCCGGTCATTGTGCGAAAAAAGCGATATTTGACCCCGTAAACCCGGCGATGGCAGGCCGACGTGCATGCCGTGCCTGAGAGGATTTTTGAATGTTCGGAGCTTTCCGTCGGTATTTCTCCACCGACCTTGCCATTGACCTTGGCACAGCCAACACCCTCATCTTCGCCCGCGACAAAGGCATTGTGCTCGACGAGCCCTCTGTCGTCGCCATCCGCCACGAAGGCGGGCCCCATGGCAAGAAAGTCATCCAGGCCGTAGGCCACGAGGCCAAGGCCATGCTGGGCAAGGTGCCCGGCAACATCGAAGCCATCCGCCCCATGAAGGACGGCGTGATCGCGGACTTCGTGATCACCGAGCAGATGATCAAGCAGTTCATCAAGATGGTGCACCCGCGCACGCTGTTCACCCCCAGCCCGCGCATCATCATCTGCGTGCCCTGCGGCTCCACCCAGGTCGAGCGGCGCGCCATCAAGGACGCGGCCGAAGCGGCCGGCGCCACGGCGGTGTACCTGATCGAGGAACCCATGGCCGCCGGCATCGGCGCGGGCCTGCCCGTCTCCGAAGCCTCGGGCTCCATGGTCGTGGACATCGGCGGCGGCACCACCGAGGTCGGCGTGATCTCGCTGGGCGGCATGGTCTACAAGGGCAGTGTGCGCGTGGGCGGCGACAAGTTCGACGAAGCCATCATCAGCTACATCCGCCGCAACTACGGCATGCTGATCGGCGAGCCCACCGCGGAAGCCATCAAGAAGAACATCGGCTCGGCCTTCCCCGGCTCCGAAGTGCGCGAGATGGAAGTCAAGGGCCGCAACCTTTCCGAAGGCGTGCCACGCAGCTTCACCATCTCCAGCAATGAAGTGCTTGAAGCCCTGACCGACCCGCTCAACCAGATCGTCTCCGCCGTGAAGAACGCGCTGGAACAAACCCCCCCTGAGCTGGGCGCCGACATCGCCGACCGCGGCATGATGCTGACGGGTGGCGGCGCGCTGCTGCGCGACCTGGACCGCCTGCTGGCCGAGGAAACCGGCCTGCCCGTGCTGGTGGCCGAAGATCCGCTGACCTGCGTGGTGCGCGGCTGCGGCATCGCGCTGGAGCGCATGGACCGCCTGGGCAGCATTTTCACGAGCGAGTAAGCCCCCGGGCCTGTATGCTGCAGGCACTTTTTTTGCGCTCTGAACTGCATGATTGCACCCGCTCCAATGCCTTTTGAGCATGCGTCCGTGGCCCCGGCTCCACGCGACAGATCCTGACCGCTGCGCACGATGCCACTGGGTACCCTCGAGCGCAGCGCTCCGCCTTTCTTCAAACAGGGCCCTTCGGCCCTTTCGCGCCTGGCCGTCTATAGCGCGCTGGCGCTGTTCCTCATGGTGGCCGATGCACGTTTCCAGCTCACGGGGCCGTTCCGCCAGGCGGTTGCCACCGTGCTTTACCCGGTGCAGTGGCTGATGCTCAAGCCGGTGGAGTTCGCAAGCCATGGTTCCGGGTACTTCCAGTCGCTGCAGACCGCGCAGCAGGAACTGGACGCCGCGCGCAAGAAAATGACCGTGATGGGCCAGCGCGCCAACCAGGCGGAACAGCTGGCCCTGGAGAACGAGCGGCTGCGGCAGCTGCTCGCGCTGCGCGGCCGCCTGGAGACGCCCGCGCAGGCCGCCGAGGTGATCTATGACACCGCCGACCCCTACACGCGCCGCGTGGTCATCGACCGGGGGCAGATGGGCGGCGTGGAGATGGGCGCGCCCGTGATGGATGAGGCGGGCGTGCTCGGCCAGGTGACGCGTGTCTTTCCGCTCGTGAGCGAGGTCACGCTGCTGGTGGACCGCGACCAGGCCATTCCGGTCCTCAACATTCGCACGGGTGCGCGGGGTGTCGCCTATGGGGATCCGGTGGCCGGGCATGGCGGCGGCATGGAGCTGCGCTTCATGCCCGCCAACGCCGATGTGCGGGAGGACGATCTGCTGACCACCAGCGGCGTGGATGGCCTGTACCCTTCGGGGCTCCCCGTGGCGCGGGTGGTGCGCGTGGAGCGCAGGGCCGATTCCGCCTTCGCGCGCATCTACTGCGTGCCCCTGGCCCAGGTGCAGGGCGCCCGCCATGTGGTGGTGCTCAAGCCGCTGGCCGACAACGAGCTGCCGCGGCCGGAGCCCGCGCACCCGGCGCCGGCGAAACGCGGGGGGCGCAAGGGATGAGGGCATCGCCTGTGCCTGCCATGGCCCTTGTGGGGCCGCGCGTCCTGCGCGATGGCCCGTGGCTGCCGCGGGGAGGTGCGCGATGATCATGCCGCGCGGCGAGCCGCTGCTGCTTCCGGTCAATCCGGTCTTCATCGTCGCCAGCCTCGCTGCGGGGCTGGCCATCAACATGCTGCCGCTGGGCCGCATTGTCTGGACGCCGGATGTCCTGATGGTGCTGCTGGTCTTCTGGGGCGTGCACCAGCCCCTGCGCATTGGCATGGGCGTGGCTTTCGTGCTGGGCCTGTGCATGGATGTGAGCCAGTCGGCGCTGCTGGGCCAGCACGCGCTGTCCTACACCGTGCTGTCGTTTGGCGCCATCGCCATCCACCGCCGCCTGCTGTGGTTCAGCGTGCCGTCGCAGGCCCTGCAGGTGCTTCCCCTGTTCGCTCTGGCCCATGCCATCGAGCTCTTGCTGCGGATGGCGTCCGGGGGCATATTCCCGGGCCTGTGGAGCTTTCTGGCGCCGGTGCTCGAAGCCCTGCTCTGGCCGCTGGCCAGCTGGGTGCTGCTGGCGCCGCAGCGCCGGCCTCCCGACCGCGACCAGAACCGGCCTCTGTAGCCATGAAGCAACCTCCTGAGCGCCCGCGCCGCATCCCCCTTGTCCCGCAGCGCTGCGGGCCGGGGGACGGGCGCGCGCCGGTTTCAGCGCACGCCTTCGGGGCGTGGCGCGATGGAGCTGCCGCATGACCGAGGTGCGCAGCAGCGAGGCCGATGCCTCGCGCTTTCGCGTGCGGGCGCTGATCGTCGGCGCCCTGGTGTTCTGTGCGTTCTGCCTCATCGCGGCCCGGCTGGTGTTCCTGCAGGTGGTCCGGCACGAAGACCTTGCGGCGCAGGCCGAGAGCAACCGCACGGCGGTGGTGCCCATCGTGCCCAACCGGGGCCTCATCCTGGACCGCAACGGCGTGGTGCTGGCCACCAACTATTCGGCCTATACGCTGGAGATCACGCCCTCGCGGGCGGGAACGCTCGACGACACCATCGACGAGCTGTCCAAGGTGGTGGAGATCCAGAGCCGCGACCGCCGCCGCTTCAAGCGGCTCATGGAAGAGTCGCGCAACTTCGAATCGCTGCCCATCCGCACGCGCCTGACCGACCAGGAAGTGGCCCGCTTCACGGCCCAGCGCTACCGCTTCCCGGGGGTGGACATCAAGGCGCGCCTGTTTCGCAACTACCCGCTGGGCGACGTGGCCAGCCATGCCATCGGCTACATCGGCCGCATCAACCAGAGCGAGAAGGCGCGCATCCAGGATTCCGAGGACGAGGCCAACTACCGGGGCACGGAATACATCGGCAAGCTGGGGATCGAGCAGAGCTTCGAGTCCGCGCTGCACGGCGCCACCGGGGTCGAGCAGATGGAGACCTCGGCGGGCGGGCGGGCGGTGCGCAAGCTCTCCAGCCACGCGGCCACGCCCGGCGACAGCGTGATGCTGTCCATCGACATCAAGCTGCAGAAACTCATCGAGGAGCTGTACGGCACCCGCCGTGGCGCGCTGGTTGCCATCGACCCGCGCAACGGCGAGATCCTGGCCCTGGTCAGCAAGCCCACGTTCGACCCCAATCTTTTCGTCGAAGGCATCGATGTGGAGAACTGGACCGCGCTCAACGAATCCATCGACAAGCCGCTGCTGAACCGGGCCCTGCGGGGTACGTACCCGCCAGGCTCCACCTACAAGCCCTTCATGGCGCTGGCCGCGCTGCAGCTGGGCAAGCGCTCGCCCAGCCTGGTGGTGAACGATCCGGGGTATTACACCTTCGGCGGCCACACCTTCCGCAGCCACGAGGGCGGGCTGGGCGGTGTGGACATGCACCGCGCCATCCAGCAGTCGAGCAACACCTACTTCTACTCGCTGGCGGTGGACATGGGCGTCGATGCCATCCATGACTTCATGAAGCCGCTGGGCTTTGGGCAGTCCACCGGCATCGACCTCAATGGCGAAGTGCGGGGCACGCTGCCCAGCACCGAGTGGAAACGCAATGCCTACAAGCGCCCGGACATGAAGCGCTGGTTTCCCGGCGAGACCGTGTCCCTGGGCATCGGCCAGGGCTACAACAACTTCACCATGCTGCAGCTCGCGCTGGCGCAGGGCACGCTGGCCAACGGCGGCATCCGCTACCGGCCGCACATGGCCAAGGCCGTGAAGAACGCGGTCACGGGCGTCGTCACCGAGATCGTGCAGCCGCCCGGCGAAGACCTGGGGTATCTGCCCCGGAACGTGGACATCGTGCGCAATGCCATGGTCGCCGTGAACAAGGGCGGCACCGGCACGCGCGTGTTTGCCGGGGCGCCGTACACCTCCGGCGGCAAGACCGGCACGGCGCAGGCGGTGACCATGGGCCAGAACGTGAAGTACAACGCGAAGGCGCTGGAAGAGCACCAGCGCGACCACTCGCTGTATGCGGCGTTCGCCCCGGCAGAGCAGCCCACGATAGCGCTGGCGCTGATTGTCGAGAACGCCGGGTTTGGCGCGGCCCATGCGGCGCCCATCGCGCGCCGCGTATTCGACTACTGGCTGATGGGGGACTACCCGAGCGAGGAAGACATCGCGGCGGTGCAAAAGGGCCAGGCCGGCGCTCCCATTGGCAAGCCGCGCAAGGCGGCGGATGTGCCCGTGGCGGCGCCTTGATATAAAAACAATAGCTGTTAGCGCAATACAGATAAGCGCAGGAGCCCAATCCGGCATCGAATCGCGGTGCCGGCCATTCTTGAAATGAACCCGCTGCCTGCGCCTGCGCCTGGGCGCTGCCCGATGCCGCGCCGGGCCGTGCCGCCCTCAGGCCGCCGCCGCCCGCGCTGGCGGTGGCTGAAGCTGGCTGAACACCAGCGCCGCCACGATCAGCGCCGCGCCGCCCAGGCCCGCCCATCCCAGCCGCTCGCCGAGCAGGGCCCAGGCGGTGAGCGCGGCGAATACCGGCTCCAGCCCGAACACGATGGCGCTGCGCATGGCGTCCACCCGCTGCTGGCCCCAGGCCTGCAGCGTGACCACCACCACGCTGGCCAGCAGGCCCAGGTACAGCAGCGCCACCCAGGCATCGGCGGGCAACTGCGCGGCGGTGTGCAGCCAGCCCATGCCGCCGCCCTGGCCCAGCAGCATGAACGTGGAAGCCAGCGCCATGACGGTCGCCTGCGCGGCCGCCATGCGCGTGGCCCGCGGCGGGCTTGCCGCCGTGCGGCGCGCGCACTCCTCCAGCGCCAGGATGTAGATGGCGTAGAACACCGTGCTCGCCAGCGTCAGCGTATCGCCCAGGTTCCAGGGCTCGTTCTCGTGGAACATCAGCGCCATGCCCGTGCAGGCCAGGGCGCACGCCGCCCACAGCGGCCAGCCGTAGCGGCGCCCCAGCGCCGCCATCGCAATCAATGGCACCACCAGCACATTGAGCCCGGTCACGAAGGCATTGCGGTTGCTGCTGGTGCGCGCCAGCCCCTCGATCTGCAGCCAGAACGCCAGGAACAGCAGGACCCCCAGCGCGCAGCCCCACCGCCGCTCGTGGCGCCGCATGCCCCACCACAGCGGGGCCAGCACCACCAGGGCGATCACGAACCGCAGCCAGATGATCTGCAGCGCATCGAGGTGCGCGGACAACAGCTTCATGGCGGGGAAGGTGGTGCCCCACACCACGGTCACCACCAGCAGGGCAATCAGGCCCAGACGTTCGGGTTTCATAGGCTCCAAAACAAGAAAGGGCTGGTCGGTTCCCCGGCCAGCCACTTGCAGAAGATTTCCTCGCAGCGCCTGCGCACGACCTGCTGCCGTCGCACTGGCGCGGCCTCAGCGAGGTAGCCGCGGAACTGGCTCTGCCAGGCCACCGGTGGCGTCCCCCTCCCTTGGCGCGCAGCGCGTAGAGAGAGGGGTGAAGGCGCGCAGCGCCTCAGGGGGTGTCAATTAAAAAGATAGCGTGCCTGCAGGTTCAGGCGCAGCATCTCGCCCTGCTGGCCGTCGAACGTCGTGCGGCGGCCGCCGATCAGCTCGCCGCCCAGCTCCACGTTCTTGATGGGCAGGTAGTACATGCCGGCATGCCATTGGTACAGCTTGTGGTTGCCTTCGGCGCCGTAGGCGTCCACGTAGGCGTCGCCCAGCTTGTGGCGCGAGCGGACCATGCCCAGCGACACGGTGCCGCGCAGCTTCTCGCTGAACACGTTGGACAGGCCCAGCACCACGCCGTGCGACTTGTCCAGGCGCACGGTGCCGCCGTCCAGCACGGGGTAGTTGGTGCCCACCAGGTAGGCGCCGTCGCCGTCGCCGTCCAGGCGCGTGTACTGCGCCATCAGCGTGGTGGTGCCGGTGATCTTGTAGCCCGCGCCCAGGCCGAAGCCGGTGCCGCGCTTGCCGATGCCGTCCACGCGCTGCTCGTGCGAGAGCAGGCGGGCGTTGATGTTGCCCCAGTCGAAGGCCTTGTCCACGCGGGCCACGAAGTTCAGGCTCTTGGCGCCGTCGGTGGGCTCTTCCACCGCGAACTGGAACTTGGCCAGGTCCGGGTTGTTGTAGGTGTAGCGCACCTGGGCCGGGCGGCGGAAGGTGGCGCCGGGCGGGCCGTTGAAGTCCACGGTCTCGGGCAGGTTGTCCACGTCCATGAAGGTCGACCAGGTCTGGCCGATCAGCCAGCCGGCGTACTCGCCGTAGGCGTGGCGCAGGCGCAGGCGGTTGCGGTTGCACTCGGCACCGCAGTAGGCGTAGAAGTCGGCCTCGATCTTGGTGTTGAAGGTGCCGATAGAGGTGGGCGTGGAGGTCTCGAAGCCGAAGCGCGAGGTCTGCGCCGTCAGGCTGCTCTTGCCGTGGCGGCTGTCGCCCAGGGGCTGCTCCATCAGGTTGGTGAAGGTGTCGCCGGGCGCCGTGCCCTTGAAGTCCTTGACCATGTTGGCCTCGGCAAAGCCGTACACGCGGATCGAGGTCTCGCTGCCCGGCAGGCGGAAGCTGCCCGGAATGTCGCCCAGCACCACGGCGTCCTTCTGCTTGAGTTCCACGGCCTCGATGCGGTCGTTCCAGGCCGATGCCGACGCGGCGGGCGCGGCAGGCGCCTGGGCCTGCTGGGCCTTGAGCTGGTTGAGCTCGGCGCGCAGGGCCTTGAGCTCGTTGCGCATCTCTTCGAAGTCCTTGGCGGACTGCGCGAACGCGGCGGGGGGCAGGCTGCACAGGCCGGCGGCCAGCAGGGCGAGGAACGTGGGGTTCAGTTTCATGGTCACTCCGGTAGGGGCTGGTAATGGCATTGCATGGGCCTGGATCTCAGGCGCTCATGCGGCCGATGAAGGCGCGGATTCGGTCGTTGGCGGGGTTGTTGAAGAATTCGGCGGGCGTGGCGTCGTGGGCGATGCGCCCCTGGTCGAAGAACATCACGCGGTCGGCCACCTCGCGGGCGAAGCCCATCTCGTGGGTCACCACGATCATGGTCATGCCGCCACGGGCCAGCTCGCGCATCACGTCGAGCACCTCCTGCACCATCTCCGGGTCCAGGGCCGAGGTGGGCTCGTCGAACAGCATCACCTGCGGCTGCATCGCCAGCGCGCGGGCGATGGCCACGCGCTGCTGCTGGCCGCCCGACAGCTGCCAGGGGTACTTGTGCGCGTGGTCCTGCATGCCCACGCGGCGCAGCAGGGCCATCGCCTGCTCGTTCGCCTGGGCGCGCGGCGTGCGGCGGATGCGGCGGGGCGCCAGGGTCACGTTGTCCAGCACGCTCATGTGGCCGAACAGGTTGAACTGCTGGAACACCATGCCGACCTCGCTGCGCTGCTTTTGCAGCGTGGCCAGGTCGTCGGTGACTTCCTCGCCGCCGATGGTGATGCGGCCGGAGTCATGGGGTTCGAGCCGGTTGATGGCGCGCAGCAGCGTGCTCTTGCCGGAGCCCGAGGCGCCGATGATCACGGTGACCTCGCCGGTGTTGAACACGGTGGACACATCGCGCAGCACCTGGTGGGCGCCGAACGACTTGCAGACCCGGTCCACCACGATGAAGGGTGTGGCCTGGCGTGTCATTGGTTGCGGCCTTCCACGTCGAAGCGGTATTCCACCGCGTTCGAGATCTGCGTGACCAGGGTGGTCAGCAGCAGGTAGGTGATGGCCACGGTGGACAGCGTGGCAATGGGCTGGAACGTGGCGGACTGGATGCGGTTGCCCACGTTGGTCAGCTCCACCACGCCAATGGCGTAGGCCAGCGACGAGTCCTTGAGCAGCGCCACGAAGTTGCTCACCAGCGGCGGCAGTGATATCTTGAAGGCCTGTGGAAACACCACGTCCAGGAACACATGCATGCGGCCCAGGCCCAGGGCCTTGGCGGCCTCGGTCTGGCCGCGCGGCACGGCCAGCAGCCCGGCGCGGATGGCCTCGGCGTTGTAGGCGCCCACGTTCAGGCCCAGCGCCAGCACGGCGGCCGCGAAGTCGGGCAGGTTCAGGCCCGGCACCAGCACCGGCAGCGCGAAGTACACGAACAGGATCTGCACCAGCAGCGGCGTGCCGCGGATGACCCAGATGTAGAAGCTGGCCACCCAGCGCACGGCGGCAAAGCGCGCGGTGCGGGCGAGCGCGGCGGCGGTTCCCAGCACCAGCCCGACGCTGCCGCTGATCAGCGTGAGCCACAGGGTGGTGCGCGCGCCGTCGGAGAACGCCTGGGCGTTGGGGCCGATGGGCTCGGGCAGGAAGGACAGCAGCTTGCCGAGCAGTGCCAGCACCAGCACCATCAGGATGACGGCCGAGACGAGCGTGGCGTTGCTGCGCTGCTGGCGGCTCCAGCGCTGCGGCCAAAAGGCGGTGAGCATGAAAAAGACCCCTGTGACTACAAGCGGGTCGTGCTTACTGGCAGCGGACGTCTTCGTTGAAATACTTCTTGGACAGCGCGGCATAGCTGCCGTCGGCCATCACTTCGGCCAGCGCCTTGTTCCAGCCGGCGGCCAGCGAGCTGTTGCCCTTGGCCACGGCGGCGGCGATGCGCTCGATGAACAGCATGTCGCCGAGCTTGAAGCCGGCGCCGGGGTTCTTTTCTGCCACGGCCTTGGCCACGAAGCGGTCGGTCACCCAGGCGTCCACGCGGCGCGAGTTCAGCGCGCTGCGGGCATCCACGTCGGTGGGGAAGTTCTTCATTTCCTTGATGGACGAGACCTTCTGCACGTTCTCGAGGTAGCTCGTGCCGGTCTGCACGGCCACCACCTTGCCCGCTAGGTCCTTGGCGCTCTTGATGGCGGGGTCCATGGCGATGATCATGCCGCCCGAGCAGTAGTGCGGGTCGGTGAAGGTGACGGCCTTGGCGCGCTCTTCGGTGATGCCGTGCGAGGCGATCACCAGGTCCCAGCGGTCCTGGCGCAGGCCGGTGAGCAGCGCATCGAAGCCCAGGGTCTTCCACTGGATCGCGAGGCCCATCTTCTTGGCCACCAGTTCGGCCGTTTCCACCTCGAAGCCGGTCAGCGTGGTGCCGTTGAAGAAATTGAACGGAGCGAACTGCCCCTCGGTCGCGATGAGGATCTTGCCGTCCTTCTTGACCTCGTCCAGCGTGCGGGCCTGGGCAGAAGCGAAAGCGGCGCAGAGCGCGAGGGCGGTGGCAACAGCCTTGAACAATTTCATGGGATGGGTCCTGTCGGGGGTATTTCAGGTACAAAAAATCCGGCATGCGGGTAGCAGGCCGGAGGCTGGTGGATCGGATGCACAGGCATCGCGAAACGCGAAGCCTGCCGTCATCAAGTAGTAACGATTATAAATATGCGAATTTTTTCCTTGGGCCTGCGGACAACCCTCAAAGCCCCGTTGTGTGCCAATTCACAACAGGTTTAGAGCGGTGTCTCCAACCGGACGCAGGCGCTACGGCTCCGTCTACAGGGCGAGGTCGGCGCTACCGGTGCGAGCCAGACCAGTGCCCCCGCGCAAGGGCCGCCCCGCCGCGCTGGGGGCGTCCCCCTTCAGGGGGAAGGCGCCGAAGGCGACTCAGGGGGTTACCGAAGAAACGCGTCGTACCCCGTCTTGAGGATCAGCGTGCTCACCACCACGATGAAGATGCCGCGCACGAAACCCGTGCCGTGCTTGAGCGCCAGGTGCGTGCCCAGCAGGCTGCCCACGACGTTGGCCACGGCCAGCGTCACCGCGAAGTGCCACCAGACGTGGCCCTTGGCGGCAAACAGCACGATGGCGGCGACATTGGTGGCGCAATTGAGCAGCTTGGCCGAGGCCGAGGCATTGAGAAAGTCGTAGCCGAGCAGCCGCACGAACAGGAAGACGAAGAAGCTGCCGGTGCCCGGGCCGAAGAACCCGTCGTAGAAACCGATCAGCACGCCGATCAGGCAGGCCGCCAGCACTTCGGCGCGGCCCGCGAAGCGCGGCGTATGGTGCCGCCCCAGTTCCTTCTTGGCCAGCGTGTAGGCCAGCACGCCCAGCAGCACCAGGGGCAGCAGCTTGCGCAGGAAGTCGGCCGACATCACCGTCACCGCCCAGGCGCCGGCGAACGAGCCGGCGAAACCGGCCGCCGCGGCCGGCAGCATCGCCGGCCAGCGGATCTGCACGCGGCGGCTGTACTGCCAGGTGGCCATGGCCGTGCCCCACACCGAGGCGGCCTTGTTGGTGCCCAGCAGCGTGGCCGGTGGCGCCCCCGGAAAAGCCGCGAACAGCGCCGGCACCATCACCAGCCCGCCGCCACCCACGATGGCGTCCACGAAGCCCGCGAGCAGCGAGGCCAGGGTAATAAAAATCCATTCCATCGCAGTATTTTCGCACCCAGCCTGCTATGGATTTAGGAACAGATACAGAGACCAGCGCACCGGGCCCGGCGGCGAACGGGCAAGAAAAAGGCGCTGGGATCGCCAGCGCCTGAAAAAAAACGCACCTCGTTGGGTGCTTGAAATTTGGTTATTGGTAGAAAGGATGTCTCCTCGGGCCCCTCGCTTGGCACACCGAAGCGCGCTTTCGAGTGCCGCAACTGTAACGGCTGCACCCCACTGGTGCATTGGGGGTTTCCCGCCCCCGTTGTGGGGCGGGAAAACCGCGCGCGGGGCCACGAATCGGGGTTCGCGGGTTGGCACGGCTCATGCAATGCGCTTGTAACAATTTGCGAAAGGGAGCCTTCATGCGGGCAGTCAACCACCGGTTCATCGCGGTCGTGTCGTTGGGTCTGGGGCTGTGCGCCAGCGCGCTGGCGCAGGCCGTGCCCGAGGTGGCGGCGGCCCCCGCCGCGCCCCTGGCGCGCCCTGGCCTGGTGGCGCACGGCGCCGTCAGCGCGGCGGACACCGCCTGGATGATGACCTCCACGGCGCTCGTGCTGCTGATGACGCTGCCCGGCATTGCGCTGTTCTACGCGGGCATGGTGCGCAAGAAGAATGTGCTCAATACCATGGCCAGCGTGGTCGCCATCGCGGCGCTGGTCAGCCTGCTGTGGTTCGGGGCGGGCTACTCGCTGGCGTTCACGCCCGGCAACGCCTGGGTGGGCGGCTGGGAGCGCGCGGGGTTCACGGGGCTGGACTTCGACCTGGCGGGCGGCAAGCTCGCCGTGAGCCATGTCGCGCCGCACATTCCCGAATCGGTGTACGCCATGTTCCAGCTCACCTTCGCCATCATCACGGCCGCGCTCCTGGTGGGCGCGTTCGTCGAGCGCATGCGGTTTTCCGCCATGCTGATCTTCATCGGCCTGTGGACCTTGCTGGTCTATGCCCCGGTGGCGCACTGGGTGTGGGAGCCGGGGGGCTGGCTGGCGCGGATGGGCGCGCTGGATTTCGCCGGGGGCTCCGTGGTGCACGTGAACGCGGGCGTGGCGGGGCTGGTGTGCGCGTGGTTCCTGGGCCGCCGCACGGGCTATGGCCGCGAGCCCTTCGAGCCCTACAACCTGGGGCTCACCATGGCGGGCGCGGGCCTGCTGTGGGTGGGCTGGTTCGGCTTCAACGCGGGCTCGGCCGTGGCGGCCGATGGCCGGGCGGGCCTGGCCATGGCGGTCACGCACCTGGCCGCCGCCGCTGGTGCGCTGTCCTGGATGCTGGGCGAGTGGGTGGTGCGCGGGCGCCCTTCGCTGCTGGGGCTGTGCTCGGGTCTGGTCGCGGGGCTCGTGGCGATCACGCCCGCCGCAGGCTTCGTCACGCTGCGCTCGGCGGTGGTGATTGGCCTGGTGGCCGGGCTGGCGTGCTACTGGGGGGCCACGGGGCTCAAGCGCCTGCTGCGTGCCGACGATTCGCTGGATGTGTTTGGCGTGCATGGCATTGGCGGCATCGTGGGCTCGCTGCTCACGGGGGTGCTGGCTAGCAAGACCGTGGGGGGCGTGCAGGGCAGCCTGCTCACCCAGGCCATCGGGGTGGGCGCCGTGATGGCCTACAGCCTGGTGGTGACGGCCGCGCTGCTGTGGATCATCAATTTTGCGATGGGCGTGCGCGTGGATGCGCAGAGCGAGCAGACCGGGCTCGACATCGCCCAGCACCGCGAACACCTGGGCGGCTGAATGAAGCCCGCTCTCCCGAGGCCCTGCGGGCCTTCCCCCGCTCTCGCACCGCCGCGCAATGCGGGCCGGGGGGCGCAGCCAGCGCGGCGGCCCGCGCCTGGGCCGCACCGGTTTCATTCGCCGCGGGTTGTGCGCAGCGCAATGGATGACTGAAATGCAGTAAGGAGCCGACCATGCCCGATTCCGACAAGCTCGCCATTGCCGCCCACCTGCATGTGCTGCTGCGCCGCAAGACGGGGCGCGTGACCGACACCGAATGGATGGCGGCCAACGCCGAGTACGCGCTGGAGATCGTGCGGTTCGCGCGCCAGCGCGCGCAGGAGGACAACGCGCCCGAACTCACCGAATGGGCGGACCGCCTGGACCAGGCCATCCATGCCGCGCCACCGGCCGCCCCGCGCCGCCCCTTGCTGGATGTGGCCACCCAGGCGGTGCGCCAGCGCATGGCGCCGCCCCCGCCGGAGCCCGCGCCCGAGGTGCCCCGGTATGTCGGGGGAATCCGCTGACCGCGCCGCGGCCGTGGGGCCCGCGCGTGGGCGGGATCCATATCAGTGCGCTGCCGCGCCCTGCACGAACAGGCCCGCCGTGGGCAGCAGCCCGGCCAGCTTGTCGTCGCCATAGGTGCGCAGCACCTGCGCAATCACGACCTGGTAGCCGTTGAGCCACTGCGCTTGCGCCGCCTTGGCCTTCAGGTGGGCGGGGTGCTGCATCAATGCCTGCAGGGCCTCGAGCGACTGCCAGTAGTACACGTTGGACACCAGGCCCTTGCCCGTGTCCTCCCACGATTCCTCGCCCAGGTAGCCGTCGATGGAGCGGGCGGCGGTGGCAATCGCCTCGTCCAGGCGGTGGAAGGCGTCGTCGAACTGTTTGGTGGCGAAGATGAAGGTGGAGGAGTACATGGGCGCGATGGTACCCACGCCTATGCCGTGCGCCGCGCCTGGATGATCCACTCCGCCGCCTTCTCGGCCAGCATCAGCGTGGGCGAGTTGGTGTTGCCGCTGGTGATGGTGGGCATGGCCCCCGCATCCACCACCCGCAGGCCCGCAATGCCGCGCACGCGCAGTTGCGAGTCCAGCACGGCCATCGGGTCATCATCCCGCCCCATCTTCGTCGTGCCCACGGGGTGGAAGATGGTGGTGGCGATGTCGCCGGCCAGGCGCGCCAGGTCCTCGTCGCTCTCGAACTGCACGCCGGGCTTCCATTCCTCGGGCCGGTACTTGGCCAGCGCGGGCTGGGCCACGATGCGGCGCGTGACGCGCAGGCTGTCGGCCGCCACCTGGCGGTCTTCGGCGGTGCTCAGGTAGTTGGGCGCGATGGCCGGTGCGGCCTTGAAGTCGGCGTTCTTGATGTTCACCGTGCCCCGGCTCGTGGGGTTGAGGTTGCACACGCTGGCCGTGAAGGCCGGAAAGCTGTGCAGCGGCTCGCCAAACGCGTCGAGCGACAGCGGCTGCACGTGGTACTCGATGTTCGGCCAGGGCTGGTCGGCGCTGCTGCGCGTGAAGGCGCCCAGCTGCGAGGGCGCCATGCTCATGGGGCCGCTGCGTTTGGTCGCGTATTCGAGCCCGATCTTGGCCTTGCCCCAGAGCGAGCTGGCCATGGTGTTGAGCGTGGGCACGCCGCCCACCTTGAACACCGCGCGGATCTGCAGGTGGTCCTGCAGGTTGGCGCCCACGCCGGGCAGGTCGTGCACCACGTCGATGCCGTGCTGGCGCAGCAGCGCGGAGGGGCCGATGCCCGAGAGCTGCAGCAGCTGCGGCGAGTTGACGGCACCGGCGCTCAGGATGACCTCGCCCGTGGCGCGGGCCGTGACCATCTCATGCCCGTCCCACACCAACACGCCCGTGCAGCGCTTGCTGCCGTCGGGCTGCGTCTCGATGAGGAGCTTGGCGGCCTGCGCGCTGGTCCACATCTCGAAGTTGGGGCGGCCGTAGCAGGTGGGCCGCAGGAAGGCCTTGGCGGTGTTCCAGCGCCAGCCGCTTTTCTGGTTGACCTCGAAGTAGCCCACGCCTTCGTTGCTGCCGCCGTTGAAATCGTCGGTGGCGGGGATGCCGGCCTGCTGCGCGGCCTGGGCGAAGGCGTCCAGCACGTCCCAGCGCAGGCGCTGCTTTTCCACGCGCCATTCGCCGGAGCTGCCCGTGGCCTTGTTGCCGTGCAGGCGCTTGAAATTTTCATTCACGCCATCGGGCTGGTCCAGGCGCCAGTGGTCCTCGTGGCGGCGGAAGTAGGGCAGGGCGTTCTCCCAGCGCCAGCTGGCGTCGCCCGTCAGCTCGGCCCACTGGTCGTAGTCGCGCGCCTGGCCGCGCATGTAGATCATGCCGTTGATGCTGCTGCAGCCGCCCAGCGTCTTGCCGCGCGGGTAGCGCAGGGTGCGGCCGTTCAGGCCCGCGTCGGGCTCGGTGTTGTAGAGCCAGTCGGTGCGCGGGTTGCCGATGCAGTAGAGATAGCCGACGGGGATATGGATCCAGTGGTAGTCGTCCTTGCGGCCTGCTTCGATCAGCAGCACGCGGTGGCGGCCGTCGGCGCTCAGGCGGTTGCACAGCAGGGCGCCGGCGGTGCCTCCGCCGATGATGATGGTGTCAAACGTGGTGTGGTCGCTCATGGGCAGGCGGTGCGGTGCAAGGGTTGGGACGGAGGGCCATTGTGCGGATGGCACCACGCGTGTCGAGAGGGTCAGTGCCTATTGCTACTAAATATGTAGCTTGAAGCGCTTGATGCCAAAGCGCTGGAGGCCTGTTTGATATTAATTTCACGCGGCCCCGGCCGGCCTGTGCTTGGCGGCCCGTGCGGGCGGGCGTAAATCCTACGCGCCGCCTGTGCGTGGCTCCGCTACCATGCACCCTCTCTTTCCCTCTTGGCGGCCGCGCCGCCCAGTCCATGACCGACCACGCACCTCGCATTGTTCGCGCCGACACGCCCCAGGGGGCGAGTGCGCAACTGCATGGGCGCTGGGGCGCGGCCGAACTGGGCACACGGTCGCAGTGGGAGGCGGTCTGCGAGCAGCTGCGCGCCAGCCCCCCCGCGCCCGGGCTGGGCTGGGACCTGACGCAGCTGCAGTGGCTGGACCACGTGGGCGCGCAGCTGGTGTGGAACCACTGGCAGCGGGCCTGGCCGGCGCAACTGGCCTGTACCGACGGCCAGCGCGACATGCTGGAGCGCGTGGCGGAGTTCACCACGGCCACCCCGCCGGCCCGGGAGCCCTGGCGCCTGGCCGAGCAGGCGGACCACCTGGGCGTGCTGGTGCTGCACGGCCTCAGCCATGCGCGGCACATGCTCGAAATGGTGGGGCAGCTGCTGCTCGACCTGGGCCGCCTGGCGCGCGCGCCGCGCCGGGGGCCGTGGCGCGACGTGTCGGGCCACCTGTACCGCATGGGCGCCACGGCGCTGCCCATCACGGCGCTGGTGGGATTTCTGATCGGCGTGGTGCTGGCCTACCTGATGAGCCTGCAGCTGCGCCAGTTCGGGGCCGAGTCGTTCATCGTCAACATCCTGGGCATCTCGCTCATCCGCGAGCTGGGCCCCATGCTGGCGGCCATCCTGGTGGCGGGGCGCTCGGGCTCGGCCATCACCGCGCAGATCGGCGTGATGCGCGTGACCGAGGAACTCGATGCCATGCGCGTCATGGGCATCCCGCACGGCTTTCGGCTGGTGATGCCGCGCACGCTGGCGCTGGCGCTGGCCATGCCGCTCATCAGCGTGTGGACCACGCTGGCCGCGCTGGCCGGGGGCATGCTGGCGGCCGACATCTCCATGGACATCTCGCCCGCGTATTTCGTGCAGGCGCTGCCCGCGGCGGTGAAGGTGGGCAACCTGGGACTCGCCATGGCCAAGTCGGTGGTGTTCGGCGCCTTCATCGCGCTCATCGGCTGCCACTGGGGGCTGCGCGTGAAACCCAACACCCAGAGCCTGGGCGAGGGCACCACGGCCTCGGTGGTCACGTCGATCACCATGGTCATCATCGTGGACGCCTTGTTCGCGGTGGCCTTCAAGAACATCGGAATATGAAGATGAGGTGGCTTCCCCCTGAGCGGCTTCGCCGCTTCCCCCTTCTCCCGAACTGCTGCGCAGCTCGGGAAGGGGGACGCCACCAGCACCCGCATGTGAAGCCCCCCCTGAGCCGCTTCGCGTCTTCCCCCCAAGGGGGGACGCCACCCGTGGCCTGGCAAAGCCAGTTCCACGGTGGCACGGGTATTGCGCCGCGCCAGTTTCTACCGGAGCGTGGCCATGGCTGAGCGCATCGCCAAGCCCGAGCACATCGCAGTCGCGCCGGGCGAGCCGCCCATCGTGGACGTGCAGGGCCTGTGGACGGTGTTCGGCAAGGGCGACGAAGCCTTCACCGTGCACCAGGACCTGAACTTCACCGTGCAGCGCGGCGAGATGCTGTCGCTGGTGGGGGGCTCGGGCACGGGCAAGACGGTACTGCTGCGCCAGATCCTGGGGCTGGCCAGGCCGGCGCGCGGCACGGTCACGGTGCTGGGGCGGCCGGCGTCCGAGATGGGGCGCGAGGGCGCGGCCAGCCGCGTGGGCATGCTGTTCCAGCACGGCGCGCTGTTCTCGGCCTTCAACGTGCTCGACAACGTGGCCTTCGCGCTGCGCGAGCAGGGCACCCTGCCCGACGACCTGGTGCGCGATGCCGCGCTGGTCAAGCTGCAGATGGTGGGCCTCAAGCCCGAGCACGCCAGCCGCATGCCGGCCGACCTGTCGGGCGGCATGGTCAAGCGCGTGGCGCTGGCGCGCGCGCTCATCATGGACCCGCCGCTGCTGCTGCTCGACGAACCCACCGCCGGGCTGGACCCGAGCAGCTCCGACGATTTCTGCGCGCTGCTGCGCGAGCTGCGCGCCGCGCTCGGGCTCACGGTGGTCATGGTCACGCACGATCTGGACACGCTGTTCGCGCTCAGCACCCGCGTGGCCGTGCTGGCCGACAAGAAGGTCATCGTCACCGGCCCGCCGCACGAGGTCGCGCATTTCAGGCACCCCTTCATCGAGCACTTCTTCATGGGCGAACGCGGCCAGCGCGCCATGGCCCCGGTACCGGCGGCGGCGCGGCCGGCCGCCTCCCCGCCAGACAAGGAACATCCCTGATGGAAAACAAATCACACGCCCTCGCCGCAGGCATCTTCGTGCTGGTGGTGGCCGCCATGCTGGCGGGCCTGGCCATCTGGCTCACGCGCGACAACGCCAACTACGAGCAGTACGAGCTGTCCACCAAGGACGGCGTGAGCGGCCTGCAGCCCCAGGCCACCGTCCGCTACAAGGGCGTGGCCGTGGGCAAGGTCACGCGCATCGGATTCGACCCCCAGGTCACCGGCAACGTGCTGATCCGCATCGCCGTCAACGAACAGGCGCCCATCAGCCCCACCACCTTCGCCGTGCTGGGCTACCAGGGCGTCACGGGCCTGGCCCATGTGCAGCTGGACGACGCCGACAAGCCCTATCCCGAACTGCCGCCCGGCCCCAGCGGGCTGCCCCGCCTGCCGCTCAAGCCCTCGCCGTTTGGCAAGCTCGCCGAGCAGGCGCCGGCCATCCTGGCGCAGGTGGAGGAGGCCACGCGCCGCATCAACCAGCTGCTGGGCGACACCAACCAGCAAAAGCTCACCGAAGCCCTCGCCAACATCGGCCAGGCCGCGGGCAGCGTCAACACCCTGACCCAGCGGCTCGATGCCACCGTCGCGCAGCGGCTGGACCCGGCCCTGGCCGCGCTGCCGCCGCTGGCCAGCGACGCGCGCAAGACGCTGCAGTCGCTGCAGCAGGCCGGCGCCAGCGTGACGTCCCTGGCCGCCGACGTCAGCAAGACCACCCAGCGCCTGGGCGCGGAGGGCGGCCCCATCGACCAGATCACCATCGGCACGCAGTCCCTCGCCCGCGCGGCCGACCAGTTCGGCGCCTCCACGCTGCCGCGCCTGAACCGCGCCGCCGACGACACGTCGCGCGCGGCCCGCCAGCTCGGCCGCACGGCGGGCGGCGTCACCGACAACCCGCAGCTGTTCATCTATGGGTCCGGCCGCATACCGCCCGGCCCCGGCGAGCCCGGCTTTGCGGCACCGTGAGGAGTGTTCATGAAAAGTACTATTAAAAACATAGCTGCCGGCGCCTTCCCGAAAAGCGCTGGCGGCCTGCTGGGCGGCATGGTTCTGGTGGTGGTGATCGGCCTGGCCGGCTGCTCGGCCCTGCCCAGCCCGCCCTCGCGCCCCGTGCTGTACGACTTTGGCCCCGGCCCGGTGGCCCCGGCGCCGGCCGACCGCCGGGCACCGCTGCAGCCCCTGGCCCTGGCCGACGTGGAGGCGCCCGGCCTGCCCGAGGGCAGCAATGCCGTGCTCTACCGCCTGGGCTATGCCGATGCCCAGCAGCTGCGCCCCTACAGCCAGGCCCGCTGGAGCCAGCCCCCCGCCCAGCTGCTGCAGCAGCGGCTGCGCGAGCAGCTGGGCCAGCGGCGCGCCATCCTCAAGGCCGACGACGGTGCGGCCCAGGCGCGCGACGCCAGCCAGGGCGGCCGGCTGCCCCCGGTGCTGCGCGTGGAGCTGGAGGAATTCAGCCACCTCTTCGCCAGCCCCACCGAAAGCGCTGGCGTGGTGCGCCTGCGTGCCACGGTGGTGGACCTGACGCTGGCGGGCGAGTCGCTGCGCGGCCAGCGTGTGTTCATCGTGCGCACCCCGGCGCCCAGCGCCGACGCGGCCGGCGGCGTGAAGGCCCTGGCGGAGGCCTCCACACAGGTCGCCCAGGAGCTGGCGGACTGGCTGGAACAGGTGACGCGGCGCACGAACTGAGCTGCCGGGGGCACCACCGGTCCCCGCCCGTGCGCCCTCTCGCGGCGCGCGCGCTCCCGGGCCCCCCGGGCCATCCGCCCGCCGCAGCGGCGTTCGCCGCGCGGTGTGGTGCCTGGCCCGCGTCAGGACCGCGGGGGCGGCGGGGCCGTGCCCGGCTCGATCCCCGTCACCACACGCGCATACCGTGCAAAGCTCCAGTACGCCCAGGCCCAGTCGAGCAGCACCACCAGCCGGTTGCGGAAGCCGATCAGGAAATACACGTGCGCAAACAGCCAGAACAGCCAGGCAAAGTAGCCCGAGAACCGCACCGGCCCCGCGGGCGAGGTGAGGTCCACCACGGCGGAGTTGCGGCCGATGGTGGCGAGGTTGCCGTAGTCGCGGTAGCGAAACGCTTGCGTGGCCTGGCCGCGCAGGCGGCGCAGGATGTTGGCGGCCGCCGCGCGGCCCATCTGCTTGGCGCCGGGCGAGACGCCGGGCACCGGCCGGGGAGGCTGGCCGGGCGCGTGGCTCTGGGCGGCGGCCAGGTCGCCGATCACGCTGATCTCCGGGTGGCCGGGCAGCGTGAGGTCGGGCGCCACGACCACGCGGCCCGCGCGGTCGATCGTGCAGCCGGTGGCCTCGGCCAGATGGCGGCCCAGCGGGGAGGCCGCCACCCCGGCCGCCCAGATGATGCATTTGCTCTTGATTTGATAGCTGCCTGCGCTTGATGAATCAGCGTCAGGGGGCGATTCGACCCTCAGGCCGTCATCGTCGATGGTGGTGACGCGGGCTTGCAGGCGCACTTCCACGCCCAGTTTTTCCAGCTGCTCCCTGGCGCGCTGGCTCAGTGCTTCCGGCATGGCCTGCAGCACCCGCGTGCCGCCTTCGAGCAGGATGATCCTGGCGCTGGCCGGGTCGATGTGGCGGAATTCGCCGGGCAGTGTGTGGCGCGCGATCTCGGCCAGGGTGCCCGCCATCTCCACGCCGGTGGGCCCGGCGCCCACGACCACGAAGTTGAGCCAGTCGGCGCGGCGGACGGGGTCGGGCTCCTTCTCGGCGGCCTCGAAGGCCAGCAGGATGCGGCGGCGGATCTCGAAGGCATCGTCCAGCGTCTTGAGCCCGGGCGCGTGCGTGGCCCATGCATCCTGGCCGAAGTAGCTGTGCGTGGCGCCGGCCGCGACGACGAGGTGGTCGTACGGCAGGGGGGCGGAGGGATGGGGGCCGTCCTTCAGATACACGGCGCGCGCCGCCACGTCGATGCGCGTGACCTCCCCGAGCAAGGTGGTGGCGTTGGGCTGCTGGCGGAACAGGTGGCGGATGGGGGCCGCGATGGCGGGGGCCGACAGACCGGCGGTGGCCACCTGGTACAGCAGCGGCTGGAAGAGGTGGTGGTTGGTCTTGTCGACCAGGGTGATGTCCACGGCCGCGCCGCGCAGCGCCCGGGCGGCTTCCAGGCCGCCGAAGCCGCAGCCGATGATGACGATGCGGGGGCGGGACGAAGGGGTGGAGGCTGGGGTCATGCCCCCATTATTGGGGCACCGCCCGCGCCGCTTCAGGGAGGGCCCATGAACCCCATGTCCACCGGATAGTCGGGCCGGCCGGCGGCGGCGCCGAAGTGCGTGATGTTGGGCAGCACGCCGGCCATTTCGCTGTCGGCCACGCCAAACCACCTGGCCAGGGTGGCCGCGTACTGGTCCACCGAGGTGGTGGGCAGCAGGCGGCCCTGGCCCACGTGCCACTGGTCCTCGGGGGCCGCGGTGTTGGTGATGCTCACGGGCGGTGCGCTGCCGTAGAACGCCTTGCCCTTGACGGCGCCGCCCACCACCAGGTGGTGGCTGCCCCAGCCGTGGTCCGAGCCGTCGCCGTTGGAGCTCAGCGTGCGGCCGAAGTCCGACGCGGTGAACGCGGTCACCTTGTCGGCCACGCCCAGTTCCACCGTGGCGCTGTGGAAGGCCGTCAGGGCGTCGCTCACGCGCTGCATCAGCAAGGGCTGCTGCGAGATCAGGTTGTCGTGCAGGTCGAACCCGCCCAGCGACACCATGAACACCTGGCGCTTGCTGCCCAGCGCGTTGCGCGAGCCGATGAGGCGGGCCACCATCTTGAGCTGGTCGGCCAGCGAATTGTTGGCGGGGAACGGCGTGCCCAGCGTGGTGCCGGCCAGCGCGCCGGTGATCTGGCTTTCGGACGTGACCGCGCGGGTGGTCACGCGGGTGTACTCGTTCTCCAGCGTGTGCGCGCTGGGCTGCTGGATGAGCGCCGACAGCGCGCCGCGCACCGCGCTGGACCCGTAGACATTGTTCTTCACGCCGTTGATGGCCACGGCGCCGTTCGTGCTGACCTGGTATTGCAGGGCCGAGTCGCCCGAGAGGAACACCGCGTTGCCGGTGACGGCGATGCAGGTGAACAGCGAGTTGCCGTTGGACGAGAGTGCCAGGTCGCCGATGTTGCCGCCCCAGCCCACGGTGGAGCCCTCGGGCGAGGACGACTGCCACACCGACTGCTGGTCGTTGTGCGAGAACAGCTTGGGCGGGACGGGGTAGGCCTTGCGGTCGGGGCTGTTGTACTGCGCGCGCGTCAGGGGCACGACCAGCGGGCCGACGTTCAGCTGCACGGCGGCCTTGCCGCTGTTGAACAGGCCCGCCAGCCCGGTCATGGCGGGGTGCAGCGCGTATTGGCGCCCGTCGGGCAGCGGCGTGGAGGGGTTGAGCAGCGTGGGCGTGAGCGAGGCCTTGGGCAGCGCGATGCTGCCGCGGATGGCGCTGTAGCGGCCGTGGCTGGCGTCGTCGTAGGTGACCACGGTGTTGGCGTAGTCGTTGCCGCCATAGAGGAACACGCAGACCAGGGCCTTGTAGTCGTTGGCCGCGAAGGCGGCTGCCTCGCCCATCGCGGCGAGGTTCATCGCGAAGGGCAGGGCCGTGCCCGCCAGGCCCAGCTGGGTGGAGCGGCGCAGGAACGCGCGGCGGGTGTGGAGTTCGGGTTGAAGCAGGTGCATGGCGTGGCTTCTCGGGTGCGGTCCGGGCTTGTTGCTTATTTCTGGATGAGGTACTCGGCCGAGGCCATGACCAGGAAGACGGCGGCCGCCACGCGGTCGCGCCGGACGTTGTCCGCGCTGGCCGCGGTGACGTTGGTGGCCTTGAGCGCATCGGTGATGAGCTTGACGGTGCCGGCCGAGAGCTGGCCCGCGCACATGAGCAGGTTGATGCGCGCGACGAGCGCGTCCGCGTCGGCGACCAGCGCCAGTTCCTGCGCGTAGCTGGCCTTCAGGTCGAAGCCGTTGTTGGCGGTGCTGGCGTTGTGGGGCAGCTCCGGCGCGTTCACGAAGATGCCGTTGCGGATCACGCCCTGCATGAAGTTGAGGTAGCCGCCCACGCTGCTTTCGTTGACCAGCTGGAACTCGGGCGCCACCGCGCCATTGGCCGCCAGCGCGGTGGACGGCGGGATGTAGCCAGGCCGAAAGAAGTTGAACACCGAGGGCGAGCGCAGCGGGCTTTGCCCCAGCCGCGAGCCCGGGTCGCTGAAGTTGCCGATCTTCCAGCTGCCCTGGGCCGACTCCAGCCCGAAGGTGCGGCCCCACTGGACAAAGCGCAGCATGGGCTCGCGCAGCTTGCCAAACCCGGGCTGGGCGAGGCCGGCGGGCGCGCGCGCCTCGTCGTCGAGCAGGATGGCGCGGACCACCGCGCGCATGTCGCCGCGCACGCCGGCACCGTTGTTGTTGAAGGCGGCGGTCACGCGCGCCACGTAGGCGGGCGAGGGGTTGCTGGTGACCAGCCGCTGGATGAGCTGCTTGCCGATGAACGGGCCCACGTTGGGGTGGTTGAACAGGGTGTCCAGCGCCGTCTTGAGGGCCGCCGCGCCCGGCGTGTTGGCCGGGATGGTGGTGCCCAGGAAGGAGGCCGCCAGCGTGGAATGGCGCGACTCGGTGAGCGCCATCGGCAGGCGCGCGAAGGTGGTGCCGGGCACGACGCGCGTGGTTCCCGGCACGGTGGTCGGCGTGTTCTGCGACTGGTCGTAGTCGTAGCCGGTGAACACGCGCGCCAGGTTGGTCACGTCGCTTTGCGTGTAGCTGTCGATGGGCTTGCCCGCGCTGTCGCGCTGGGGCGTGCCATCGGGGTTGAGCAGCACCAGGCCGATCGACATGAGCTGCATCACCTCGCGCGCGTAGTTCTCGTCGGGCTGTCGGCCGGTGGCGGCGTTTTCCTTCTGGTTGCCGCGCGTATTGAGGTAGTAGCCCATGGCCGCGTTGAGCGTCACGTCCTGCAGCAGGTTGCGGTAGTTGCCGAACGCGTTGGCCACCAGCTGGTCCCAGTACCACGCGAGGGCATGGCTGCGCCAGCTCAGGTCCAGGCCCGAGAGCGACACCACGCAGATCTCCGACAGCGCGAGCGCCACCCGCTTGCGCACCCCGTCGCTGGACTGCAGGAGCTGGTGCCAGATCATGTAGTCGCCCGGGTAGGTGTTGTCGTAGTAGGCCGTGTCCTTGTTGACGTCGGCGTAGCCGCGCTGGTTCAGCCAGTCCCAGCCGCTCAGCGACGGGGGGGCGCTGAACTGGCTCTCCAGCCAGCTGGCGTAGGTGGTGGAGCGCAGGGCGGCGATGTCCGCGGTGGAGGCGGAGAACTGGGCCTGCAGCAGGAAGCGCGCGGCCTCCGCGTCCGTCAGCGGCGCCGTGTGGGTTGCGCCGGGCAGCGCGGAACCGGCGCCCGGGCTGGCTGTCGTGCCCTCTTCCCCGCCACCTCCGCCACCGCCGCAGGCCGCCAGCGCCGCGGATGCGGCCAGCCCGGCCAGCAGGGGAAGGGGGTTCTTCGTGTCTTGGGAAGAAACGGCGGCCGGCGCGGGGTGTCGCGGGCTGTCTTGTGCCTCGCCCGCAGTCTGCGTTGCGGGAGGCGCCTCGGAGGTGGTGTGCATGGATCGTGGGGGGTGAAGGTGCGCGTTCAAAACCAGCGCATTTCAGGACTTCACCACATGCCGTTGCGGCGTGGAAACACAAGCGTTACCAAACGAAACAGCTTGCTGGGAAGGGGCCGCGCGTAACAGTGGAGCAGTGATGGCAAATTGCAACACTTTGTTGGCCGCTGGCGAGGGGCGCCGCCCTCGCCGCCGCGCCCTGTCCTTCAGCCGCCGTAGTCCTGTGCTGACGCGTGCTGCGTGGCATGGCCTACGGTCCCCGCGGCGAATCATTTCTAGAGTCAATCCCATCGCATCACGCACCTGTTCCACGCATTCCGGGTGGATGGCTGACGCGAAATCTTTTCGAGGATGCACGCCATGAATGAAGACACCGTCAAGGGCAACTGGAAGCAGTTCAAGGGAAAAATGATCGAGCAGTGGGGCAAGCTCACGAATGACGATTTCGACGTCATCGATGGCAAGCGCGAACAGTTCCTGGGCAAGCTGCAGGAACGCCAGGGCATCGCCCGCGACGTGGCCGAGAAGCAGCTCAGCGACTGGCAGGCCCGCCACCCCGATTTCCGCTTCAACGACTGAGGCCAAGGCCCCTTCGTTTCCCGGCCCCTCCCTTCCTATTTCTATCCATTACCGATCGAGGAGAAACCCATGAAATTCACCCGCACCCTGATGGCTTCTGTCGCAGCCGGCCTGCTGGCCACTTCCGCCTTCGCGCTGACGGACGCCGAATACAAGGCTGGCAAGGAACGCATTTCCGCCGACTACAAGGCCAGCAAGCAAAAGTGCGATGGCCTGCAAGGCAACGCCAAGGACATCTGTGTGAAGGAGGCCAAGGGCGCCGAGGACGTGGCCAAGGCCGAGCTCGACGCGCAGCACAAGCCCAGCCCCAAGGCCACGCGCAAGGTCGCCGACGCGCGGGCGGATGCGGCCTACGGCGTCGCCAAGGAAAAGTGCGACGACCTCAAGGGCAATGACAAGGACGTGTGCGAGAAGGATGCGAAGGCAGCCCGCGTGAAGGCCAAGGAAGATGCCAAGGTGGCCGAGACCCAGGCCAAGCCCGCGGACAACGCCGCCGAGAAGAACGCGGCGGTGGCCGAGGCCCGCAAGGATGCCAACGCCGAAAAGAACGATGCCGCCTACAAGGCCGCCAAGGAGCGCTGCGACGCGATGTCCGGCGACCTGAAGTCCAAGTGCGTGGATGACATGAAGCGCATGTACGGCAAGAGCTGAGCGCGCAGGGCCCCGGCCCGCGCCCACCCAGGAGCCCCGCCCCGTGCGGGGCTTTTTTCATGGGGATGGCCGCGGCCCTGGGGCGGAACCCTGACCTGCATCAATATGCGGGCCGCCGCGAAAAACTAACCTCGCTCCCCTGTCTTTGACTTGGTGCACAAGGGTATTTGCATGGCTCAACTCGAATGGTCCGACGCCCTGGCCCTGGACCTGGCCCTGATGGACGACACCCACCGTGAGTTCGTCGACCTGCTGGCCGCCGTCGATGGCGCGGACGACGCGCGCCTGCTGGCTGCCTGGCAGGCGCTGGTGGAGCACACCGACCACCATTTCGCGCAGGAGGACGCCTGGATGGCCTCCACGCGCTTCGCATCGGGCAACTGCCACAGCATGCAGCACCGGGTGGTGCTGCAGGTGATGCGTGAAGGCACCGCGCGTGCGCAGCAGGGCGACCTCGCGGTGCTGCGCGTGATGGCCAGCGAACTGGCCCTGTGGTTTCCGCAGCATGCGCAGAGCATGGATGCCGCGCTGGCCCTGCACTTGCGCCGCGTGGGATTCGACCCCGTCTCGGGCGTGGTGCACGCCCCCGGGGCGCTGCCGGGCGAGCTGATCCACGGATGCGGCGGTGCGACCTGCTCGGAGGACGCGGGGGCTCCATCGCCCGCCGCCGCCTGCGCACCGCAGGAAGCGGTGGCCTGACCTTTCTCCCGCCTGCCGGTGCGCCAGGCCCGGCCAGCCGCAATGGCCGGGATGGGCAATGCGCTTCTGTTTTGATAGCTGCCAGCGCTTGCCAATCAAGCGTTGGCGGCTATTTTCATCAAGAACCCGGCGCCGGGCACACAGTGCCGCGGGCTGCGCGGCAGCAGCAGGCCCGCCATGCGCCATGACAGGTCGCGCAGCGCCCTGCGCAAGGCGGGGGAGTCGGTGGGGTCGCAGGCCGCATCGGGGGCGCCGCACGGGTGGTAGGCCGCTTCCAGCACGTGCTGCTTGGCGCTGAGCAGCGCCGCCCGGTCCTGCGCCCGCAGGGCCGCCGTCAGCTGGTCGCGGTGGCGCTGCACGCGCTCGGCTTCCGCCGGGGTCAGCGTGGGCACGGGTGCGCCGGTGCATGCCGCCGGGTCCGCCAGGTGCTGCGCCCAGGCTGTCGGCGCGGTGTGCGTTCTCATGCGGCCTCCGCGCGGGGTGCGGTGGGGCGGGCGGCGGGCGGGGTGGGGCGGCTTGGCGCGCCGCCTTGCGACAGCCCGTACCAGTTCACCTTGCGCGTGAGCACCATCACGGCCGCCAGCACCAGGAAGAGCGCGATGGCACCGACGACCAGCGCCGTCTGCTCCAGCTGCAGCAGCAGGTACAGCAGGCCATACAGCAGCGCGATGCCGGCCCCCAGGGGAATGCCGCGCGCCAGGCTGCCCAGCATGTGGCTGGCGTAGTAGGCCAGCAGCAGCACGCAGGCGGTCGCCGCCACGGCGTAGGAGGCGCCGAACGGCAGGTGCTCCGACAGGCTCACGAGCAGCAGAAAGAAGCTGCACAGCGCGCTGCCCACCAGCAGGTACTGCACGGGGTGCACGCGCAGCTTTTTCATCAGCTCGAACAGGCCCACGGCCACGAAGGTGAGTGCGATGAACAGCACGCCGTACTTGGTGGCGCGGTCGGAGAGGGAGTAGGGGTTCACCGGGTCGACGAAGGCCACGCTGAAGCTGTCCGCGCAGTCGCCCGGCGTGGCGCCGGAGGGCGCGTCGTCGCCGCGGGCACCGTCGTCCGCGCCCCCCAGGCAGATGCGCTTGCCGTGGGCGACATCGGCCTGCGCCGTGGTGGCCAGCGACGACAGCCGCCATTGCGCCGAGAAGCCGGTCTTCTTGACCTCCCGCTCCGACGGCAGGAAGCGCCCCGCGAACGAGGGGTGCGGCCAGCTGCTGGTCATCACCACCTCGGTGCTGCCCCCCAGGGGCACGATGGCCAGGCGCTCGGTGCCCACCAGTTCCAGGTCCAGCGTGGCGGTCAGGCCATCGGCCTTGCCGCGCACCGATTCGGGCAGCACGGCGTGCAGGCCCCGGCTGTAGGTGGGGTGGAAGGTGCCGGGCTTGAGGGCCAGGGCCTGGTCCGCCAGCGTGAGCTGCGCCGTGCGGATGCCGCGCGCGTCGCCCACGGCCATCATCGCGATGGGCGCGCCGCAGTGCATGCGCGAGTTCTTCATGGTGCTTTGCGGCTCGAGGCTGGCCAGCGACCCCCACTGCGCCGTGACGTGGGCCTTGAGGTTGTAGGTGTTCACCTTGTGCAGGCCGCGCGCGCGCTCCTCCATCGCCGCGCCCGTGCTCAGCTTGAGCTGCTCGGGCATGGCTGTGAGCAGGAACTCGCGGCGCTGCTCCACCATGCGGCGCTCGTCGCCCTTGCCGGTTTCCACGTCCCAGGTCTCCACGCAGGCGCTGTGGATCATGGGGCCCATCAGCGTCTGCGGCCCGGCCAGGCTGTCGGCCACGCTCTGCGCGGTGAGGCTGCGGTAGCGCTGGCGGTCGCGCACCACGTTGTCGATCATGCCCAGGCCAAGGAGCAGCAGCAGGGTGACGGCAGCGAGCGCGGCCAGTTTGGTGAACAGGGGGTGCTTGAACAAGAGGTCCTCCACAAGTGAATGTTGTGGAGGCAGTGTTGTGGGCCGGTGTGAGGGCGCTATGAAGTTTGTGAGGCCAGTGTGAAGTCTGGTGCCGCGCCGCCATGACCTGCCAGGTCATCGACGGCCGCGCCCCTTGCGCCTACAACCACCGCTTCACAACAAAGGGGCTGGCATGCGCCATGTGGTCGCGGTGATTCTGGGGGTGGTGGCGGTGGTCCACGCCCTGCCCGTGGTGGGGGTGCTGGGGGCGGGCAGGCTGGCGCAGCTATACGGCACCCCGGTGCCGGATGCGGGGCTGGAGCTGCTGCTGCGGCACCGGGCCGTCCTGTTCGGGCTGCTGGCCGCCTTCATGGGGTATGCCGCCATGCGCCCCGGACTCCATCGGCTGGCCCTGGTGGCGGGGCTGGTGAGCGTGGTGTCCTTTCTGCTCCTGGCGTGGCTGCAGCGGGGCAGCGGCCTGGGCGCCCCGCTGGCCGTGGTCGTGCGGGTGGACGCGGTGGCGCTGGCCCTGCTGGTGGCGGGGGTGGCCGTGCACCTGCGCCAGCGGAGCTAGGCCGCGGCAAAGTCCAGCGTGGCGCGCAGCCCCGGTGCGGTGTTGCGCACCACCAGCTGCCCCCCGTGCAGCGCCATGACGCGCCGCACGATGGCCAGGCCCAGGCCCGAGCCGCTGCGCTCGCCCCCCGGGCGCGCCGTGGTGAAGAAGCGCTCGCCCAGGCGCGGCAGCGCGTAGTCGGGCACGCCCGGGCCGCTGTCCTGCACGGCCACGCAGCTGCCTTCCAGCTCCACCTGCACGGTGCTGCCCTGCGGGGCAAAGTCGATGGCGTTGTCCAGCAGGTTGGTGAGCGCCAGCGTCACCAGTTCGGCTTCCCAGGGGCCGCTGCTTCCCGTGCCGGCCAGCGCGAGCGTGATGCCGCGCTGAGCCGCGCGCGCGCGGGTCTGGCCGATGGCGGCGCGGGCGCAATCGTGCAGGGCCACGGGCGCACGGCCCTCGGCGTGGTGGCGCTGCTCCAGCTTGGACAGTTCCAGCAGCCGGTCGATGATGCGCTGCAGGCGCTCGCTCTGCTGCACCACCTGGGTGGCGAATTCGGCGCGGTCCGCGGCGGGCAGGTCGTCCTGCAGGAGTTCGCCCGCGCCCCGGATGGCGGCCACGGGGCTCTTGAGCTCGTGCGTGAGGGCGCGCACGTAGCCCTCGATGTAGTCGCGCCCTTCCAGCCGGGCGCGCATGCGGTCCATGGCGCGGGCCAGGTCGCCCAGCTCGCCGGGCACCTGGGGCACGGCCAGGGCCGCCATGGGCGGGGTGTCGGGGTCGCGGTGTTCGCCGTCGGCCGGCCCCTGCACACTCAGGGCGTAGTCGCGCAGGCGGCGCACGTTCCACACCATCCACAGCGTCACGGCCACGCCCACGGCGGCCGAGAGCGCCAGCAGCAGCAGCCCGCCCATGAACACCTTGCGCTCGGCGCGGTCGATGAAGCGCTGCACGGTGCGCGTGGGCTTGGCCACGGTCAACACGCCGGCGATCTCATTGTTCACATAGATGGGGGCCGCCACGTGCATCACGCCGCTGGTGTCGTCGCCCTCCACGTCGCGCGTGGAGCGCGCGCCGTACTCGCCGCGCAGCGTGCGGGCCACGTCGCGCCACCGCGAATAGTCAGCGCCGATGGCGCGGTTTTCGGAGTCGAACAGCACGCGCCCCGTGGTGTCGGTCACGTAGATGCGGTAGTCCAGCGACTGCTTGGAGAAACCCCAGATCGCGGCGTCGATGGGCCGGCTCGCATAGCGGCGCACGTGCTGCGCGAACGGGCTGTGCTGGCCCGTGCCGTCGGACAGCCGGCCGGCCGCCAGGTCCTCGCTGGCCAGCTCGGCCAGGATGTTGGCCGTGTCCACCATCATGTCCTCCATCACCTCGCGCACGCTGGGCTTGATCTCGGCCATGAACACGCGCAGCACGAAGAACGCGGCGATGCCGTTGATGAGGAAAAACGCAAAGAGCAGGCGGATGCCGAGGCGCATGGATCTGTGGGGTCTGCTTCAAGAACAATATCTGTCAGCGCTTGATGGACAAGCGCCAGTGGCCCATTTGGTTTCAGACGTCAAGGCAGTAGCCCATGCCGCGGTGCGTGCTGATGTACTCGCGCGCCGGGTCCACTTCGCGCAGCTTGGCGCGCAGGGTCTTGATGTGCGTGTCCACCGTGCGGTCGGTGCTGTCGCTGTCGTCGCCCCAGGCGGCGGCCAGCAGCGCGTCGCGCGAGTGGATGCGGCCCGCGCCGCGCAGCAGGCACGACAGGAGGCGGTATTCGCGCCGCGTCAGCGGCAGGGCCTGGCCGTGCAGGCTGATGCGCTGCCCGGCCTCGTCGTCATGGAACAGGCTGGCCGTGGCGGTGGGCGCCGCGGCAAGGCGGGTGCCCGCGCGCCGCAGCAGGGCCTTCACGCGGGCCGCCAGCTCGCGCGGGCTGAAGGGCTTGGCCAGGTAGTCGTCGGCGCCCAGCTCCAGGCCCAGCACGCGGTCGATCTCCTCGCCATGGGCGCTGAGCATGAGCACGGGAACGGCCGCGGTCTGCGGGGCGCCGCGCACATCGCGCAGCAGGTCGAGCCCGCTGCCGTCGGGCAGGCCCACGTCCAGCACCAGGAGGTCAAAGCGGTGCGAGAGCATCTGCTGGCGCGCGTCGTGCACCAGCAGGCTGTGCGTCACGGACAGCCCGTCGCGTTCCAGCGCGTACGCCACGGTGCGGGCGATGGCGGGGTCGTCCTCCAGCAGCAGAAGCCTTGCAGACATGCCTAGTCGCCCCTCGTGCTGCGAGACACCCGCCGCATACGAAACTGGCACGGTCCCGGCCGGGAAGGCCGCCGAAGGCGATTCAGGGGGTGCTCCATCTCAGCGGGAGATGAGGATGGGAAAGAGCTTGCCCAGCCCGTCGGCCATCACTTCCACGGCCAGCGCGGCCAGGATCAGGCCCATCAGCCGGGTCATCACGTTGATGCCGGTCTTGCCCAGCACGCGCGCGATCGGGTCGGCCAGCGCGAAGCACACGGCCGTGGCCAGGGCGATCACCACGCCGTAGCCCACCAGGGCGGCATGCTGCCAGAAGGTCTGCGCGCGGTCGGCGTAGATCACCACGGTGGACATGCTGGCCGGCCCGGTGAGCAGCGGGATGGTCAGGGGCACCACGGCGATGCTGCTGCCCGCGGCGGCCTTCTCGGCGCCTTCCTCGTATTCGTTGGTGCTGGGCTTGGCCTCGGCGGGCTGGGCGTTGAGCATGTTCATCGCGCTGATGAGCAGCAGCATGCCCCCGCCCACCTGGAAGCTCTGCAGCGAGATGTTGAAGAAGTCCAGGATCTGCAGGCCCAGCAGGGCGCAGGCGGCGATCACGCAGAACACGCTGAAGCTCGCCACCTGGATGGTGCGCCGCCGCTGGGGGTACGAGAAACCCTGCGTGTAGTGGATGAAAAAGGGAACGATGGCCAGCGGGTTGACGATGGCCAGCAGGGTGATCAGGGGTTTGAGGTCCATCAGGGCGCTCCGGGAGGCAGGGGGCAGGGCGGTGGATCGGGCTGGGCCCGGCAAGGCAGCGCACAGGCGCCGCCGCCGGGCTGCTGTGCGCGAGTATGCGGTGTTTTTGGCGCGGTTTGGCGCCCGCGCATGCTGCACCGCAGCGCTCTAGCGCCCGCCCGAGACGTCCATCAGCGTGGCGGTGGTGTAGCTGGCGGCGGGCGACATCAGCCACACGATGGCCTCGGCCACCTCCTCGGCCGTGCCGCCGCGCAGCATGGGCACCTGGTGCGAGAGGTCGCGCACGCGGTCGGGCAGGCCGCCGCTGGCGTGGATGTCGGTCTCGATCAGGCCGGGGCGCACGGCGTTCACGCGGATGCCGTCGGCGGCCACCTCGCGCGCCAGCCCCAGGGTCATGGTGTCGATCGCGCCCTTGGCGGCCGCGTAGTCCACGTACTGGCCCGCCGCCCCCAGCCGCGCGGCGGCGCTGGACACGTTGACGATGCTGCCGCCGGCCCCGCCGTGGCGCGTGCCCATGCGCAGCACGGCCTCGCGCGCGCAGACGAAGCTGCCGATCACGTTGATGTCGAACATGCGCTTGAGGCGCGCCACGCCCATCGCCTCCACCCGCGCGGGCACGTCCACCACGCCGGCGTTGTTCACCAGGGCCGAGAGGCGGCCCAGCTGCGCGTCCACCGTGCGGAACATGGCCATCACCTGCGCCTCGTCGGCCACGTCGGCCTGCACCGCCAGGGCGCGGCCGCCCTGGGCGGCGATGGCGGCGACCACGGCCTCGGCGGCGCGCGCGTCGCGGGCGTAGTTGACGGCCACGGCCCACCCCTGGCGCGCCGCCAGCCGGGCGGTGGCCGCGCCGATGCCGCGCGACCCTCCGGTGATCAGTGCTACTTTGTGGGTGTGGGTCACTGCAAGGACTCCTCTGAAAATGGCCCGCATTTGAACAGAGGTCCGCTCAGCGGCCAGAATGGCGCGTTCAGCGGGCGCCGGGACCGGCGCGTGGGGGAGCCCCGGCACCCGCGCTGGCCGCATGCCCCCGAGTCACACATCAGTCCATCAACGCAGCAAGGAGTCAATACCATGGGTCAATTCGTCAATCTGACATCAAGCGATGGTCTCGCCGTGCCCGCCTGGGTGGCGCAGCCCGATGCGGCGCCGCGCGGTGCGATTGTGGTGCTGCAGGAAATTTTTGGCGTGAACTCGCACATCCGCGCGGTGGCCGACCGGTTTGCCGCGCGCGGCTACCTGGCCGTCGCACCATCGACGTTTCACCGCGTGCAGCAGGATGTGGACATGGGCTACACCGGCGACGACATGAAGGCCGGCATGGGTCTGAAGGCCGCAGTCGAGGCCTTGCCCGCGCCAGGCGTGATGCCCGACATCCAGGCCGCCATCGACTACGCCGCGCAGCAAAGCGGCCGCAAGGTCGGCATCGTGGGCTTTTGCTGGGGCGGCCTGTTGACCTGGCGCGCGGCCTGCACGCTGAGCGGGCTGTCGGCGGCCGTGCCTTATTACGGCGGCGGCATGACCTCAGCCGACGAAGCAGCGCGCCACCCGCAGGTGCCGGTGCTGGCGCACTTCGGCCAGCGCGACCACTACATCCCGCTCGACACCGTGCAGGCATTTGCCCGCGCCCATCCCGAGGTCGAGGTCCACATCTACGACGCCGACCACGGCTTCAACTGCGACCAGCGCGGCAGCTACGACGAGCCTTCGGCCATGGCCGCGCGCGACCGCACGCTGGCGTTCTTCGACAAACATCTCGCCTGAGGGGCGGCACCATGGCCGCCCCGCTTCAGAGCGTGAAGCCTTTTTGGCATCTGGCGCTTGCTGGTAAGGCGCTGGTAGCTATCGGTTTGATAGCGTTCGGGGTCCAGCCTCATGCGGCCGACTATCCCGGGCCGCTGTTCGACGCCCACCTGCACTACAACGAAGAGGCGTGGGACGGCAAGAACGGCCCGCACCCGCCGACCGACGTGCTGGGCCGCATGCAGAAAAGCGGCGTGCGGGCCATCGTGGCCAACTCCCGGCCCAACACCGGCTCGCTCACGCTGGCCGGCCTGCGCGAGACGCGCGAGGCCGGCGTCGCCGTGGTGCCCTTCGTGCGGCTGTACCGCAGCCGCGCCGACTACAC
Organism: Acidovorax sp. A79; assembly: GCF_041154505.1. GTDB lineage: Bacteria > Pseudomonadota > Gammaproteobacteria > Burkholderiales > Burkholderiaceae_C > Acidovorax. Next base: position 3,419,149 of record NZ_AP028672.1, read on the forward strand.
CGGCTGGTTCGCCGACGAGAGCATCTACGCCATGGTGCAGGCCGAGCTGGCGCGCGGCACGGCGGCCGGGCCGTACCGGGGCATCGGCGAGTTCCACCTGTACGACAGCGCCAATGCCGACGGCCCGGTGGCCAGGAAGCTCATGGCGCTGGCCGAGGAGCGCGACCTGGTGGTGCTGGCCCATGTGGACGACGTGGCCATCGACAAGCTTATGGCGCACACTCCCACGCAAGGGCGCAAGCTGCGCCTGATCTGGGCGCACACGGGCATCGGCGGCGCGCCGGCCGAGCGGGTGGACGCGCTGCTCGCGCGCTACCCCGGCCTCGTGGGCGAACTCTCGTACCGGCCGGGCCTGGTGTGTGACGACGACCAGCTGTGCCCCGCGTGGCGCGCGCTGCTGCTCAAGTACCCCACGCGTTTTGTCGTGGGCTCCGACACCTGGGTGAACCAGCGCTGGCAGCACTATGAAAGCCTCATGCAGGGCTACCGCACCTGGCTGGGCGGCCTGCCCGCCGATGTGGCGCGCAAGGTCGCGTGGGACAACGGCGCCGGCCTGTTCGGCGTGGCGCGGCCCTGATCGATCCCCGCGCGGTCCGCGCATCCTCCTCTTTTTCAGGCCACCGGTCCCCTCCCGCACAACACCATGCTCGAGCTTCACCACGCCCCCAGCAGCGCCGCCATGGTGCCGCACATCCTGCTTGAAGAGCTGGGCACGCCCTACGCGCGCGTGCCCGTGGACATCGGCCAGCGTGCCCACCAGGCGCCCGCCTATCTGCGGCTCAACCCCAACGGGCTGGTGCCCGTGCTCACCGACGGGGACCTGGTGCTCTACGAGACGGCCGCCATCACCCTGCACCTGTGCGACACCCACCCCGCCGCGGCCCTGGCGCCCGCGCTGGGCACGGCGCAGCGCGCGCAGTTCTACAAGTGGCTGATGTGGCTCACCAACACGCTGCAGGCGACGCTCATCGTGTACTTCTATCCCCACCGCTGGGTGGACGAGGGCCATGAGGCCGGCATGCTGGAGCTGCAGCGCCACGCGGAGCTGCGCATCGACGGCCTGCTGGCGCAGCTCGACGCCGAGCTGGCCCGCCACGGCGGCCCGTGGTTCCTGGGCGCGGGCTACAGCGCGCTCGACGCCTACGTGTTCACGCTGTGCCGCTGGACCCGCAACTTCCAGCGCACCGCGCCGGCCCGCAGCCGCCTCCACCTGGGGCCGTACCTGCGGCGCATGCTGGAGCGCCCCGCCGTGCAGCGGGTGCTGTTCAACGAGGCGCTGGCCGAACCCTTCGTCTGACGGCGGCGGGCAGGCGCGCTCCCTTACCTGCTCGTGCGCGCCAGATAGCGCTTGCGCCAGAACACCAGCACCAGCGCCACGGCGATGAACGCCATCGAGCCCATCGCCCACCAGAAGCCGTTGGCCTTGTGGATCAGCGGAATGAACTCGAAATTCATGCCGAAGATGCCGGCGATGAGGTTCAGCGGCAGGAACACGGCGGTGAGCGCCGTGAGGGTGCGCATGATGTCGTTGGTGCGGTTGCTCTGCACGGAAAAGTGCATCTGCACGGCGGTCTCCGTGCTCTGCTCCAGCCGCCGCACGTGGTGCACCACGCGCTCGATGTGCTCCAGCACGTCGCGGCTGCGCACCTTGAGCAGGTCCAGCTCGCGCAGGCCGGCGGGGGTGTCGGGCAGGGCCCAGGTTTCGAGGGCGTCGATCCAGTCCTGCACGGCGGTGCGCTGGTCCTCGCAGATTTCATCGAGCTTGTGCAGCGCCAGTCGCGCCTCGAGCAGCGAGCTCCAGTTCACGTAGCGGGCGCGGGGCTTGAGCAGTTCGGTCTGCCAGTGGTCCAGCTGGCGCGTGAGTTCGCGGCGCAGGTCCAGGTAGCCGTCCACCATGAGGTTGACCACGCGCAGCATCAGGTCGGCCGGGCTGGTGGGCCGGCGCGCCCCGGGCACGGGGCTGCTGCGGCCCTCGCTCGCGGGGGCGGGCGTGGCGGCCAGCAGGCGCGCGGCATACGCATCGCGCACGGCGCAGTCCGTGGGGTGCACCGTCAGCAGCAGCTGGTCGAACACCGCGAAGCCCACGGGGCTGGTGTCGATGCGGCGCAGCACCGGCGGGCCGGCCCGCCTGAGCGGGGAGGCGGCGTCGCCGGGCTGCCCCGCCTCGGCCTCCGGGCCGCCGCCCTGCGCGGTGGCCAGCCGGCGGAACACGAGCAGGTCGTACTGGGAGGTGTAGTCGTAGTGCGAGGGAAGCTGCGCGTTCAGCAGGTCGGAGACATGCAGGTCCACCAGCTGCAGCCCCACCAGGGCCTGCAGGCTCGCCTGGATCTCGGCCAGCCGCGCCTGGAAGGCCGGGCGCGCGCAGGCGATCCAGACAAAGCCCTGGGCAGGCATCTGCGTGGGCAGCTCGGCCAGCTCCTGCACGCTGCCGCTGTGGATGTGAAAAATGCGCATGCGACCCCGGGTGGCAATAAAAAGTGCTTCTGGCGCCTGTCCATCAAGCGCTGGCAGCTCTTATTTTCGGAGCAAGCGCGCAGCATCGCGCGCAAAGTAGGTCAGCACGCCGTCGGCGCCCGCGCGCTTGAAGGCCAGCAGCGATTCCATCATCACCGCGTCGTGGTCCAGCCAGCCATTGGCGGCGGCGGCCTTGATCATGGCGTACTCGCCGCTCACCTGGTAGGCGAACGTGGGCACCTTGAATTCGTCCTTCACGCGGCGCACGATGTCCAGGTAGGGCATGCCGGGCTTGACCATCACCATGTCGGCGCCCTCGGCGATGTCGATGGCCACCTCGCGCAGGGCCTCGTCGCTGTTGCCGGGGTCCATCTGGTAGACGTTCTTGTCGGCCTTGCCCAAGGCGCCGCGCGTGCCCACCGCGTCGCGGAAGGGGCCGTAGAAGGCGCTGGCGTACTTGGCGCTGTAGGCCATGATGCGGGTGTGGATGTGGCCCTGCACCTCCAGCGCCTCGCGGATGGCGCCGATGCGCCCGTCCATCATGTCGCTGGGCGCGACGATGTCCACGCCCGCCTCGGCGTGCGTGAGCGCCTGGCCGGTGAGGATCTCCACCGTGTCGTCGTTGATGATGTAGCCGGTGTCGTCGAGCACGCCGTCCTGGCCGTGGCTGGTGTACGGGTCCAGCGCCACGTCGGTCATCACGCCCAGGGCCGGAAATTCCTTCTTCAGGGCGCGCACCACGCGCGGGATCAGGCCGTCGGGGTTGAGCGCCTCCTTGCCGTCGGGCGTCTTGAGCGCAGGGTCGATGGCCGGGAACAGCGCCAGCACCGGAATGCCCAGCTGCACGCAGTCCTCGGCCACGGGCAGCAGCAGGTCCAGGCTCAGGCGATCCACGCCGGGCATGGAGGTCACGGCCTCGCTGCGGCCCTGGCCCTCGTGCACGAACACGGGGTAGATCAGGTCGTGCGGCGTGACGGAGTTCTCACGCACCAGATTGCGGGTGAAGGCATCGCGGCGCAGGCGGCGCGGGCGGTTCTGGGGGAAGGGGGCGGGGCTTTGGAGATGCATGTGAAGATTATCCCCCTGAGCCGCTGCGCGGCTTCCCCCACAGGGGGACGCACCCGGTGGACCGGCAAAGCCGGATCCACGGGTGCACTGGCATGGCGGAGCGCCCGTTGCCAAACGCTGGCGCCGCAGCGCCGCGCCCTGGAAATGCCGCTTGTAACACCTCTTGCCCGGTGCTAAATTGGCGCCGGGCGGCTTGCTGCCCCCCGCTTTCCCTCCCTGAGCGGGGCCTTGGATTGCAGCGATGCAAAACAGGCTTTCCCGGCCCGGCGGATTTGCCGGGCTTTTTTTTGGCGTGGCCCCGGCGGCATGGTGCGGGCCCTTAAACTGCCCCCATGCTCTGGGTCAAAGCCTTTCACATCGTCTTCGTGGCCAGCTGGTTTGCCGGCCTTTTCTACCTGCCGCGCATCTTCGTCAATCTGGCGATGGTGGCGCCGGGCTCGGCCGCGGAGCGTGACCGCCTGCTGCTCATGGCCAGGAAGCTGCTGCGCTTCACCACGCTGCTGGCCGTGCCCGCGCTGGCGCTGGGCGCGTGGCTGTGGATGGGCTATGGCATCGGGCGCGGCCCGGGCAACGGCTGGATGCACGCCAAGCTGGCGGTGGTGCTGCTGGTGATCGGCTACCACCACGCCTGCGGTGTGCTGCTGCGCAAGCTGGCCAACGGCACCAGCCGCAGGAGCCATGCGTGGTTCCGCTGGTTCAATGAAGTGCCGGTGGTCCTGCTGCTGGCCGCCGTGGTGCTGGTGGTGGTCAAGCCGTTCTGAAGTGGGCAGCTCCCTGCGGCGCCGCGCGCCTTCTCCCTGGTCCCTTCTACCGGCCCGCTGCGGTGGCCGGGCCCCGCGCGGCGCCCCTGCCCTGTACCGCGCCCGTGCTTGCGGGGCATGGGTGATGCATGGCGCCATGGATGGCTGAGACGGCATGCACAAGACCTCCGCCTGGCCTCTGGCGCTGATCTACACGGCGCTGATCGTCTTCGCCAGCCTGTTCCCGTTCGACGGGTGGCGCGCGCAGGGCATCGATCCCCTGGTGTTCTTGCTGGCGCCGTTGCCGCCGCCGTACTGGACGGGCTTCGACATCGCCACCAATGTCGTGGGCTATGCGCCGCTGGGCTTTCTGCTGGTGCTGGCCATGCTGCGCTCGGGCTGGCGGCGCGGCGCGGTGCTGCTGTCCACGCTGGTGGGCGTGCTGCTGTCGCTGGCCATGGAGTTTCTGCAGATCTACCTGCCCCGGCGCGTGCCCTCCAACCTGGACCTGCTGCTCAACGCGGCGGGGGCGCTGGCGGGGGCGCTGAGTGCCGCGCTGCTGGAGCGCGCGGGCGCCATCGACCGCTGGAGCGACTTCAGGGGGCGCTGGTTTGTCGCCGATGCCAGCGGCGCCATCGTGCTGCTGGCGCTGTGGCCCCTGGCGCTGCTGTTCCCGGCGGCCGTGCCGTTCGGGCTGGGCCAGGTGCTCGAGCGGCTGGAGGCCGCGCTCATCGAGCTGCTGGCCGATACCCCGTTCCTGGAATGGCTTCCGCTGCGCGACGCCGCGTTCGACCCGCTCTCGCCCAGCGGCGAGCTCCTGTGCGTGACGCTGGGCCTGCTGACCCCCTGCCTGCTGGGCTACTGCGTGATCCGCTCCGTGGGCCGGCGCGCGCTGTTTGCCCTGGGGGTCGTGGCCGTGGGCGTCACGCTCACCGCGCTGTCGGCCGCCCTGAGCTGGGGGCCCGTGCATGCCTGGGAGTGGATGGGCCTGCCCACGCGCGTGGGCGTGTGGGGTGCGCTGGCGCTGGCGCTGCTGCTGCTGGCGCTGCCCCGGCGTGCCTGCGCGGCCGTGCTGCTGGTCGCGCTGGTCTGGCACCTTGCGCTGCTCAACCAGGCGCCCACCAGCGCCTACTTCGCGCAGACGCTGCAGATCTGGGAGCAGGGCCGGTTCATCCGTTTTTACGGCCTGGGCCAGTGGCTGGGCTGGCTGTGGCCCTATGCCACGCTGCTGTATGTGCTGTTGCGCGTGTCCCGGCGCGAGTCGCAAACCTAAAATGGGTGGATGAGCGACACCAACCCCTCGCCGGCCGCAGCGCCCGGCTACTACCAGCGCCACATCTTTTTCTGCCTGAACGACCGGACCAACGGCGAAGACAGCTGCGCCCACCACAACGCGCAGGCGGGCTTTGACCGCTGCAAGGCGCAGGTCAAGGCGGCCGGCCTGGCGGGCGCCGGCAAGGTGCGCGTGAACAAGGCGGGCTGCCTGGACCGCTGCGCGGCCGGCCCCGTCGCGGTGGTCTACCCCGAAGGCACCTGGTACACCTATGTCGACGATGCCGACATCGACGAGATCGTCGAGTCGCACCTCAAGAATGGCCAGATCGTGGAACGCCTGGTGCCACCGGCGGAACTCGGGCGCTGAAAGCGCCTCCATCCTGGACTTTGGAATGATTTCAGCCGCTGGCGCACGACTGCCGTGCGCTAACAGCTATTGATTGAGTAGCAATTCGTGAATGCCCAAACCGAACGCCTGAGCTTGTCCGGCGCCGCTGGCGCCATCGAGGCCGTGCGCGATGCCGCCGCGCCCGACGGCGGTGCGCCTCCCCGGGGCGTGGCCATCATCGCGCACCCCCATCCCCTCTTTGGCGGCACCATGGACAACAAGGTGGTGCAGACGCTGGCGCGCGCCTTCGTGCAGTGCGGCTGGACGGCGGTGCGCTTCAACTTCCGGGGCGTGGGCGGCAGCGAAGGCGTGCACGACGAAGGCCGGGGCGAACTGCAGGACCTGCTGGCCGTGGTGGAACAGGTGGCGCCCGCGGGCGACGCGGGGCCGCGCATCGCGCTGGCGGGTTTTTCGTTCGGCGCATTCGTCACCAGCCACGCGCTGGCCGCCCTCTGGCCGCAGGGCCGCGTGGACCACGCGGTGCTGGTGGGCACCGCAGCCAGCCGCTTCACCGTCGCCCCGGTGCCCCCCGACGCCCATCTGCAGACCCTGGTCGTGCATGGCGAGCAGGACGACACCGTGCCGCTTTCCGCCGTGATGGACTGGGCGCGGCCCCAGATACTGCCTGTCACAGTCATTCCCGCGGGCGGCCATTTCTTTCACGGACAATTGCCGCTTTTGAAAAATCTGGTGGTGCGCCACCTGCGGTCGGGGGGCTGAAACGCCCCGGCCGCGGCAGGCCACGCCGCCGCGCCTTCCTGTCCCGTCTTTCTTCTTCATTCCCTTTTTTCCTCGAGCCTTTCCAGCCCCCTATTGCCCCATGAAACGAATCCTGTCCGCGCTGCGATCCCTGGCCGTCCTTGCTGCGGTGGCCCCTGCCGCCTTCGGGGCCTTTGCCCAGGCGCCACAACCTCCCGAAATCGCCGCGCGCACATACCTGCTGGTGGATGTCACCGCCAACCAGGTGCTCGCGGCCAAGGACATCGATGCTCCCGTCGAGCAGGCCTCGCTCACCAAGCTCATGACCGGCTACCTGGTGTTTGATGCGTTGCGCGCCAAGAAGATATCCCTGGAGCAGAAGCTGCCCGTGAGCGTGCGCGCCTGGAAGATGCCCGGCTCGCGCATGTTCATCGACCCCAAGATGCAGGTGCCGGTGGAAGACCTCATCAAGGGCATGATCGTGCAGTCGGGCAACGACGCCACCATGGCGCTGGCCGAAGGCGTGGGCGGCACGGCCGAGAACTTCGTCAAGCTCATGAACGACCAGGCCCAGGCACTGGGCATGAAGGGCACGAGCTACAAGAACCCCGAAGGCCTCACCGAACCCGGCCACACCACCACCGCGCGCGACCTTTCCGTGCTGGCCATGCGCCTGATGAAGGACTTCCCGGAGTACATGCACTACTACTCCACCAAGCAGTACAGCTACCCCGGCACCCCCGCGTCGAACGGCAGCAACCGCAATTCGCTGCTGTTCCGCGACCCGACGGTGGACGGGCTCAAGACCGGCCATACCGCTGCCGCGGGCTACTGCCTGGTGGCCACGTCCAAGCGTGAATTCCCCGGCGTGGGCCAGCGCCGCCTGCTGTCCATCGTGCTCGGGGCCGCCAGCGAAAATGCGCGTGCGAATGAAAGCCAGAAGCTGTTGAACTGGGGCTATACCGCGTTCGAGGCCGTCAAGCTGTTCGAGGCCGGCAAGCCCGTGGCCACGCCCGCCGTCTGGAAGGGCACGGAAAACACCCTCAAGATCGGCCGCGAGGAAGCCATCGTCGTGGCGGTGCCCTCGGGCAGCGCAGGCAAGATCACCACGCAGATCGCACGGCCCGACCCGCTGGTGGCACCGTTCACCAAGGGCCAGTCCGTCGGCCACCTCAAGGTGATGCTGGGCGAGCAGGCCCTGGCCGAGGTGCCCCTCATCGCGCTCGAAGGCGTGGAGCAGGCGGGGATCCTGGGCCGGGCCTGGGATGCGATCCGGCTGTGGATCAAGTAGCAGGACCATCCCCCTGAGGCGCTGCCGCGCCTTCACCCCTTCTCCCGAATGGCTGCGCCATTCGGGAAGGGGCGCGCAGCCAGTGCAGCGGGGCGGCCCTTGCACGGCTGCTCTGGCATGGGCCGCACGCTTTCAAGAGCGGCGGGCAATGTTGGCGTAGCGGGATGGGTTTTAAGGGGAACGCCCCACGGCACTTGCCCGTTGGGGTCCATGCTGCTACATTAGAAGGCTTTTCGGAATTTCCGAAGGGTTTCACGTTTTCGTTTTTTACGTTTAGGGACGTATTTCATGCCAACCATCAATCAACTAGTCCGTCAGGGGCGCGAGGTCGAAAAGATCAAGTCCAAGAGCCCTGCGATGGAGAACTCCCCCCAGCGCCGCGGCGTGTGCACCCGTGTGTACACCACGACGCCAAAGAAGCCTAACTCCGCTCTGCGGAAGGTCGCCAAGGTTCGCCTGACCAACGGTTTCGAAGTGATTTCCTACATCGGCGGTGAAGGCCACAACCTGCAGGAACACAGCGTGGTACTGGTTCGCGGCGGTCGTGTCAAGGACTTGCCCGGTGTGCGTTACCACATCGTGCGCGGTTCGCTCGACTTGCAAGGCGTGAAAGACCGCAAGCAATCGCGCTCCAAGTACGGTGCCAAGAAGCCCAAGGCCAAGTAAGCCCTGCGCTTTTGCACAACAGAATTTTCGGTGCTGTCTCCCGCGTGGCGCGGTGATGCAGCGTAGTGACCCCAAACGCAGGTGTTCTGCGCGGGTCGAGTAAGTGGGAGTCCTGATTGGCTCTCGCGGTGTCTGAAAAGATGCCAACTGAAGCAAAGATAGAGGTGAAAAATGCCACGTCGTCGCGAAGTCCCCAAACGTGAAATCCTGCCGGATCCCAAGTTCGGCAATGTAGAGCTGTCCAAATTCATGAACGTGATCATGGAAGGCGGCAAGAAGGCAGTTGCAGAGCGCATCATTTACGGCGCCCTGGAACTGATCGAGAAGAAGCACCCTGACAAGGACCCTCTGGAAGCGTTCACCGTTGCCATCAACAACGTGAAGCCCATGGTCGAAGTGAAGTCCCGCCGCGTGGGCGGTGCCAACTACCAGGTGCCCGTCGAAGTGCGCCCTGTCCGTCGCCTGGCCCTGTCCATGCGCTGGATCAAGGAAGCCGCCCGCAAGCGCGGCGAGAAGTCGATGGCCCAGCGTCTGGCCAACGAGCTGCTCGAAGCCACCGAAGGCCGTGGCGGCGCCATGAAGAAGCGTGACGAAGTGCACCGCATGGCCGAAGCCAACAAGGCATTCAGCCACTTCCGCTTCTAAATCGACGAACTGCCCTCGTCGCCAAGCGCAAGGCTGCCGGCATTCTTGCCTGCAGCCTTGTGGCGATTGAGGCGGTCACAAAATTGACGGGTCGCAGCGCCACAATGCTGGGCCCTTCCCCTGAATAACACGACCCATCCAAGGATCCACCATGGCTCGCAAGACTCCCATCGAGCGCTACCGCAATATCGGTATCTCGGCCCACATTGACGCTGGCAAGACCACGACCACCGAACGTATCCTGTTCTACACGGGCGTGAGCCACAAGATTGGTGAAGTGCACGACGGCGCTGCCACCATGGACTGGATGGAGCAGGAACAAGAGCGCGGCATCACGATCACCTCGGCTGCCACGACCTGCTTCTGGAAGGGCATGGACAACTCCTACGAAGAGCACCGCTTCAACATCATCGACACCCCCGGTCACGTGGACTTCACGATCGAAGTGGAACGTTCGATGCGCGTGCTCGACGGCGCCTGCATGGTGTACTGCGCCGTGGGTGGCGTGCAGCCCCAGTCGGAAACCGTCTGGCGCCAGGCCAACAAGTACAAGGTGCCCCGTCTGGCCTTCGTGAACAAGATGGACCGTACCGGTGCCAACTTCTTCAAGGTCTACGAGCAGATGAAGCTGCGCCTGAAGGCAAACCCCGTGCCCGTGGTGATCCCGATCGGCGCCGAAGACAAGTTCACCGGCGTGGTCGACCTGCTCAAGATGAAGGCCATCCTGTGGGATGAAGCCTCGCAGGGCATGAAGTTCACCTACGAAGAAATTCCAGCCGACCTGGTCGCATCCGCCAAGGAATGGCGCGAGAAGATGGTGGAAGCCGCTGCCGAAGCCTCCGAAGAGCTGATGAACAAGTACCTGGAAGAGGGCGACCTCTCCGAAGCCGAGATCAAGTTCGGCCTGCGTACGCGTACCATCGCCACGGAAATCCACCCGATGCTGTGCGGTACCGCTTTCAAGAACAAGGGTGTGCAGCGCATGCTGGACGCCGTGATCGACTACCTGCCAGCACCGACGGACATTCCTGACGTGACCGGCACGGACGAAGACGAAAAGCCTGTCACCCGCAAGGCGGATGACAACGAGAAGTTCTCGGCCCTGGCATTCAAGCTGATGACCGACCCGTTCGTGGGCCAGCTGACCTTCGTGCGCGTGTACTCCGGCGTTCTGAGCAAGGGCGACACCGTCTACAACCCCATCAAGGGCAAGAAGGAACGTATCGGCCGTATCGTGCAGATGCACGCCAACGAGCGTCAGGAAGTCGAAGAAATCCGCGCCGGCGACATCGCTGCCTGCGTGGGCCTGAAGGACGTGACGACCGGTGAAACGCTGAGCGACATCGACTCCCAGATCATTCTGGAGCGCATGGTGTTCCCTGAGCCCGTGATCACGCAGGCCGTGGAACCCAAGACCAAGGCCGACCAGGAAAAGATGGGCATCGCGCTGCAGCGCCTGGCTGCGGAAGATCCATCCTTCCGCGTGAAGACCGACGAAGAATCGGGCCAGACGCTGATCGCCGGCATGGGCGAGCTGCACCTGGAAATCATCGTGGACCGCATGAAGCGTGAATTCGGCGTGGAAGCCAACGTGGGCAAGCCCCAGGTGGCCTACCGCGAAACCATCCGCAAGACGGTGGAAGAAGCCGAAGGCAAGTTCGTGCGCCAGTCCGGCGGCAAGGGCCAGTACGGTCACGTCGTGCTCAAGATCGAACCCAACGAAGCCGGCAAGGGCATCGAGTTCGTCGACGCGATCAAGGGTGGTGTGGTTCCTCGCGAATTCATCCCGGCCGTGGAAAAGGGTATCAACGAAGCCGTCACGCAAGGCGTGCTGGCCGGCTACCCCGTGGTGGACGTCAAGGTCACGCTGCACTTCGGTTCGTACCACGATGTGGACTCGAACGAACTGGCGTTCAAGATGGCTGCCATCTTCGGTTTCAAGGAAGGCTGCCGCAAGGCCAACCCCGTCATCCTGGAACCCATGATGGCCGTGGAAGTGGAAACGCCTGAAGACTACGCCGGCACGGTGATGGGCGATCTGTCCTCCCGCCGTGGCATGGTCCAGGGCATGGACGACATCCCGGGCGGTGGCAAGGCCATCCGCGCCGAAGTGCCGCTGTCGGAAATGTTCGGCTACTCGACCTCGCTGCGTTCCGCGACGCAAGGCCGCGCCACGTACTCGATGGAATTCAAGCACTACAGCGAAGCGCCTCGCAACGTGTCCGAAGCCATCATGGCTGCACGCGCCAAGTAAGCGCGTCGAGTGAAAGGTCTGCCCTGGGCAGCCTTTCCTCTTTTTTTGAGTCAAATTGGCTGCTGGCGCTTGTCTATAAAGCGCTAGCAGCTATTAAAACAGTAGCAAAATTCTTGCAATCTGCGACCCGGTGCCGTCCTGTTGCCCTGTGCGGGACGAACCAGCAATCGGGTGCAGACGTTAAACCCCAACACAGGCATTGCTCTTTGGAGATTCAAAATGGCAAAAGGTAAATTCGAACGGACCAAGCCTCACGTCAACGTGGGCACGATCGGCCACGTGGACCATGGCAAGACGACGCTGACGGCGGCCATCGCCACCGTGCTGTCCGCCAAGTTCGGCGGCGAAGCCAAGGCATACGACCAGATCGATGCGGCGCCCGAAGAAAAGGCCCGCGGCATCACGATCAACACCGCGCACGTGGAATACGAAACGGCCAACCGCCACTACGCCCACGTGGACTGCCCCGGCCACGCCGACTATGTGAAGAACATGATCACCGGCGCTGCCCAGATGGACGGCGCCATCCTGGTGTGCTCGGCCGCTGACGGCCCCATGCCCCAGACCCGCGAACACATCCTGCTGGCCCGCCAGGTGGGCGTGCCTTACATCATCGTGTTCCTGAACAAGTGCGACATGGTGGACGACGAAGAACTGCTGGAACTCGTCGAAATGGAAGTGCGCGAACTCCTGGACAAGTACGACTTCCCAGGCGACGACACCCCCATCATCCGTGGCTCGGCCAAGCTCGCCCTGGAAGGCGACAAGGGCAAGCTGGGTGAAGAAGCCATCATGAAGCTGGCCGAAGCGCTGGACACCTACATCCCCACGCCAGAGCGCGCTGTGGACGGTGCCTTCCTGATGCCCGTGGAAGACGTGTTCTCCATCTCCGGTCGTGGCACCGTGGTGACCGGTCGCGTCGAGCGCGGCATCATCAAGGTCGGCGAAGAAATCGAAATCGTCGGTATCCGCGACACGCAAAAGACCATCTGCACCGGCGTGGAAATGTTCCGCAAGCTGCTGGACCAAGGTCAGGCTGGCGACAACGTCGGCCTGCTGCTGCGCGGCACCAAGCGCGAAGACGTGGAGCGCGGCCAAGTGCTGTGCAAGCCCGGCTCGATCAAGCCCCACACCCACTTCACCGCTGAAGTGTATGTGCTGAGCAAGGACGAAGGCGGCCGCCACACCCCGTTCTTCAACAACTACCGCCCACAGTTCTACTTCCGCACGACCGACGTGACCGGCGCCATCGAGCTGCCGGCCGACAAGGAAATGGTCATGCCTGGCGACAACGTGTCGATCACCGTCAAGCTGATCAACCCCATCGCCATGGAAGAAGGCCTGCGCTTCGCCATCCGCGAAGGCGGCCGTACGGTCGGCGCTGGCGTCGTGGCCAAGATCATTGCTTAATTCATAAGCAGAACAAGGAACTTGCCATGTCCAAGCAAAAAATCCGCATCCGCCTGAAGGCGTTTGACTACAAGCTGATCGACCAGTCCGCTGCCGAGATCGTTGACACCGCCAAGCGCACCGGCGCCATCGTCAAGGGCCCCGTGCCCCTGCCGACGCGCATGAAGCGTTTCGACATCCTGCGCTCGCCGCACGTCAACAAGACCAGCCGCGACCAGCTCGAAATCCGCACGCACCAGCGCCTGATGGACATCGTGGACCCTACGGACAAGACCGTGGACGCCCTGATGAAGCTCGACCTGCCCGCGGGCGTGGACGTCGAAATCAAGCTGCAGTAATGGCTTTTGCGGGGTGGGTTCGCCCACCCCGCAAGGTCCGAAATAACGCGAACTTGCTTGCGAAAGCAGTTCGCGTTATACTTTAGGGCTTCGCTCGATTTGCGCCTTTGAAAAGGTGCCGGCCGTGCGGAGTTTTATTAACCTTCTTTCATGCACGCAGGCGAGAGCTTGCGGAAACGCCGTAGCCAATTGAAGTTGCGGCGGTGAGAGTTTTGGAGAAAACCAATGAGTCTGAGCAACTCCCTCGGGTTGCTGGGTCGCAAAGTGGGCATGATGCGTCTGTTCACCGATGATGGGGACGCAGTGCCTGTCACGGTGGTGGATGTGTCCAACAACCGCGTTACCCAGATCAAAACCCAAGAGAACGATGGCTACGTGGCCCTGCAGGTCACGTTCGGTTCGCGCAAAGCATCGCGCGTGACCAAGCCAGAAGCCGGCCACCTTGCCAAGGCAGGTGTGGAAGCCGGTGAAATCATCCAGGAATTCCGCGTGACCGCCGATACCGCAGCCCAGTACCAAGCTGGCGCTTCGGTGGCTGTGACGTCCGTGTTCTCCGTGGGTCAGAAGGTCGACGTGCAAGGCACCTCGATCGGTAAAGGCTACGCCGGTACCATCAAGCGCCACAACATGAGCTCGCAGCGCGCGTCGCACGGCAACAGCCGTTCGCACAACGTGCCTGGCTCGATCGGTATGGCACAAGACCCAGGTCGCGTGTTCCCCGGCAAGCGCATGACGGGCCACCTCGGCGATGTCACCAAGACCACGCAAAACCTCGATGTGATCCGCATCGACGAAGCGCGTCAACTGCTCTTGATCAAGGGCGCTATTCCGGGCTCCAAGGGTGGGTTCGTGACGGTGCGTCCAGCGGTCAAGGCCAAAGCCTCCAAAGGAGCGAACTAATGCAGCTCGAACTCCTGAATGACCAAGGCCAGGGCGCATCCAAGCTGGATGTTCCTGAAACCGTGTTCGGTCGTGAATACAACGAAGATCTGGTGCACCAGATCGTGGTGGCCTATCAGGCCAACGCACGCCAAGGCACTCGCGCCCAGAAGGACCGCGAGCAAGTCCGTCACTCGACCAAGAAGCCTTTCAAGCAAAAGGGTACGGGTAACGCACGTGCAGGTATGACTTCCTCGCCTCTGTGGCGCGGGGGCGGTCGGATTTTCCCGAACATGCCTGACGAAAATTTCACGCAGAAGATCAACAAGAAGATGTACCGCGCCGGTATGTCTGCCATCTTGTCGCAGCTGGCCCGCGAAGGCCGTCTGGCTGTGGTCGACTCCCTGAAGCTTGATTCGCCCAAGACCAAGGTCCTGGCCGACAAGTTCAAGGCGATGAACCTGCAATCGGTGATGGTGATCGCCGATGAAGTGGACGAAAACCTGTACCTGGCTTCGCGCAATCTGGTGAACGTGCTCGTCGTCGAGCCCCGTTACGCAGATCCCGTGTCGCTGGTCCGTTTCAAGAAAGTGCTCGTCACCAAGGGTGCAATCGACAAACTCAAGGAGATGTTCGCATGAGCACACTCAAGTTTGACGAAGGTCGTCTGATGCAAGTGCTGGTCGCTCCCATCGTGTCCGAAAAGGCCACCATGGTTGCCGAGAAGTCCAATGCTGTGACGTTCAAGGTGCTGCAGAACGCTACCAAGCCAGAAATCAAGGCCGCTGTGGAATTGATGTTCAAGGTCGAGGTCAAGGGCGTTTCTGTGGTGAACACCAAAGGCAAGACCAAGCGCTTCGGCAAGACCGTCGGCCGCCGCGACAACGTTCGCAAGGCATACGTCACGCTGCAGCCAGGTCAAGAGCTGAACCTCTCCGGGGAGGCCGCGTAATCATGGCTGTCATCAAGATGAAACCCACTTCGCCCGGCCAACGTGCCGTGGTGAAGGTCACGCGTGACCACCTGTACAAGGGTGAAGCGTACGCCCCCCTGCTGGAACCACAATTCCAGAAGGCCGGCCGTAACAACAACGGTCACATCACCACCCGCCACAAGGGCGGTGGTCACAAGCACCACTACCGCGTGGTGGACTTCAAGCGCAACAAGGACGGCATTCCGGCCAAGGTTGAGCGCATCGAGTACGACCCCAACCGTACGGCCCACATCGCTCTGGTGTGCTATGCCGATGGCGAGCGCCGCTACATCATCGCTCCCCGCAACCTGGAAGTGGGCGCAACCCTGCTGTCCGGTTCGGAAGCCCCGATCCGCGCTGGCAACACGCTGCCGATCCGCAACATCCCCGTGGGTTCGACCATCCACTGCATCGAGCTCAAGCCCGGTGCCGGTGCGCAGATCGCCCGCTCGGCAGGTGCTTCGGCAACGCTGCTGGCCCGCGAAGGCGTTTACGCCCAGGTGCGCATGCGCTCGGGTGAAGTTCGCAAGATCCACATCGAATGCCGCGCCACCATTGGCGAAGTGGCCAACGAAGAACACAGCCTGCGCCAACTGGGCAAGGCCGGTGTGAAGCGCTGGATGGGTATTCGTCCCACGGTTCGCGGCGTTGCCATGAACCCGGTGGATCACCCTCACGGTGGTGGCGAAGGCCGCACCGGCGAAGGCCGCCATGCAGTCGATCCTTGGGGCAATCTGACCAAGGGTTATCGCACCCGTAACAACAAGCGCACACAGATCATGATCGTGTCGCGTCGCAAGAAGTAAGGGGTAACAGATGACTCGCTCTCTTAAAAAGGGTCCATTTGTTGACCATCACTTGCTGGCCAAGGTCGAAAAGGCCGTTGCCACCAAGGACAAGAAACCAGTCAAGACCTGGTCGCGTCGCTCCATGGTTCTGCCCGAGTTCATCGGTCTGACCATTGCCGTGCACAACGGCAAGCAGCACGTACCTGTCTATGTCACCGACCAGATGGTGGGCCACAAGCTGGGCGAATTCGCCCTGACGCGCACCTTCAAGGGTCACCCCGCTGACAAAAAAGCGAAGAAGTAAGGAACGACCATGTCTGAAACACGTGCAGTCCTCCGGGGCGTCCGTCTGTCGGTCGACAAGGGCCGTCTGGTCGCCGATCTGATCCGCGGCAAGAAGGTGGACCAGGCTCTGAACATCCTGAACTTCACGCAGAAAAAAGCTGCGGGAATCGTCAAGAAGGTTCTGGAGTCGGCCATCGCCAACGCCGAACACAACGATGGCGCCGACATCGACGAACTGAAGGTCAAGACCATCTACGTCGAACAAGGCACCACGCTCAAGCGCTTCACCGCGCGCGCCAAAGGCCGCGGCAATCGCATCAGCAAGCCCACGTGCCATGTGTACGTGACGGTTGGCAACTAAAGGCTCGGGAAGACTATGGGACAGAAAATCCATCCTACCGGCTTCCGCCTTGCGGTCAGCCGCAACTGGTCCAGCCGTTGGTACGCCAGCAACCGCGATTTCGCGGGCATGCTGGCCGAAGACATCAAGGTGCGTGAGTACCTGAAGGCCAAGTTGAAGAACGCCGCCGTGTCGCGCATCCTGATCGAGCGTCCTGCCAAGAACGCCCGCATCACCATTTACTCGGCTCGTCCTGGTGTGGTGATCGGCAAGAAGGGTGAAGACATCGAGAACCTGAAGAAGGAACTCGCTGCTCGCCTGGGCGTGCCCGTCGCAGTGAACATCGAAGAAGTGCGCAAGCCTGAAATCGATGCCAAGCTGATCGCCGACAGCATCACGCAACAGCTCGAAAAGCGGATCATGTTCCGCCGCGCCATGAAGCGCGCCATGCAGAACGCCATGCGTCTGGGTGCCCAGGGCATCAAGATCATGTCGTCCGGCCGTCTGAACGGTATCGAAATCGCTCGCTGCGAGTGGTACCGCGAAGGCCGCGTGCCACTTCACACGCTGCGTGCGGACATCGACTACGGTACCTCTGAAGCCAAGACCACCTACGGTGTGATCGGCGTCAAGGTCTGGGTCTACAAGGGTGACACGCTGGGCCGCAATGACCTGCCCGCCGTGGAAACGCCTCGTCCAGACGAAGAGCGCCGCCCACGCGGTCCACGCCGTGATGGCCGCCCAGGTGGCGACCGTCCAGGCGCAGGCCGTGGCCCACGTCGTCCTGTCGGTGGCAACACCGCTCCGGCCGACGGCAGCGACAAGCCAGCGGAAGCTGGTGGCGCTGATAACACCGCCGTTAAGCGCGTACGCAAAGTCGCCGCGCCCGCTACAGCAGCGGACGGTAAAGGAGAATAACTATGCTGCAACCTGCTCGCCGCAAATACCGCAAGGAGCAAAAGGGCCGTAACACTGGTGTCGCAACGCGGGGTTCCTCCGTTGCGTTCGGTGATTTCGGTCTGAAGTGCACCGACCGTGGCCGTCTGACGGCCCGTCAGATCGAGGCTGCACGCCGTGCAATCTCCCGTCACGTCAAGCGTGGCGGCCGTATCTGGATCCGCGTGTTCCCGGACAAGCCAATCTCTACCAAGCCCGCAGAAGTGCGTATGGGTAACGGTAAGGGCAACCCCGAGTACTACGTGGCCGAAATCCAGCCCGGCAAGATCGTTTTCGAGATCGTCGGTGTGCCCGAAGAACTGGCCCGTGAAGCGTTCCGCCTGGCTGCCGCCAAGCTGCCGCTGCGCACCACGTTCGTCAGCCGCCTGATCGGCGCGTAATTCAGGAGAACAAGCAATGAAGACTACTGAACTGCGCCAAAAAGACGTCGCCGGCATCGAAGCCGAAATCAAGGCGCTGCAAAAGGCCCATTTCGGCCTGCGCATGCAAAAGGCCACGCAGCAACTGGGTAACACCAACACGCTGCGCACCACCCGCCGCGATATCGCCCGTGCCAAGACCATTCTTGCTGAAAAGCAAGCCGCCAAGTAAGGAGCCCACATGACGGAACCTAAAAAATCCCTCAAGCGCACCTTGGTTGGCAAGGTGGTCAGCGACAAGCGTCAAAAGACCGTGACCGTGCTGGTCGAGCGCCGTGTGAAGCACGAGCTCTACGGCAAGATCGTTGCGAAGTCGAGCAAGTACCACGCCCATGACGAAAAGGGCGAGTACAAGCTGGGCGATGTGATCGAAATCACCGAGAGCCGTCCGCTCTCCAAGACCAAGAACTGGGTTGCCACCCGCTTGGTGCAAAAGGCCGGCCTGCTCTAAGCCCTCCCGGCTTCCAGGCAGCACAGCCCCTCAAAACGACCCACAATGTGGGTCGTTTTGTTTTGTGGGCCGCGTTTTTTTTGCAGGCCTGCAGGCGAATGTGTTCAATACCCCCAGCAACCCAAGGAGAGATCAATGATCAAAATCGGTGACACCCTGCCAGCCAGCACCCTGATGGAATACTCGGAAGTCGAGGGCGAAGGCTGCTCCATCGGCCCGAATCCCGTGCCGGTGGACAAGGCCACGGCAGGCAAGACGATTGCCCTGTTCGCGCTGCCTGGCGCCTTCACGCCCACCTGCTCGGCCAAGCATGTGCCTGGCTACGTGGAAAAGGCAGCCGAATTCAAGGCCGCCGGCGTGGATGAGATCTGGTGCGTGAGCGTGAACGATGCCTTCGTGATGGGCGCCTGGGCGCGCGACCAGAAGACCGACGGCAAGGTGCGCATGCTGGGCGACGGTGATGCCACCTTCGCCAAGGCGACCGGCCTGACGCTGGACCTGAACGGCAAGGGCCTGGGCCTGCGCAGCAACCGCTATTCGATGCTGGTGCGCGATGGCAAGGTGGTCACGCTCAACGTGGAGGCCCCTGGCAAGTTCGAGGTGAGCGACGCCGACACCCTGCTGGCCCAGGCCAGGGCGTGATGCCCTGATTTGCTATCCAATTGGTAGCTTCTGGCGCTTGTGAACCAGGCGCCAGCGCCCAAAAACCTCAGAAGATATCGACCTTGAGGTAGTGGGCCCCCGCAATGGGGTTGTGGTAGTAGGGCGGAATCTCCTCGAAGCCCAGGTCGGTGTACAGCGCGCGCGCCGACTCCATGTCGTCAAGGGTATCGAGCAGCACACAGGCATAGCCTGCCTGCCGCGCGAGGTCGAGCATGGCTTCGGCCAGCTCGCGGCCCAGGCCGAATCCACGGAACGCCTTGCGCACGTACAGGCGTTTCATCTCGCTCGCATTGGGGTAGTCGGCCGCATCCAGCGGCCGCAGGGCGCAGCAGCCCGCTATCGCGCCCTCTACCTCGGCCAGCAGCAGGGCACCGCGCGGCGCGGCATAGTCGCCGGGCAGGTGGGCAAGCTCGCTCTCGAAGTCCTGAAAGCACAGATCGACGCCCAGGGTGTCGGCGTATTCGCGGAAGATGTCGCGGACCGCCTGAAGCTCGGCAGGCGAGGAGGGGATCCGCAGGGTGACGGCAGGCTTGTCCAAGGCACAAAGTGGTGTGAAACGACGGAAGCCGCAGTGTAGCCAGTTCGGTTCAGAACCCGGGCGCCGCCGCCAGTGTCGACACCCACCAGGCCAGCCCGAAGCTCAGTCCCAGCACCACCAGCGCGACCACCCGGGTGGCCAGATCGTCGCGCGATGCAGGCGCGGGCGCCGCCAGCAGCTTGTCGCCGTGCAGCATGGGCTTGACCAGGCGCTGCTTGCGCACCAGCACGTAGAACACGATGGCCAGCAGGTGCAAGGCCACCAGCGCCAGCACCAGGTACTGCCCGATTTCCTTGTGGTAGCCCGTGGCCTGGCCCACCACCGCATTGGGCACGAACCGGGTGAGCGGGCCGGCAAAGGCGATCTCGTCATCGCTGAGCAGGCCGGTTGCCACCTGCGCGGCCAGCACGGCCAGCAGCGCGAACACGGACAGCGCCCCCAGGGGGCTGTGGCCGATGCTGTCCTCGGCGTGCGCCGCGCCGCGCACATAACGCAGCAGCCGGGCGGGGGAGTACAGGAAGCTCGCGAAACGCGACCAGCGCCCGCCGATCAGTCCCCAGACGGCGCGGAACACCAGCAGCGCCAGCACCACGTGGCCCAGCCGGAAATGCCACTCCATGGCGTTGCCGCCCACCTTGGCCGTGACCACCAGTGCCACGACGCAGGCGGCCAGGGTCCAGTGGAAGATGCGGGTGGGAAGGTCCCAGATGCGTACGGTGTGCTGCTGCGTCATGGTGGCGGTGGGCTGGGTGTTGAGGAGGAGGAGAATGGCCGCATTGTGAAGGAGGCGGGGTAAACCCGGAAGGAGGGCGCCGCTGCGAAACCCGTGGTAAACCGGCATACTCCCTGCGGGTCAAAAGGTTTTTGCATTTACCCCCCCCACGAAAAAAGGAAATACCCCCATGAAAGCACTTGCCGCGTTCGCCCTTGCCGCTGCCACGCTGACCGTGTCGGCACCGGCCTCCGCCCAGTTCGCCAAGGCCGAGGACGCCATCAAATACCGCCAGAGCGCACTCTTCGTGATGGGCCAGCACTTTGGCCGGCTCGGTGCCATGGCCAACGGGCGCATTCCGTTCGATGCCAAGGCGGCGCAGGAGAACGCGGATGTGGTGGCCCACATGGCCAAGCTGCCCTGGGCGGGCTTCGGGGCGGGCACGGACAAGGGCGCTCCCACCAAGGCGCTGCCCGAGATCTGGACCGAGCAGGCCAAGTTCAAGGAACACTCCGAGAAGCTCGAGGCCGAATCCGTCAAGCTGGCCGCCGCGGCCAAGACCGGCAGCCTGGACAACCTGAAGACGGCTTTTGGCGCTGCCGCGGGCACCTGCAAGGCCTGCCACGACAACTACCGCGCCAAGTAAAGTGCGTCGCCCTGAGCGGCGTTGCCGCTTCTCCCTTCTCTCTGCGCGCTGCGCGCTCCGGGAGGGGGGACGACGCCAGCGCGGCGGGGCAGCCCTTGTGCGGCGTTCGCTGGCCGGGGCCGCGCGCGCTCAATGCGCATGCTATTAAAGTGGTAGCTGTTTGCGCTGAATCCATAAGCGACAAAGGCCGATTTCGCATGAAATCGGCCTTTTGCCTTTGAAGGTGCCGTAGCGGCTCAGGTCTCGGCCAGCAGCTTTTCGATGAGCTGGTGCAGCTCGGGGAAGTTGGGTGCACCCACGTAGGTCTTCACGATCTCGCCGCGCTTGTTCACGATGAAGGTCGAGGGCGTGAGCCGCACATCGCCCCAGGCCTGGGCCACCTTGCCGGTGTTGTCGATGGCGACCTGGAAGGGCAGCTTGCGGGTTTCGGCAAAGTTCACCACGTAGCTGGGCGGGTCGTAGCTCATGGCCACGGCCAGGGTGTCGAAGCCCTTGGCGTGGTACTTGTTGTAGGTCGCCACGATCTCGGGCATCTCGGCCACGCAGGTGGTGCAGCTCGTGGCCCAGAAATTCACCAGCGTGACCTTGCCGCGCAGATCGGCGGTGGACTTGCTGGAGCCGTCCAGCAGCACGAAGTTCGACTCCGGCGCCACGGAGCGGCCCGTATCCAGGTACACATAGGCGCCCACGGCCGCGAACGCCGCCACCGCCACACCTGCTGCCCAATGCTTGATCGCCATGACTTCCTATCCATCCAGAACTGTGGGCCGGGCCCGCGCCGAAACCCGGCCGCAGCCGGTGCCCCGATTGTCGCAGCTTGGGTGGAGTCGTGTGCTGCGCAAAAGTTCGCGCAAAACGGCGCACGCGGCCCGCGCTGCGTGCTGTGCCGATAATCGGCCCATGAACCGAACACCAACCCGCGCGGCCGCCCTGCCGCCCATGCTCCTGCTGGCGTGGCTGGCAGGCTGCAGCCCCGCGCTGAACTGGCGCAGCGTGCCGCTGCCCGAGGCGGCCATCACCATCACGCTGCCCTGCAAGCCCGACCAGGCCGTGCGCCCGGTGGAGCTGGCGGGCTCGCCCGTCGAGCTGGCCATGGCGGGCTGCGATGCGGATGGCGCGACCTTTGCGGTGTCGCATGCCGCGCTGGCCGACCCCGCGCAGGTGGGCACGGCGCTCACGCACTGGCGGGCGGCCGCGATCGCCAACCTGGGCAGCGGCGCGGCCGCCCGCGCGGTCGACACGCCGTACGCGCCGCCGGGCGTGCTGCCCCTGCCCCAGTCGGTGCGCACCGTGGTCCAGGGCCAGCGCCCGGATGGCAGCGCCGTCACGGCCCAGGCCGTGTGGTTCGCGCGCGCCGTGGGCCCGCAGGTGCGGCTGTACCACGCGGTGGTCTACACCCCCAAGCCCCGCCCCGAGGTGGCCGACCAGTTCTTTGCCGGGCTCACGCTCCAATGACGGCCCCCGGCGTGCTGCCGCGGCGGGCCGCGGTGATTGTCTTCCTGGCGTTTGCCTTCGCGTATTTCCTGTCGGCCCTGGTGCGGGCGGTGACGGCCACCCTGGCGCCCACGCTGTCGCAGGAGTTCTCGCTGCACGCCAGCGACCTGGGGCTGCTGGCCGGGGGGTACTTCCTGGGGTTCGCGGCCACGCAGCTGCCGCTGGGCACCTGGCTGGACCGGCACGGGCCCAAGAAGGTCGCCCTCGGCTTCCTGGGCGTGGCCGTGGTGGGCAGCCTGGTGTTCTCGGTGGCGACGGGGTTCTCGGGCCTGCTGGCCGGCCGCGTGCTGTGCGGCGCCGGCGTCAGTGCCTGCCTGATGGCGCCCCTCACCGGCTACCGGCGCTGGTTCGAGCCCACCCTGCAGATGCGGGCGAACTCGTGGATGCTGATGACCGGCTCGCTGGGCATGGTGGCGTCCACGCTGCCGGTGCAGTGGGCGCTGCCGCTGGTGGGATGGCGGCCCCTGTTCTGGGTCCTGGCCGCGCTGATCGCGGTATCGATGGTGGTGATTGCCGTCTGGGTGCCGGCCTGGGGCGCCGCCACCCCGCGGGCAGACGGACCGGTGTCTCCTGCCGGGGCCACCGAGGGCGCGCAACACGGCTACGCCATGGTGTGGCGCCATCCCTACTTCCAGCGCCTGGCGCCCCTGGGGTTCTTCGTGTACGGCGGCATGGTGGCCATGCAGACCCTGTGGGCCGGGCCCTGGATGCAGCGCGTGGCGGGCTACACGCCGCTGGAGGCCGCCACGGGCCTCTTCTGGATCAATGTCTCCATGCTGTGCACGTTCTGGACCTGGGGCATGCTCAACCCCTGGCTGCTGCGAAAAGGGCTGGGGGCTGACCGCCTGATGGCGGCGGGCCTCCCGCTGTGCCTGGTGGTGCTGCTGGGCACCATCGTGGCGGGGCCCCGGGCCGGGGGCGGGGCGTGGGCGCTGTTCTGCATGTCGTGCACGTTCGTATCGCTGTCGCAGCCCGCGGTGGCCATGGCGTTCCCGCAGGCGCTCGCGGGGCGGGCCTTGTCGGCCTACAACCTCGTGATTTTTGCGGGGGTGTTCGTGGTGCAGTGGGGCATCGGCCTGGCGGTGGACGCCTTCGCCGCCGCGGGCCTGTCCGCGGTGCAGTCCTTCCAGGCCGCGATGGCGGTGTACCTCGCGTGCAACGCGGGCGCCTACGCGTGGTTCCTGCTGCGGGGGCGGCGCCATAATGTGCTGCAAACCACCGCGCCATGAGCACCACCAGCATCCTCATCATCGCCCACGCCCCGCTGGCCCATGCGCTGCGCGAATGCGCGCTGCATGTGTTCCCCGACTGCGGGGGCAGCGTGTCCGCGCTCGACGTGCAGCCCAACCAGCCGCCCGAGGAGTCGCTGGCGCAGGCCCGCATCATGCTCGATCAACTGGGCGCGGATTCGACGCTGGTGCTCACCGACGTGTTCGGCGCCACGCCCTGCAACATTGCGCAGCGCCTCATCGGCAACGTGCGCTCGCGCCTGGTGACGGGCGCCAACCTGCCCATGCTGCTGCGGGCCGTGAGCTACCGCCACGAGCCCCTTGATTCGGTGGTCACCCGCGCCGTGGTGGGAGGCACCCAGGGCGTCATGCAGGTGGCCATCTCCGCACCGCAGAACCAGAATACCCGCAACCGACATGATCAAGACCCGTACGACCATCAACAATAAACTGGGCCTGCATGCCCGCGCGTCGGCCAAGCTCACCAAGCTGGCCGGCAGCTTTCCCTGCGATGTCTTCATGAGCCGTGGCGACCGGCGCATCAACGCCAAGAGCATCATGGGCGTGATGATGCTGGCCGCCGGCATGGGCACCGAGGTGGAGATCGAAACCAGCGGCGAGCGCGAACAGGAGGCCATGGACGGGCTCCTGGCCCTGATTGCCGACAAGTTTGGCGAGGGTGAATGACCTTCTCCGTCCACGGTCTCGCAGTCGCCCGCGGCATCGCCATCGGCCGTGCGGTGCTGGTGGCGTCCAGCCGGGTGGACGTGGCGCACTATTTCGTCAAGCCCGAGCAGATCGAGGGCGAGATCGAGCGGGTGCGCAACGGGCGCAATGCCGTGGTCG
This sequence comes from Acidovorax sp. A79, assembly GCF_041154505.1. Lineage (GTDB taxonomy): Bacteria > Pseudomonadota > Gammaproteobacteria > Burkholderiales > Burkholderiaceae_C > Acidovorax. Next base: position 3,443,597 of record NZ_AP028672.1, read on the forward strand.
AGGAACTGCAGCGCCTGCAGGTGGAGATGCCCGCCGATGCGCCGCATGAACTGACCGCGCTGCTCGACGTGCACCTGATGCTGCTGCAGGACGAGGCCCTCACGGGCGGGGTCAAGCACTGGATCACCGAGCGCCTGTACAACGCCGAGTGGGCGCTCACCACCCAGCTCGAAGTCATCGCGCGCCAGTTCGACGAGATGGAGGACGAATACCTGCGCGAGCGCAAGGCCGACCTGGAACAGGTGGTCGAGCGCATCCTGCGCTACATGAAGGGCGTGGCCAGCCCCGTGGCGCCGCCCGCCAGCAGCCCGCGCCGCAAGACCCAGCAGGACCTGCTGCTCGACGACACGGTGGACGTGCCCCTGGTGCTGGTCGCGCACGACCTCTCGCCCGCCGACATGCTGCAGTTCAAGCAGAGCGTGTTCGCGGGCTTCGTGACCGACGTGGGCGGCAAGACCAGCCACACCGCCATCGTGGCGCGCAGCATGGACATTCCGGCCGTGGTGGGCGCGCGCGCGGCCAGCCAGCTGGTGCGCCAGGACGACTGGGTCATCATCGACGGCGATGCGGGCGTGGTCATCGTGGACCCGTCGCCCATCATCCTGGCCGAGTATGGCTTTCGCCAGCGCCAGGTGGAGTTGGAACGCGAGCGCCTGGCCCGGCTGCGCCACACCCCGGCCATCACGCTCGACGGCCACAAGATCGAGCTTCTGGCCAACATCGAGCAACCGGGCGACGCCGCCGCCGCCGTGCGCGCCGGCGCCGTGGGCGTGGGCCTGTTCCGCAGCGAGTTCCTGTTCATGGGCAAGAGCGGCAACCTGCCCGGCGAGGACGAGCAGTACCGCGCCTACTGCGAAGCCATCGACGGCATGCAGGGCCTGCCCGTCACCATCCGCACCATCGACGTGGGCGCCGACAAGCCGCTGGACCACAAGAGCCACAAGGACAGCTACCTGAACCCGGCCCTGGGCCTGCGCGCCATCCGCTGGAGCCTGGCCGACCCGGCCATGTTCCGCACCCAGCTGCGCGCCGTGCTGCGCGCGGCGGCGCATGGCAAGGTCAACCTGCTGTTCCCGATGCTGGCGCACACGCACGAGATCCAGCAGACCATCGCGCAGGTGGACCTGGCCCGCGCCGAGCTGGATGCGCGCGGCGTGCCCTACGGCCCGGTGCAGCTGGGCGCGATGATCGAGGTGCCTGCGGCGGCGCTCATGGTGCGCACCTTCCTGCGGTATTTCGATTTCCTCTCCATCGGCACCAACGACCTGATCCAGTACACGCTGGCCATCGACCGCGCGGACGAGGCGGTGGCGCACCTGTACGACCCGCTGCACCCCGCCGTGCTGCGCCTGGTGGGCGATGTGATCGCCGAGGGCGAACGCCAGGGCAAGAGCGTCTGCGTGTGCGGCGAAACGGCCGGCGACGTGACCATGACGCGCCTGCTGCTGGGCCTGGGCCTGCGCAGCTTTTCCATGCACCCCGCGCAGATCCTGGCCATCAAGCAGGAGGTGCTGCGCGCCGACACGCGCAAGCTCGCGCCGTGGGCGCGCCAGGTGCTGGAGGGGGATGAACCCGCGGCCGCGCTGGCGCCGTAGGGTGGTGCTGAAATGCTCCTTAATTGATAGCTTTCTGCGCTTGATGGACCGGCGCCAGGGGCCGGTTTCGCCAGATTTTTTTGAAAAGTGAAGCGCGGCGTCCGCCAGCCTGCAAGGCCGGCGGATGCACTTCTCCCCGCCCGTTCTGATGGCCTGCGCTGCATCCAGAAAAACCCATGCCTCCCATGCAGCTTGCCCACGCAGACCCGTCCCTCATCGACTCGCCCCAGGCCCTGCGGCGGCTTCTTGCGACCCTGGGCCTCGTCGTGCTGGGGAACAGCAGCATGTACGTGGTGTCGGTGGTGCTTCCGGCGGTGCAGAGCGAGTTCGGAATCGGCCGCGCCAGCGCCTCGCTGCCCTATACCCTGATGATGGTCTGCCTGGGCCTGGGCGGGCTATGGACAGGGCGGCTGGCGGACCGCCACGGCCTGATGCCCGTGCTCTGGCTGGGTGCCCTGGCGGTGTTTGGCGGCTTCATGGGGGCGAGCCTGTCGGGCAGCATCTGGGCTTTCGGCTTGGCGCACGCGGTGATGGGGTTCATTGGCGGCTCCGCGACGTTCGCGCCCTTGCTGGCCGATACGGCGCTTTGGTGGAATCGCCGGCGGGGCATCGCGGTGGCGGTGTGCGCCAGCGGCAACTACGTGGCGGGCGCGGTCTGGCCGCCCATCGTGCAATACGGCGTCGACTCCATCGGCTGGCGGCCTACCTACATGGTGCTGGGCAGCATCTGCGGCGTGGGTATGCTCGCGCTGTCCCTGCGCATGCGCCAGCGCCCTCCCGCGATTCCGGCGTCTGCGGCAGCGGGCGCGAACCGGGCGGCGCCGGACCGTGCCCGCCCTTTCGGCCTGGCTCCGAACCACGCGATGGCGCTGCTGTGCCTGGCAGGCATCGCGTGCTGCGTCGCCATGGCCATGCCGCAGGTCCACATCGTGGCCTACTGCACGGACCTGGGCTTCGGCGCCGCCCAGGGCGCCCAGATGCTGTCGCTCATGCTGGCCTGCGGCATCGTGAGCCGCCTGGTCTTCGGGCTGATCTGCGACCGCATCGGCGGCATCCGCACCCTGTTGCTGGGATCGGCGCTGCAGGGCATCGCCCTCGTGCTTTTCCTTCCCTACGACGGCCTGGTGCCGCTGTACGTCATCTCGGGGCTATTCGGGCTGTTCCAGGGCGGCATCGTGCCCACCTACGCCATCATCGTGCGCGAGTACTTCCCGCCCGGCCAGGCGAGCGTGCGGGTGGGGGGCGTCATCATGGCCACGCTCGTCGGCATGGCGCTGGGCGGCTGGCTTTCCGGCTGGATATTCGACGCCACGGGAAGCTACCACGCCGCCTTTCTCAACGGCATCGGCTGGAACCTGCTGAACCTCTCCATCACCGGCTGGCTCTACCTGCGCGTGCGCCGGGAGCGCGCGGACCCGCGCATGCCGTGAATTGCTCCTGAATAGATAGCACTCCGCGCTTGCCGGACAAGCACGGGAGGCCCGCTGGATGCAGATTCACACGGGCCGCCGCAGGGCCAGCACGCTCCAGCGCACGTCCGGCCGCCCCTGGGCGTCGTCCCGCGTTCCGCTGTGCGCGGTGGCCAGCCCGTGCCGTGCGCCCAGCGCCGCCGTTTCCTGCATCGACACGTCGAACATGCGCCGCCCCCGGGGCACGGGGCCATGGCGCAGCGACATCACCACCAGCGCGCCCGGCGCGAGCAGGTCCGCCACGGCCCGCATGGCGGCGGCGCGTTCCGCGGCGTCCAGATGCATCCACACGGCGGTCAGCAGCACCAGGTCGAACTGGCGGCCCCGCAGGCCGGTGAGCGCGGGCAGGTGGTCGTCCACCCACTCGATGGGCAGCCCCGCGTGGATGCGCTGCCCCTCCTGCCGCAAGGCCGCCGTGGGCTCGGCGGCCACCACATGGTGGCCCGCGCGCACCAGCGCGGCAGCGTCCCGTCCCGAGCCCGCGCCGATGTCGAGCACCCGGCTGGGCGCGCGCGGGAACAGGTGCAGCGTGCTGCGGTGCACATCGGCGAACGCGATGCTTTCATACTGCGCCGCCAGCGCGGCGGCGTGCGTGCCATAGCCCGCCGTGCCGGGGATGGGGAGGGTGTCCATGCGAGGATCGGGTTTGCTATCGGATAAATAGCTATCAGCGCTTGATGGGCAAGCGCCTGGGCCATTTTGATTGAATCAGCGCGCCCGCATGCCCATCACGGCCGCGCCGATGATCATCACCGTGGCCAGCGCGATGCTCCAGGTGAACGGGCGGCCGCTCACCGCGATCAGCAGCGCGGTGGACGCCAGCGGCGTGACGTAGCTCAGGATGCCGATGTGCCGCGCGTCGCCCAGCTTGAGTGCCTTGTCCCATAGAAAGAACGAGGCGCCCAGCGGGCCCAGGCCCAGCACGGCCAGCAGCGCCCAGTCGCGCGGCTGCAGCGCCACGGCGGGCTCCAGCAGCGCGTGGCACAGCAGCGACAGCACGCCCGACACCAGCCCGAACAGGCCGATGGCGGTGGTGGGGAACGCCGCCACCCGCTTGGTCATGAGCGAATAGGTGGCCCAGATGAAGGCCGCCGCCAGCGCCGGCAGGTAGCCCCAGGCGAGGGTGCCGCTCAGCGCGCGCCCGCCCGCGATGGCGATGGCGGCCCCGCCAAAGCCCAGCAGTGCCGCCAGCACATGCGGCGTGCGCAGCGACACGCCGGGCAGCACCACGGGCGAGAGCACGACGATGAACAGCGGCCACAGGTAGTTGACCAGGTTGGCCTCGACCGGCGGCGCGTGGCGCAGCGCGATGAACAGCAGGAAGTGGTAGGCGAACAGGCCGTACACCCCCAGCGCCAGCGTGCGCGCCGGAATGCGCCACTGCGACGGATCGCGCAGCACGAAGGGCCAGGCCGGCACGCTGCCGATGATGAGCGCGATGCCCGTGAGCAGGAACGGCGGAATGTGGGTGAGCGACACGCCCAGCGAGGCGAGCGAGGCCCACAGGGCGATGGCACCGAGGGCATAGAGATTGGCTTGCATGGGCTTGACTGTATGCGCGAGCGGCGGCCCGCATCGTCGCGCAACGGCGGCAGCTCGTCGCGCAGCGGCGGTGCGGCGGCGCCGCACCGGTCATTCCCTCACCGATCCATGCATCCATTCATTTGCTCACTCACCCATTCGCCGGTTCATTCACCGGGGCCCGGGCTCCCCGCCGCGCCCGCCTGGCGCCGCAGCGCCGCGGTCAGCGCCGAGGGTGAACGGTAGCCCGTGCGCTGCGCCACTTCGGCCACGGCCATCCCGCCGCCGCGCAGCAGCCGGGCCTGTGCCAGCCGCTGGCCGCGCAGCCAGGCCATGGGGCCCAGGCCCTGCTCGTCGCGGCAGCGGGCCGCGAACTGGCTGGGGCTCAGGTGCACGCGCGCGGCCAGGTCGGCGACCGAGAGCGCCCCGTCCCACTGCTGCGCGGCCCACTGCCGCAGCGCGGCCCAGTCGATCGGCCGCTGGCGCGAGGGTGCCAGGCCGGGGGGCCAGGCGCGGGGGCCGGAGCCTGCCAGCCACGCCTCCAGCAACAGCGCCGGGCCGTGGGCCTGCGCCAGGGGGCGGCCTTGCTGCAGTGCGCCCGCCAGGTAGTGCGCCAGCGGCAGGGCCTCGGCGGGGGGCGCGCTGGCGCCCTGGCCGTGCGGCCGCAGGCAGCGCGCCCATCCGGGCTGCGCACTGTCGAGCACCAGGCACAGGCTGCCGCGCGCCGACTCGAAGTCATGGCGGTCGCCCGGGGCGATCACGCACCCCCCGCCGGGGCTGACGCGCACGCCGCGCCCCTCGACTTCGAGGTCGAGGGCGCCGGACAGCCCCAGCAGGACCTGGAAGTGGTCATGGCTGTGGCTGCCGGGAGAAGCACCGTAGCGGCGCAGCGAAAGCTGTTCGGAGGAGGGCATGTGCACCGTGGATTTTGCTGCAACCGCACACGGACCACCAGCCGGGCGGGCGCGCGCCGGGGTGGCGATTTTTTCCTTCGCGCTTTGAATTTATGTTGCTAGAGTGAATTTCAACAAGTGGCAACAAGGAATTCATATGGTTTCAAGTGCGGGCTTGGCGCAGCCTGCAGAACTTTCAGGCAGCGGTTCCGACGAGCTGTTGGCGTGCCTGCTCATTGTTGCCAAGGCCCACGGCCTGCCTTCGACGCCCGAGGCGGTGATGGCCGGGTTGCCTGCTGAAAACCACCGGCTGACCCCCGGCCTCTTTGCCCGTGCGGCCCAGCGCGCGCACATGAGCAGCCGTCTCGTGCGGGAGCCGCTGACCCGCGTCAAGGACGCCTTGCTCCCGGCGGTCCTGCTGCTGCAGGGCGAGCGCGCGTGCGTGCTCCTGGGCTGGAGCGACGGCCGCAGCGAAGCGCGTGTCGTGCTGCCCGAACTGGGGGACGCGCCCATCCAGGTGTCGCGCGCGGCGCTGGAGGCGGACTACCTGGGCACCACGGTGTATGTGCGCCCTTCCCAGCGTTTCGATGCGCGTGCCCCGCAGGTCAGGGCGGGCCGCCATGGGCACTGGTTCTGGACCGTGCTGGCCGAAAACCACGGGCTGTACCGCGACGTGCTCATGGCCGCCTTCCTGGCCAACCTGTTCGCCCTGGGCATGCCCATCTTCACGATGAATGTCTATGACCGGGTGGTGCCCAACAACGCCATCGACACCCTGTGGGTGCTGGCGCTGGGGCTGTCCATCATGCTCGTGGGCGACCTGGTGCTGCGCACGCTGCGCGGGCGCTTCGTGGACCTGGCCAGCAGCCGTGCCGACGTGAAGCTGTCGGCCTACATCATGGAAAAGGTGCTGGGCACGCGCATGGAGCAGCGGCCGGCCTCGGCGGGCTCGTTCGCGTCGAACCTGCGCTCGTTCGAGTCGGTGCGGGACTTCATCAGCTCGGCCTCCGTCGTGGCGTTCATCGACCTGCCGTTCGGCCTGATCTTCATCGTGGTGATCGGCTGGATCTCGTGGCCGATGCTGATCCCGCTGCTGTGCGGCGCGGCGGTGATGCTGCTCTACGCCCTGGCCGTGCAGGGGCGCATGCACGCGCTGTCCGAAACCACCTACCGCGCGGGCGCGCAGCGCAATGCCACGCTGGTGGAGGCGCTGGTGGGCTTCGAGACCGTGAAGGCGCTGGGCGCGGAGGCGCCCCTGCAGCGCAAGTGGGAGCGCAGCACGGCGCTGCTGGCCCGCGTGGGCGTGCAGCTGCGCCTTCTGTCGGCCACGGCCAGCAACACCTCGGCCTTCCTGCAGCAGCTCATCAACCTGGTGATCGTGATCGTGGGCGTGCACATGATCGGCGAGCGCCAGCTCACCATGGGGGGGCTGATCGCATGCACCATGCTCGCGTCGCGGGCCATGGCGCCGGTGGGGCAGGTGGCGGGCCTGCTCGTGCAGTACCACACGGCATCGACGGCCCTGACCTCGCTCAACGAGATGATGAAGCGCGAGGTGGACCGCCCCGAGGGCGCCAGCTTCATCAGCCGGGGGCGGCTGCAGGGCGCGATCGAGTTCAGGGATGTCGGCTTCACCTACCCGGGCCAGCAGACGGCCTCGCTGCGCAACGTGACGCTGTCCATCAAGCCCGGCGAGCGGGTGGCCATCCTCGGGCGCATCGGCTCGGGCAAGACCACGCTGCAAAAGCTGATGCTGGGGCTGTACCGGCCGACCTCGGGCGCGGTGCTCATCGACGGCATCGACCAGCGCCAGCTGGACCCCGCCGAGCTGCGCCGCCAGGTGGGCTACGTGCAGCAGGACGTGGTGCTTTTCTATGGCTCGCTGCGCGAGAACATCACGCTGGGCGCCCCGCTGGCCGACGACGCGGCCGTGGTGCGGGCGGCCGAGATCGGCGGCATCCTGCCGCTCGTGAATGCGCACCCGCAGGGCTTCGACATGCTGGTGGGGGAGCGGGGCGAGTCGCTGTCGGGCGGGCAGCGGCAGGGCGTGTCCATCGCGCGCGCCGTCATCAACGATCCCGTGGTGCTGCTGCTGGACGAACCCACCTCGTCCATGGACCATTCCAGCGAGGAGGACATCAAGCGCAGGCTGGCCGATTTCTCGAAGGGGCGCACGCTGGTGCTCATCAGCCACAGGACCTCGCTGCTGGCCCTGGTGGATCGCATCATCGTGATGGACGCGGGCCGCATCGTGGCCGATGGCCCCAAGGAGCAGGTGGTGCAGGCCCTGCGCCAGGGCCGCATCGGAAAGGCGGTGTGAGATGGCCGAACTCAACGAGAAAGCCTTCGAGCAGATCGGCCGTGCCGTCAGGACGGGCGGGGCGGCCAGCGAATCCGTCTTCGGGCGCATGGTCCGGCGCCTGACGCCCACGGGCGCGGCCGACACGCTGGACTGGGCGGACGATGCCGACTGGGCGCGGCTGCAGCAGGAGCCCCTGCGCGCCCGGGTCCTGCTGCGCCTGGCGGTGCTCTTTCTGCTGCTGCTGGTGCTCTGGGCCGCGTATGCGGAGCTCGACGAAGTCACGCGGGGCGACGGCAAGGTGGTGCCCACGAGCCAGGTGCAGGTCATCCAGAGCGTGGATGGCGGCGTCGTGGAAGTGCTGCCGGTGCGGGAGGGGCAGATCGTCGAAGCGGGCCAGTTGCTGCTGCGCGTGGACTCCACCCGGTTCATGTCGAACATGCTGGAAAGCCGGGCGAGCCTGCTCGCGCTGCAGGCCAAGGCCCTGCGCCTGCAGGCACTGACGCAGGGCGGCACATTCATTCCTCCGCCGGACCTCCTGCGGGACGCGCCGGACATCGTTGCGCAGGAGATGCGCCTGTACCGCTCGCGGCGCGAGGAGATCAGCGCGCAGGTGTCCATCTCGCAGAACCAGCTCCTGCAGCGCCAGCAGGAGCTCAATGAGGTGCGTGCCCGCAAGGAGCAGGCCGAGCGTGGCCTGGAGTTGATGCTCAAGGAGCTGAACGCCACGCGGCCCATGGTGGCCACGGGCGCGGTGTCCGAGGTGGAGGTGCTGCGGCTGGACCGCGAGGTGGCGCGCCTGCGCGGCGACCGCGAGCAGGCGGATGCGCAGATCTCCCGCGTGCAGGCCGCGATCCAGGAGGCCTCGCGGCGCATCGAGGAGGTGCAGCTCACGGCCCGCAACCAGATGAGCGCCGAGCTGTCGGAGACCATGAGCAAGCTCTCAAGCCTTTCCGAAGGCGGTCGGGCGCTGGCCGACAAGGTCAAGCACGCGGACATCCGCTCGCCGGTGCGGGGCACCGTCAAGCGCCTCCTGGTCAACACCGTGGGCGGCGTGGTGCAGCCGGGCAAGGAGGTGGTGGAGATCGTGCCGCTGGACGATGCGCTCATCCTGGAGGCGCAGGTCAGCCCGCGCGACATCGCCTTCCTGCACCCGGGGCAGGAGGCCATGGTCAAGTTCACGGCCTACGACTTCTCGATCTATGGCGGCCTCGTGGCCGAGGTGGTGAACATCAGCGCGGACTCCGTGGTCGATGAAAAAGGCAACGCCAACTACCTGGTGCGCGTGCGCACGCGCAAGGCCAGCCTGGGGGCGAACCTGCCCATCATCCCCGGCATGGTGGCGCAGGTGGACATCCTCACGGGCAAGAAGACCGTGCTGGCCTACCTGCTCAAGCCGGTGCTGCGCGCCAAGGCGAACGCCTTGTCCGAGAGGTGAATGCGATGAACCACTACCTGGCCAGCGATGTGCCGCAGTCCCTGGACCGCTGGGGGGCCGCATTCCCGCACGGCACGCGCATCGACAAGGCGCAGTGGCCCGCCATGGTGGCCGCGCTGCGCGGCGGCGGCGGGGGGCGTTCGGCCATCGTGTGGCTGAGCACCGAGTACCCCGAGTGGCCGGCGCTGCTGGGCGAACTGGTCCAGTCGGACAAGCGCGCGCGCGTGGTGGTGGCCACCGGCGTGCCGGACGACCGCGAAGGCCTGAAGGCCATCAACGAAGGCGCTCGCGCCTATTGCCACCTGTTTGCCGTGCCCGAGATGCTGCAGGAAGTGGCGCTGGTGGTGCAGCACGGCGGCCTGTGGGTGGGCCGGGCACTGGTGTCGCGCCTGGCCGCCGCCACCGCGGGCCTGACGGCGCCGCACGCCGTGCCACAGGCGCACCAGGACCTGCAGCTGCGGCTGTCCTCGCGGGAGCTGGAGGTCGCGCGCGCGGTGGCGCAGGGGTTGTCCAACAAGGAGATCGCGGACCGGCTGTTCATCTCGGAGCGCACCGTCAAGGCGCACCTGGGGGCCACCTTCGAGAAGCTCGGCGTGCGCGACCGGGTGCAGCTCGTGCTGCGCATGAACCAGGGCCTGCAGGTTGCACAGGGGCCCGCATCCCATGCCTGACAAGAGCCTGCCGCCCCACGGCAATCCGCTGAGCTCCTCCGACGCCGGGCTGGCCCGGGTGACCGAGGACCTGATAGATCTGCTCATCGTGCGCGGCGTGATCCGCTTCACCGACCTGCCGCTGGCCGCGCAGAACAAGCTCCTGGAGCGCAAGGAGACCCGGGCCCGCCTGAGCAATAGCCTGGATCTATTGGGTGACGATTCGGGCAACGAAACTATTTGAGTTTCCGGGGCCGGCGGGCCCAAAAGTGGACTTAAGTCCAATAGTGGATACGGGGCGGCGTCAGTAGCCTTCACTGACATCAGTCACATGCCGTTACTTCCTGCCGCTGCGCAGGGCGTAGGGGTTTACCGGAGCCAGCCCATGTCCCAAATCGCCACCGTGGTTGCCGTCACCGGCACCGCTTTCGCGGTCGATGCCGATGGCCATCGCCGTCCCCTCAAGGCCGGAGACGCCTTGCAAAAGGGTGAAATCGTCCAGACCACGGCAGGAGGCCGGGTGGAACTGCTGCTGGACGACGGCCAGACGCTGGCCGTGGCGCCCGCGCAAAGCGTCAAGATCGATGACAGCGTCACGCAGACCGCTGAACGCGCCACCGCCCAGGAGGCCAGCGTCGGGCAGGGCACCATCGACACGGTCATCCAGGCGCTGCAGCGTGGGGGCGACCTCAACGAGCAGCTGGACGCCACGGCCGCCGGCCTGGGCGGCGGTGCCGGGGGCGAAGGCGAGGGCAGCAGCTTCGTGCAGCTGCTGCGCATCTTCGAGGGGGTGGACCCGCTGGCCTACCAATACAGCTTCACACCGCAATCGGCGCCCGACATCGACTTCAATCCATTGGCGGTGCTCACCGTCGACGCGGCCCCCACGCCGGCGCCGCCCCCGCCCGTGGCTCCGCCGCCCCCGCCGGTGCCAGCGCCTCCTCCCCCTGCGCCACCCACTCCCCCGGTGCCCGCACCTCCTCCTCCGCCGGCTCCGCCCCCACCCGGCCCTCCCGGCCCACCCCCTCCTGCGCCACCGCCACCTCCGCCACCGGGGCCCGTGCGGGTCAACCTGAATGTGACGCTGGAGGAAGAGTCCGTGGCTTCAGCGGGCGGCAACCAGGGCAACAGCTCGGGGGGCAACGGTGTCATCGGAAACGACGAGGACGATGGCCTGTCCAGCGTGCGCAACGGAAACTTCGACCTGGGCGGCGGCTCGATCTTCTCCGTCACCTTGCCCGGCTATGCCGGCGTGCCGGTGCCGCCGGGCGGCGTGACGATTTACTTCGATGCCCTGGGGCAGCCCATTCCCCAGGGAGACAGCAGCGCCCAGCCCGCGGTGCTGTTGGTGATCCTGCCGGACGGCAGCTTCACGCTGGCGGTCGTGGGGCCCCTGCACCACGCGCCCGGAGACGGTGAGAACTTCCTGGCGCTGCCGCTGATCACCTTCAACGGCGTCACCGGAGAGGGCGGGGAGTTCACCGCCGAGGTGAACATGTCGGTGCAGGACGACATCCCCGTGATCACGACCAGCACCGAGGACGCGCCCACGCTGACGACGTCGGACCGCGGCGTCAACCAGGCCACCAACACGGGGTACGAGGGCACGGAGAACAACCCGGACGCCGTGGACTCGGACACGGACAGCAACACCTTCAACGGCACGGCCTTTGTGGTGTCCTTCGGGGCGGACGGCCCCAAGCTGCTGCCTGGCGGCAGCGAGGGAGAAGGCCCTGCCGTGCGCGACGGCTATGCCTTCGCATTCCAGATCGGCAATGGCGGAGCCACGGGGCTCTACGCCACCGGCACCAACACAGAGATCGTGCTGAGCACGACCGAGGACCCCTCCGTGGTGGTGGGACGCGACGGCAGCGGCAACGTGATCCTGACGCTGCAGATCGACCCGCAGACCGGTGCCGTGGTGATGACGCAGACCGGGGCCATCCGGCATGCCGCGCCCGATGGCGTGGACGGCGGCGGCGACGAGCTGCAGGCGCTGGGAACCGGGGTTCTCAGCGTGGTGCTGGAGGCCACCGACAACGACGACGATACCGTGGCGGCCGAGCTGGACCTGGGCGGGCGCCTGCTGTTTGGCGACGACGTGCCGGTCCACCGCTATGACGAGGCCCCCGGGCAGGGCGAGGGCCCCGGGGAACCCGTGGAGCGCGTCCTCTCGCTGCAGGCCGAAGAAGAGTCCGCCATGGAGGGCGGACACACGATAGGCAACGACGAGAACGACCTTCCGCTCACATCCGTCGACAGTGGAGGCCTGACCCAGATCAATGGCGCGATCAACTGGGGCGCCGATGGCTTTGGCAAGCTCACGGGCGTGCGCGTGGGCAGCGGTGAAGGCGCGACCAACGTTCCTGTTGGCCAGGCGGTCTGGTTCAATGCCAACGGCGAAGTGATTCCCTCGGGCCCCGGTGGAGCGCAGCCCGACGGGGCCGCCGCCAGCCTGGTGGTCGAGGCCACGGGCAGCTACACGCTCACGGTGCTTGCCACCATGAACCACGCCGCGGGCGGCACCGTGGTGCAGGGCGAGGACTGGCTCAATCTCGAAACCGTGCGCCTCGTCGGCGAAGATGGCGACGGCGATGCCATCACCGTCGCGCTGGAAACGCGGGTGCAGGACGACATCCCCGTGCACGTCAAGCTGCTGGGCATCCCGGTGCCACTGGTCGCGCTGCTGGAGGAGGAATCCGCCTCCAACGGCGACGGCGGCGTGATCGGCAATGACGAGTCGCTCGACTGGCTGGCCATCATCCCCGTGGGCTCGCTGAGCGCGTCGACGGGTGCCCAGTCCATGACGGGGGTGGTGCGCTGGGGCGCAGACCAGTTCGGCGGCGTGGCCGCCGTCCAGGTCGGCGCTCAGGAATATGCCGTGGGCAACACCATTGCCACCGTGTACCTGGACCGCGAGGGCCAGCCCATTGCAGATGGGGACACCACAACCCCCCGGTCGGTCGAACTGCGCATCGACGGCGCCACGGGCGGCTACCGCCTGACGGTCATCGGGCCGCTGGACCACGATCCGGGCCAGGGCGAGAACCTGATGCTGCGCACCTTCACCTTCGTGGGCATTGATGGCGACGGCGACCGGATCGGCGTGGATCTCTACGCCAAGATCCAGGATGATGTGCCCGAGCACGCCAGGGAGAATGGCAGTGTCGTCAAGCTCAGCCTGAAAGTCGAGGAAGAGTCGGTGCCCCACAGCGGCGGCACGCTGGGCAACAACGAAACGGCGGATGGACTGAGCCACGCCCACACCGACGCCACGGGCTTCCAGGGCGCCGTGAAGTGGGGCGCCGATGACTTCGGCGGCATCACGGGCGTCAAGGTGCAGACGGGCATCTTCACCGAGAACAGCTACAGCCCGGTGGCCGGCGTGGTGACCGTGTACTTCGACCAGAACGGCAAGGCCCTGCCCCCCGGGGCCACCAGCGGCGCGGCGGTGCTGACGGTGGATGCGGACGGCGCCTACCGGTTCGAGGTGCTGGACAACCTCATCCACAAAGGCGCGGGCGAAGACTGGCTGAACCTGCCCAGGATCACCTTCGTGGGCGAGGATGGCGATGGCGACAGGATCGGCGTGGAGTTGAACGCCTCCATCCAGGACGACGTGCCCATCGTGACGGTGTCCGACGCCGTGCCGGTCGCCGAGCACAGCTTCACGGTGGAGTACAAGGGCGGCGAGGCCGGCTACAACAACAGCTTCGGCTATTACTTCAAGAACCCGGATGGTTCCATCGACACCTCCAGGGGCGGGTTCGTGCTGTGGGACAACGTCAAGACCGAAGGCGGCATGACCGTGTCGCTGCCCACGGGCGTGACGGCCGACCAGATCGGTTTCTTCATCATCCCCAACGGCGACAGCCAGAACGGCGCGCTGGGCGACGCCCAGGCGGTGTCGTTCCAGCTCGTGGGCGGGAAGTGGACGGCGTTCGCCGGCGGATCGCCGCTCGCGGGCGAGGGGGCACCCATCTACTTCTCCGACCAGGCGCTCAACAGCGACGGGCAGTCCCACCTGCAGCAAACCCCGTCGGGCACGGCGGCCGGCCAGGACAGCAGGGGCAACTTCAACTGGGAAGATCTCAAGATCACCTCCGGCAGCTCGGACAAGGACTACGACGACGTCAACCTGGACCTGAACTGGAACGTGCCGCTGCTGGTCAAGGATGCGCAAGCCGATCTGGGAACGAGTTCGGACAACGACGGCAAGGCGCTGTCGGGCAGCTTCCAGTTCCACTTCGGCGCGGATGGCGCGGCGGCCAGCGGCAGCAAGACCTTCGGCCTGAGCGTCGGCGCGCAGGGCCAGGCGTCGGCGCTGAAGGACACCGCGACCGGCTCTGCCGTTCTGGTGAAGATGGAGGGCGGCGCGGCCGTCGGCTACATCCTCATCGGCGGTGTGCAGACCAATGTGTTCAAGGTCTCGGTGGCGGGCGACGCGGCCAACAACGGCCAGGTGACGGTGGAGCAGTACCGCGCGGTGGTGCACCCCACCAACGATCCGCACGAGATCGTCAACATCGGCGGCGGCGTGATCCAGCTCACCGCGCAGGCCAAGGATGGCGATGGCGACAAGTCCAATACCGCCACCTACGACATCGGCCGGCAGATCAACTTCCAGGACACGGGCCCGGTGGCTGCGGACGATGCCGCCAATCTCACGGCCTCGGCGGGGACCATGGGCACCACGGAGCATGCCGTGGGCAATGTGCTGGGCAACGACATGTACGAGGCCAAGGCGGATGGCGCCCATGCCGAGGTGGTGTTCAACCGCGCCGGTGGCGACAGGTCGGGCAACACGACCGACCTGGACGGCCCGTCGTTCGATGCCAACGGCACCCTGGGCACGCTCAGGATCGCGGCCAATGGCGATGCCACCTATGCGCTGAATGACCTCAAGGCGATGGCGCTGGGCGAAGGCGCCTCGGTCACCGACAGCTTCAACTACCAGATGAAGGATGCGGATGGCGACACCGACGTGGCCAACGTGCGCGTGACGGTGCAGGGCGTGAACAACGCGCCCGAATTCGTGACCGGCAACGACCAGACGACCGAGATCTGGGTGGACAAGGATGGTGATGGCAACAAGGACGGCGACGAGGTCTCGCGCTATTCCGGGCCGAATGCCGACCAGATCGCGGTGAGCGTGCAGGAAGACGCGCTGGAGCCGGGCAACCGCGAGAGCCCGGACCAGACCACCACGGATGCGGCCAGCTTCGGTGTGGCCGACCCCGACATCGGCGACACCGTGGGCGTGCGCTTCGATACGACGGGCAGCCTGCTGCCAGCGCTGACCTCGGGCGGTGCGCCCATCGTCTGGACCCCCAACGCGTCGGGCACGGAACTCATCGGCAAGGTGGGCGGCACCGAGATCATCAAGGTGACCATCGGGGGCACCTATGAAAGCGGCTACACCAGCAGCGTGGTGCTGCTGGGCCCCGTGGACCATGCACCGCCCCCCGCGGGCACGGCCACCGATGGCGATGTGAAGGAACTGAACTTCACCGTCATCGCGAACGACCGCCCGCTCAACCCGTCCACCGGCCTCACGGACACCATGGCGCTCAAGGTGACGGTGGAGGACGACGCCCCCACCGCCAGGCTCGTGGATGGCGCCGCCATGGTGCTGAGCGCCACGCTCGAGGAAGAGTCCGCACTGCGTGGCGGCGCGAAGATCGGCAATGACGAACGGGATGCGAGCGACCTGGCCCATGGCGCGCAGCTGGAGGCATCGACCGGCGTGCAGGTGATGACCGGCGCCGTGAAGTGGGGCGCCGACGGTTTCGGCAAGGTCACCGGCCTGCAGTTCGGCGGCACCACCGTGAACGTGGATCTGGGCACGGGGGGCAAGGTGTACTTCAATGCCGACGGGCAGCCGCAAGGTAGTTCCACGGGGGCGGCCGCCGTGCTGGAGGTCCAGGCCAATGGCGAATACACGCTCACGGTGACGGGGGCGCTCATGCACTCGGCGCAAGGCGAGGACACGCTGAACCTGGGCCGCGTGCAGATCGTGGGCGAGGACCGTGACGGCGACGCCATCGGCGTGGAGCTGGCCGCCAGCGTGAAGGACGACATCCCCGTCATCACCACGGTGGAGCCCGTGCCCGTGCCGGGCATCACCGTGCAACTGGTGGGCAGCGACGCGGGCTACAACAACACCTGGGGCTACTACATCAAGGACGCCAGCGGCATGCCCACCACGGGCACGGTGGTGTGGGACAACGTGAAGAACCAGCCGGTGACCAGCGTCACCCTGCCGCCGGGCGTGCTGCCCGGCCAGGTCGGCTTCTTCATGATCCCCAATGGCGACAGCCTCAATGGTTCGCTGGGCAACAACACGGCGGTCACCTTCTCGCAAGACAGCGGCGGCCAGTGGGTCGCGCACGCGGGTGGCGCTCCGCTCGCCGGGCAGGGCGCGGCCGCACTGTTCGACAACAGCGCGCTCAATCTCGACGGCCTGTCCCATGTGAACACCCTCGCGGTGGGCCCTGTCTCGGGCAATCAGAACTGGGAGGACATCGCGGGCGGCGGCGACCTGGACTACAACGACGTGCTGCTCAACGTCACCATGCCGCTGCTGGTGGACGACAGCTTCCTGAACATCGACGCGGAGTCCGATGTGGGCTCCACGCGCTTCACCGTGAGCTACGGCGCCGACGGTGCGGCCGCGCTGCAGGGCAAGGCCTATGGGCTGGTCCTGACCGGTGGTGAAGGCACGCCCTCGGGCTTCAAGGACACCGCGCAGTACTCGAACGGCCAGCCCGCCGATGTGCTGCTCAAGAGCGGGCCCGGCGGCACGCTCATCGGCTACGTGACGGTGGACGGCGTGGAAAAGACGGTCTTCCAGCTGTCGGTCGATGCCGCCACGGGCGAGGTCACGTTCGACCAGCAGCGCACGGTGGTGCATTCGACGCCGGGCGACTCCAACGAGGTGCAGTCGGCGCTGGCGGGCAAGATCGGCCTGCAGCTCACGGCCACCGATGGCGATGGCGACCATGTCAACGCGAGCATCGACCTGGGCCGCATGCTGTTCATCGCGGACGACGGCCCCGTGGCGAAGGACGACACGGATGGCACGCAGTGGGTGGTGGACCACTGGGTCGCCACCGGCAACGTGCTCACGGGGGCGGGCACCACCTCGGGCGATGCCGGCAAGGACCAGCACGAGGGCATGCAGGACGGCGCCAAGGCCGAGGTCGTGCAGGTGCGCGCGGGTGCAGAGGGCGCCGTGTGGACGCCTGGCACGGCCGTGGCCAGCGGTGGCAGCGCCACGGTGGCGGGCCAGTACGGCTCGCTCACCATCGAGTCCGATGGCGACTACACCTACACCGGGCACCAGACCACCGTGCAGCTCGGAGGGGGCGCGGGCGTGCCGGCCGGCACCGATGCCTTCGACTACGGCAAGCCCTACACCACGAACCTGGGCGAGCAGCTGATCACCAGCCCCACGCCCGCGCAGACCGGCGGCGCCGTGGTCACCAGCCAGGGCAATGGCGCGGGCGTGGACGACCCCACCGAACCCGTGCCGGGCGACGTGGGCGCCAGCACACCCGAGCAGGTGGGCTACTCGCCCAGCCAGGGCACGGAGGCCCTGTCGGTGGACCTGGGCACGATGGCCGTGCGGGCCGTGGTGGACATTTCCAACCTGTTCCAGAACGAATCGGGCCAGACGGGCAACCAGGGCGAGACCGGGCGCTGGGAGGCGTTCGACGCCGCCGGCAACAAGGTGGGCGAGGGCATGATCGGCGGCGCGCTGTTCCACAACGGCGCGAACGGCAGCGACCCCGTGCACCAGGGCCAGGTGGAGATCGAGGTGCTGGGCGCCGACGGCAACCCCATCGCCTTCCAGAACGTGGTGTTCTCGGGCGTGGACTATCTCGCCGGTGACAAGGGCAGCGACAGCTCGGACTACTTCGTCAAGGCGGTCAGCTTCGAGGAAGCCGTGGCGCCCGAGACGACGGACACGTTCAGCTACCAGATGAAGGACGGCGATGGCGACACCGACAGCGCCACGCTGACCATCGAAACCGGCCACCAGCAGAGCACGCAGGGCCTGGGCATGGTGTACGAGGACGGCCTGGCCACGGGCAACGTGGACAGCAGCCCGCACACCACCGATACGGCTGGCACGCTGGGCATGGGGGGCGCCACCTACGCGCTGGTGGCCCCGGTGCAGAAGATCACCTCGGCGGGCGAAGAGGTGCGCTGGAGCACGTCGGCCGATGGCAAGACCCTGACCGGCACGGCCGGCGCGGGCGCCGATGTGCGCACGGTGGCCGTGGCCACCATCGACGACAGCGGCCAGTACAAGGTGGAACTCAAGGGCCAGGTGGACCACGCCTACACCGAGAGCGGCGAGGAGAACCTGTACCTGCAGCTGGTGGCGCAGAAGACGGTGGACGGCGAGACCGAGGTCCAGGGCTTCAACATCAAGATCCAGGACGACGCGCCGGTGTACGTGGGCGGTACGCAGGACACCCTGGTCGCCAACAGCGGCGTGGGCGAGGTCACGGCGGACCTGGGCGCACGCGTGGGTGCCGACGTGGTGGGGGCGGACGTGAACCTCACGGCGACCTCGGCCACCACCGTGGGCACGTCCCCCGTGCGGTATGTCTCCATGTCGTACCTGCAGGGCGGCGATGTGCATTCCACCGTGATGACGGTGGACGGCAACAAGGTGTTCTACCAGGCCACGAGCGACGGCAGCATCAAGGCGGTGTACGACGACGGCGGTGTGCTGAAGACCGCGTTCACCGTGAACGGCGTGGTGAATGCCGACGGCACGACCAGCTACGTCACCAACATGGTGGCGGTGGCCGACAAGGTGCAGGTGGGCGAGACGGTCACACCCGGCAGCACGACGACCGTGGAGAAGACCGTGGTCTTCGGCGACAGCAAGAACGATGATGTGTTCAAGCCCAGCAGCTATACCCACTCGTCGGCTGGCGGCAGCGAAATGGGCGCGCGGTACGTGGACTCCGCCACGGGCATCTACATGCAGATCTCGGCCGACAAGGACGAGACCAAGGCCAACACCGTGCAGTGGAAGAACGGGAAGTGGGAGGTCACCCAGGACGACACCTCGCTGCAGACCGACGGCAACCAGGCCAACGACCCCGAGGTCAACTGGTCGTCCACGGGCAACGGCAATGGCGGGGGGGGCTTTGGCGTCGGCGACAACTTCATCGGCAACGACAGCTCGGTGGGCGAGCGCGATTCCGACAGGAGCGATGCCGTGAAGGCCGGCGACGGCGCGGGCGAGCGCCTGGTGGTCGAGTTCTTCAAGGCCGACGGCACGCGCCTGAACGTGACCTCCGCCGACTTCAAGCTCGACCACCTGGGCAAGGAGGAAGCCGCCGTGGTCACGGCGGTGAACACCGGCAGCGGCGGCGCCACGACCGTGGTGGGATCGCCCATCGTTCAGGAGGGCACGGCCAGCGGCGGCAACACCAATGGTGGTACCGCCAGCGTGGAGACGCCCGTCAGGGTGGATCCGGCGGGCTCGGCCACATTCAACACCGTCCAGTTCACCGCCGAAGATTGCACGGACTACCGGGTGACCGATGCGGCCACCCTGACCTACACCGAGACGGTGACGACACCTCCGGTCACGACGCCTGTCTATGCCGACCAGATGTGGATCGACCTGCAGGCCGTGATCGTCGATGGCGACGGCGACACGCTGGCGGACCCGATCGACGTCAAGATCGTCATCGACACCGGCAACACGCTCGATGGCGACGAGGTGGAGCTGTCCGATGCGGCGGCGGGCGGGCTGGCCATCAAGGGTGGCGATGCGCCGGAAACCATCGTGGGCAGCGCGGGCGACGATACCGTGCAGGCTGGCGAGGGCAATGACACCGTGCAGGGAGGTGACGGCGACGATGTGCTGGATGGGGGCCCTGGCAGCGACATCCTGGCCGGCGGCGATGGCGACGACACCATCGAGATCAACCTCGCGGACAGCAGCCCCGGCGGCACCGACAAGGATGTCGTCAAGGACCTGGAGGAGGGCGACAAGATCGAGGTGGCGGACCTGCTGACGGACGACGGTGGCGACCTGCTCGCAAGCCTGCCTCTGGCGGCGGATGCCTCGGGCGACACGAACATCGCGGTGGACAGCAACGGACCGGCGGCGGGCGGAGCGTCCCAGACCGTGGTGGTGGAAGACACCACGCCGGAGGCCCTGGCCGTGGACCTGGCCCTGGGGACCCCCGATGTGGCGACGGTGACCAAGCCAAACGACGACTGAGCCACGCACCCCAGGCGCAAGGGGCCTGGGGTGCGTGGGTTGTGGATGGGCAAGAAAAAGGCTGCCACCGCTTGTGGATCAAGCGGTGGCAGCTATCTGTTTTGATGACAGGCAAGAGGCCGGCGGCAGAGTGCCTTCGCCCTCGCTGGCACCGGACCCTTCATGTCGCGCGGAGCCGCCGCGGCGCATGACGCCGCGCCAGAGCGGCATCCCTTGCGTGCGGCAGCGCGCGAGGATGGCAAGGAAGATGCCAGGCGCCGCCGGAACGCCTCAACGGATGCCCGGCCCTGTGGCGCCATCAAAGCCCAGCGAGGCCAGCAGGGGCAGGTCGTCCCGCGATTCGACCCCCAGCGCGATGACCTGGATACCAATGGCATGGGCGATGCTGCACAGCCCCTTGAGAAACTCCTGGTTGCCCAGATTGCCCGCGATGCCGCGCACGTAGCTGGGATGCACCTTGATGTAGTCCAGCCCCAGGTCGGCGAGTTTGTTGCCTTCGGTGAACCGCTGGCCGAAGTATTCGATGCCCACGCGGCATCCGAGTTGCTGCAGGGTGTGGGCAAGCTCCTTGAACGCATCGAAGGCGCGGAACACCCCGTACTCCGGCACCTCGAAAAGCAGGCGTGGACAGATGTCGGGGTAGGCGCGCAGCAACTGCATCAGCTCGTTGCGGAAGTGGAAGTCCGCGATGGTCTCGGACGACAGGTTGATCGCGATGTCGCCGGCCGTGCCGCGCAGGTGCTCGATGGCCAGGCGCACCACGCGCAGGTCGATGGGGGCCGTGAGGTTCAGGTGCGCGGCCATCGGCATGAAGTCGCCCGCGGACAGCAGGGCGCCCGAGGCGTCGGACGCCAGGCGGATCACGCCTTCCTGGTGGATGGCGCCTTCGCCGCGTCCGTCGACAACGGGGTAGAAGGCCAGCTGCAGCCTGCCACCGGTGACGGCTTCGGTCAGCAGCGTGCGCCATTGTTCGGCGGGCCGGGCCTCGGCGGGGTGCTCGCCTTCGTCGGCGAACATGCTGTTGGGGCCCAGGGATTGCGCCCGCGCCAGCGCCTCATCCGCCCTGCTGAAAAGCGCGCCCAGGGTTTCCTGGCGCCGGTAGCCCACGGCGCAGATGTGGAACAGGTCGGGGGCCGTGGCAGACCAGTGGGGCAGCCATTGCGATGACAGGCGCGCGAAGATATCCTGCGCGGCCTCGGACGGGGACGGCGTGGAGGGGCACAGGACGCCGAACTCACCGCCGTTGAGGCGCCCCGCGCGCTGGCCGGGCTTGCCCTCGCCGCTCTTGTAGAGCACGGAGCCCAGGTGCTTGAGCAGGGCATCCACCCGCTGATGGCCCAGTTGCGCGTTCAGCCTCTCCAGATTGGCCAGGCGGACAATCACCAGGCTGCCCGATGAGAGGAATTGCTCGCCTTCCAGGGCTTCGCGCAGGTGCGACAGGAAGTACTCGCGGCTGGAGAGGCCGGTGACTGCATCGCGGTTGACCTTCTTGCGCAGCCCTTCCAGGCGGGCCGCCTCCTCCCCGAACATGGACCGCAGGCGCGCGACCATGTCGTTCATGCCCCGCGCCACGCTGCGCAGTTCGGGTGTCCGCGGCTCCGTGATCTTGATGAAACGCCGCTCCGCGATGGCCTCGGCCTGCGCGACCACATCGCGCAAGGGGCGCGTGATGCGGCGCACCGCGATGGTTCCCGCGCCGCCCGCGACAAGGCTGCCCAGGACGAACCAGGCCAGCAGTTCCAGCGTGCCGCTCCAGAGGCTGCGGTAGGCGTACTGGTCGTGGCTTGCGAGGGTCAGCGTTCCATATTGTTTCCATCCATCCTGGATCAGCGCCCTGCCAGGCTCCGCGCTGATCGGGATCAGCCGGGCGAACCAGCCGGGCGCGCCTTCCAACTGCCCGTCGAAGGTGCGCTGCACGAGCGTCTGGCCCGTGGGCGAGGCGATGCGGATGAAGCGGTAGTGGCCAGCGTCAAACTGCGCGGCGACCTGCAGCTCCACCGTGACCGGGTCCTTGTCGAGCTGCGAAAGCGCCAGCGCCAGCGACGTGGCGTTGTCGAAGTTCTTGATCTGCAGCTGCTGCTGCAGGTAGTGCCGCGCGGACAGGACGCTGACGAGCATGCTGCCTCCAAAGGCCAGCGCCATGACCAGTCCGATGGCAAGCCAGAGTTGTTTGGTGAGTGACATGGTCGCTATCTCCGGTGATTGGTGCAGGGGTCAGAAACCCTCTTGCCGCATGCGTTCGAGTACGTCGCGCCAGCGTGACAGCCGCGTCGTCGGGTCTGCCGACGATGTGGATGCGCCGGACACCCACAGCCCTTCGTTGTTGAAGCTGAACACGGGGGACAGGTCCGGCCGGGACGAGGCCGGGCGGATGGCCGTGATCAGGTTGTCCAGCACCACCGGCTCTTCGGCCGGATGGGCGTAGTAGCCCAGGACCATGTGGGCTTCGCTCTTGCTGCTGCCGGGGCCGCCGATGCGGGCCCTCACGTAGATCATCCGCAGCCTGTCGTTGGGCACGCCCATGTGCAGCAGCGTGATGTATTTGGCGATGGAGAAGTCTTCGCAGTCGCCCGCGCCGCGCCCCATGAACTCCAGCGGCGTGGCCCAGTAGTCGTTTTGCTGCCAGACCACCGCATCGCTTTCAAACAGCATGCGGCGGTTGAAGAAGCTGTTGACGTGGGCGAGCTTGTCCACCTCGCTCAGGTGCTGGCCCTCGTTGAGCATGGCGCGCCAGGCGCTGACCTGCTCGGCCCCCTTGGGGCCGTGGCGCTGGAGGGCGAGGGCTTGAATCCTGTCCAGGTCAGGGGCGCTGAATACGGCCCCCAGCAGGGTTGCAACGGCCAATGCCAGCACCACCCGGAAGTGCGCGGTGGCCCGGGGCGCGTGCTGGAAAAGTGGCTGCAGGAAATGCATGGAACACGCGAAACGCGGCTACCTTGCGCGGAAGTAACTGGATTCAACCAGTGGTTGCAGAGTTGTAAAAAAAAACTGTGCGAGTTTCAATCGAAATGCTACGTTTCAATTCTGCATCACAAATGATTCGGAGTTGTCATGAAACTTCCTCTTACCCTGATCGCCGCGGCCGTCGTGGTCAGCACTAGTGCATCCGCACAAGCTCTCCCGGAAGGCCTTGTGGACGCAGCCCGAAAGGCGGTGGTGAGCAACCCGGACGTCCAGGCGCGATGGTTCGGTTTCCGGGCAGCCGATTCAGAGCGAAGCGTTGCGCGCGCCGGCTTCCTTCCCCAGCTGGACGCGGTGGCCAGCACCGGCCGCGAGAACCGTGTGCGGCCTTCCGGCAGCACGGGCTCGTACCACCATACCGGCGCGGCGCTCACGCTGAACCAGATGCTGTTCGATGGCTTCTTCACCAGCAGCGAAGTGCGGCGGCTCGGCCACGCCAAGCTCACGCGGTACTACGAACTGGTGGAGGCCTCCGAGACAGCGGCGCTGGAAGCGGTGCGCGCCTATGCCGATGTGGCGCGGTACCGCGAACTGGTGGAGCAGGCCAAGCAGAACTATGTGGAGCACAAGCTGACCACCAACCAGATTGACGAGCGCACTTCCGCGGGCGTGGGGCGCCGCGTCGATCTCGAACAGGCGACGGGCCGCCTCGCGCTGGCGGAGTCGAATCTGCTGACGGAAATCTCCAACCTGCACGATGTCAGCGCCCGCTACCAGCGGCTGGTGGGCGAGCTGCCGCCGCCCGCGCTGCCGCCCTTGCCCGAAGGCTTTCGGCTCACCCAGCTGCCGCAAAAGACCGACGAGGTGGTGGCCCTTGCGCTCAACAACAGTCCCACGATCAACGCTGCCATCGAGAACATGCTGGCCAGCGAGGCAGGCATTGCATCGCAGAAGGCCGGCTTCATGCCCCGGGTCGACTTCAGGGCCCGCCAGTCGTGGGACCGCAACCTCATCGGGGAGCAGGGGCGCTCGCGCGACAGCACCGTGGAGCTGGTGCTGACCTACAACTTCTTCAGGGGCGGTGCCGACAAGGCGCGGGAGCAGCAGGCGGTGGAGAACAAGTTCCAGGCCCGGGAGCTGAAGGAAAAGGCCTGCAGGGACGTGCGCCAGACCACGGCGATCGCGTTCAATGATGCGCGGAGGCTGGTGGAGCAGATGACCTATCTGGACCAGCACCGCCTGTCGACGGAAAAGGCCCGGGAAGCCTACCGCCAGCAATTCGATCTCGGGCAGCGCACCCTGCTGGATTTGCTGGACACGCAGAACGAGGCATTCCAGGCGAGCCGGGCCTATGTCAACGCGCGCTACGACCAGGTGGTGGCGCAGGCGCGGACCCTGGGCGCGATGGGGCAGCTGCTGGCCGCGTTGAATGTGAGCCGGACCGACATGCCCTCGCCCGCAGACGCGGGCCAGCAGCGCAGTGGCATCGACCCTGCCGACCTGTGTCCCGCCGAAGTCCCTGTATCGATCGCCGTGGACAAGGCGAGGGCGGTTGCCGATACGCCGGCACGCCCGCGTGCCACGCTGCCCGCGCAGCCCACGGGTGCGTCCCGGCCCGCCGCTGCCCGCTAGGGGGCGGGGCGAAGGCCCCGGCCGCCTGGCTTCGCGAGGCGTTCGGACTAGGCGGCGGCGACGCCCGCGGCGTGCGCCTGCTGGTCCGCGTGGTAGCTGCTGCGCACCATGGCGCCCACCGCAGCGTGGCTGAAGCCCATCTTGTAGGCCTCCTGCTCGAACATCTTGAAGGTGTCGGGATGCACGTAGCGGCGCACCGGCAGATGGCTGTTACTGGGCGACAGGTACTGGCCGATGGTCAGCATGTCGATGTCGTGCGCGCGCATGTCGCGCATCACCTGCAGGATCTCTTCGTCTGTCTCGCCCAGGCCCACCATGATGCCGCTCTTGGTCGGTACCTTGGGGTGCAGCGCCTTGAACTTCTTGAGCAGGTTCAGGCTGAACTGGTAGTCGGAGCCGGGGCGCGCTTCCTTGTACAGGCGGGGCGCGGTCTCCAGGTTGTGGTTCATCACGTCGGGCGGCGCGGCCTTGAGGATCTCGAGCGCGCGGTCGTCGCGGCCCCGGAAGTCGGGCACCAGGATCTCGATCTGCGTGGCGGGCGACAGTTCGCGGATGTTCTGGATGCATTCCACGAAGTGGCCGCTGCCGCCGTCGCGCAGGTCGTCGCGGTCCACGCTGGTGATCACCACGTACTTGAGCTTGAGGGCGGCGATGGTCTTGGCCAGGTTCAGCGGCTCGTCCTTGTCCAGCGGATCGGGGCGGCCGTGGCCCACGTCGCAGAACGGGCAGCGTCGCGTGCATTTGTCGCCCATGATCATGAAGGTGGCCGTGCCCTTGCCGAAGCATTCGCCGATGTTGGGGCAGGAGGCTTCCTCACAGACCGTGTGCAGCTTGTGCTCGCGCAGGATCTCCTTGATTTCATAGAAGCGCGTTGTCGGGCTGCCGGCTTTCACCCGGATCCACTCAGGCTTCTTGAGCACCTCGCCCTGCTCCACCTTGATGGGGATGCGCGACAGCTTGGCCGCGGCCTTCTGCTTGGCCAGCGGGTTGTAGGCTTCTGTGGATTGCGCTTCGCGGACGACTTCAGGGGTGCTCATGGCGTGTAGGCGGTTCAGGGCGCGAGCCGGATGCTGAGCTGCTGGCCCAGCACCTGTGCGGCTTCCTCCCAGGTGGTGTGGACCCCGATTGTAGAAAGGTCCACCGTTCGCAATCCTGCGTAACCGCAAGGGTTGATGCGCTCAAAGGGTTCCAGGTCCATCGCCACGTTGAGCGCCACGCCGTGGTAGGTGCAGTGCCGGCTGACCTTGATGCCCAGGGCCGCGATCTTGCCCAGGCCCGTGAAGTCCGGCGCGGCGATGGCGCCGTTCTCCGGGCGCTTCTGGGGGCGCTGCGGCAGCAGTGCATGGCTGTGCGGGTCGTCCAGGCGCACGTAGATGCCGGGGGCCCCGGCGACGCGATGGCCCGTGACGCCAAAGTGCGCCAGCGTGCGGATCGCGGCTTCCTCCACGCGGTACACATACTCCTTGACGAAGTAGCCCGCGCGCTGAAGGTCGATCAGGGGATAGGCCACGACCTGGCCGGGGCCATGGAAAGTGACCTGGCCCCCCCGGTTGGTGGCAACGACAGGAATATCTCCGGGGTGCAGGAGGTGGTCGCTTTTGCCGGCCAGCCCTTGGGTGTACAGCGGCGCGTGCTCGCATATCCATAGCGCATCCACGGTCTCGGCTGCGCGGGTGGCCGTGTAGTCCTGCATGGCCTGCACCGTGGCGGCATAGTCCACGCGGCCAAGCACGCGAAGGTCGATGGCCATGAGTGCTATCTCTATCTATCTCTGTCTGGCTGATGCGGGCGCGGGCCTTACAGCACCACCTTCACCATGGGGTGCGACGACAGCGCGCGGTACAGATTGTCGAGCTGCTCCCGGCTGGTCGCGGTGATGGTGATGGTAACTCCGAGGTAATTGCCGGCCCGGCTGTCGCGCAGTTCAATGGTGCCAGCGTCGAAGGTCGGGTCGAACTGGCGGGCCAGTTCCGTCACGGCATGCACGAAGCCATCCACCTTCGCACCCATGACCTTGATCGGGAACCTGGAGGGGTATTCGATCAGAGAGTCCTTGCGGGGATCGTTAGGCTGTGTGTCGGGGCCGTTTTCAGGCGGCAGGCTGGAGGATGTCATGGCGGAAAGTGCTTCGGTTTCAGGAGCTGGCAGGGCTTTGCCATTGTGCTTCAACGGCGTGTCCGTTGTGAAAACCCTCGCCGGGCGGCATGCGCCAGATCGGTGCGCGGGGGCCGCAGGGAAAGGGAAAAAGCCGTTGGCCCGTCACCACAACGGCGCAGGCTTGCGCACCGGTTTTGAACCGGGGTTGCGGGTCTTTGTCGAGCGCCACGGGTTTTTACTTATAATTAGAGGCTTTGTGAAAGTTGCAGTCTGTAACGCGGGCGTCATTCAACAATGAAAACAATCGCGCCTGAGACTGAAACTGAGGCTGAAGAATCTGACTTCAAGCCCCTGACGGCCCAAGAGGCCGAACAGTGGCGTAGTCGCAATCCTCCCATCTCCGTATGGAAGGTGGTGGCGGGTCAGGCGCTGGTCGGGATGCTGGTGGCCCTGGTGGCCTGGCTTCTGACGGGCAGGGCGTCGGTGGGCTGGTCTGCGGCTTATGGCGCTCTGGCGGTGGTGGTTCCGGCTGGCTTGTTTGCACGGGGGGTGTTGCGCCACAAGGCGTCTTCCAATCCGCGTGCCGCCATGGTGGGGTTCTTTGGTTGGGAAATCGCCAAGATCGTGTTGACGGTGGCGCTGCTCGCAGCGGCACCCCGGCTGGTGGCGGGCCTGAACTGGATTGCCCTGCTGGTAGGCATGGTGATCACAATGAAAACGTACTGGGTGGCACTGTTGGTGCGGCCCGGTGTCCGAAAAACCGATTGATAGAGAGAAGAGTTGTCCGATGGCCGCAGAAGCGCACGCTCCGACTGCAAGTGAATACATCGTTCACCACCTGCAGCATCTTCAAAACATCAACCAGACCAAGATTGTTGACTTCACGGTCATCAACTATGACTCGATCATCGTGGGTTTGGTTCTGGGTGCCCTCACTCTTTTGATCCTGTGGTCAGCTGCCCGTAAGGCAACCTCCGGCGTGCCGGGCCGCTTCCAGGCGGCTGTGGAGATGCTGGTCGAGATGGTGGACAACCAGGCCAAGGCCAACATCCACAACGCCGAAAGCCGCAAGTTCATCGCCCCCCTGGGCCTCACGGTGTTCGTCTGGATCTTCCTGATGAACTTCATGGACATGCTGCCCGTGGACCTGCTGCCCGCGATCTGGGCCCAGATCTATGGCGCCGCCGGCCACGACCCGCACCACGCCTACCTGCGCGTCGTGCCCACGGCCGACCTGTCCACCACCCTGGGCCTGGCGTTCGCCATCCTGGTGCTGCGCTTCTGGTATAGCGTCAAGATCAAGGGCGCTGGCGGCTGGGCGCACGAACTCGTGTCGGCCCCGTTCGGCACCAGCAAGAATCCCATCTTCGCCCTGATCCTGGGCGTGGTGAACCTGCTCATGCAGGTCATTGAATATGTCGCCAACACCGTGTCGCATGGCATGCGGTTGTTCGGCAACATGTACGCTGGCGAACTGGTGTTCATGCTGATCGCCCTGATGGGTGGCGCGGCTGCACTGTCGCTGTCGGGTGTGCTGCTGCCTGTGGGCCACGTCATCGCTGGCACCATCTGGACGCTGTTCCACATTCTGGTGATCTCGCTGCAAGCCTTCATCTTCATGATGCTTGCGCTGATCTACCTCGGTCAGGCGCACAACGCGCACTAACGGTTCCCTTTCGTTTCTCTTTCCTTTTCAACCTTTCTTTTTTAACTCAGGAGTCATCATGGAAAACATTCTCGGTCTCGTCGCTCTGGCTTGTGGTCTGATCGTTGGTCTGGGCGCTATCGGCGCTTCCATCGGTATCGCACTGATGGGTGGCAAGTTCCTCGAATCGTCGGCACGTCAGCCTGAGCTGATCAACGAACTGCAAACCAAGATGTTCATCTTGGCCGGTCTGATCGACGCTGCTTTCCTGATCGGCGTGGCCATCGCCCTGCTGTTCGCATTCGCCAACCCCTTCGTCTCCACGTTCTTGGTCAACCTGCCCAAGTAATTCCCACTCAACGCCACTCTAGAAAGGTGTTGCCGTGAGTATCAACGCGACCCTGTTCATTCAGGCCATCGTCTTCCTGATCCTGGTGTGGTTCACGATGAAATTCGTGTGGCCCCCGATCGCGAAGGCGTTGGATGAACGAGCCCAGAAAATCGCCGAAGGCCTCGCTGCTGCCGACCGTGCCAAGTCCGAACTGACCGCTGCCAACCAGCGCGTCGAGAAGGAACTGTCACAGGCACGCAACGAAACGGCCTCGCGTCTTGCGGACGCCGACCGACGTGCCCAGGCCATCATCGAAGAAGCCAAGGCACGCGCCACGGAAGAAGGCAACAAGATCGTTGCTTCCGCCCGTGCCGAAGCCGAACAGCAAACGGTGCAAGCCCGCGAAGCCCTGCGCGAGCAGGTGGCTGCGCTGGCCGTCAAGGGTGCTGAGCAGATTCTCCGCAAGGAAGTCAATGCCGGCGTTCACGCCGACCTGCTCAACCGCCTGAAGACCGAGCTGTAAGGGGACACACATGGCTGAACTCGCCACCATTGCCCGCCCCTACGCCGATGCCCTGTTCAAGGCCGCTACCGCGGGTGCGGGCATGGACCTGGCCAGCACCGCTGCCTGGGTCGATGAACTGGCGGCCATTGCCGCCAACCCCCAGTTGCGTCAGCTGGCGGACAACCCCAAGGTGACGGCAGACCAGGTGTTTGCCGTTGTCACGGGGGTTGCGCGTTCGGCGCTGTCCGACACGGCCAAGAATTTCCTGCGCACGGTCATCGACAACGGGCGCCTCAACGCGCTGCCGGAAGTCGCCGCGCAGTTCCGTGCCCTCGTGAATCGCCGCAGCGGCTCTTCGGATGCCGTGGTGCACAGCGCCTTTCCGATGGACGCAGCAGCATTGGCTGAGGTCAACGCTGCGCTGGAAAAGCGCTTTGGCCGCAAGCTCAATCTCACCGTTCAGCTGGATGAATCCCTGATCGGTGGCATTCGCGTAGTGGTGGGTGACGAGGTGCTGGACACTTCGGTCAAGGCCCGTCTTGAACAAATGAAAGCGGCCCTCACCGCGTAACGCGCGGCGAGGACAGCGAACCAAAGAAAGAAGGAAAGAGTCATGCAACTCAATCCCGCAGAAATTTCTGAACTCATCAAGAGCCGCATCGAAGGTCTGGCCGCCAGCAGCGATATCCGCAACCAGGGTACCGTGGTGTCCGTGTCCGACGGTATCGTGCGCGTTCACGGCCTGTCGGACGTGATGCAGGGCGAAATGCTTGAGTTCCCCGCCACCAAGGACGGCCAGCCCTCCTACGGCCTGGCCCTGAACCTCGAGCGCGACTCTGTCGGCGCCGTGATTCTGGGTGAGTACGAACACATCTCCGAAGGCGACACCGTCAAGTGCACGGGCCGCATTCTGGAAGTGCCGGTCGGCCCCGAGCTGATCGGCCGCGTGGTGAACGCCCTGGGCCAGCCGATCGACGGCAAGGGTCCCATCAACGCCAAGCTCACCGACGTGATCGAAAAGGTCGCGCCGGGCGTGATCGCCCGTAAATCGGTGGACCAGCCCCTGCAGACCGGCCTGAAGTCCATCGACTCGATGGTGCCCGTGGGCCGTGGCCAGCGCGAGCTGATCATCGGCGACCGCCAGACCGGCAAGACCGCCGTGGCCATCGACGCCATCATCGCCCAGAAGGGCCAGGGCGTGACCTGCATCTACGTCGCCATCGGCCAGAAGGCTTCGTCGATCAAGAACGTGGTGCGCGCGCTGGAACAAGCCGGCGCCATGGAATACACGATCGTCGTGGCCGCATCGGCCTCCGAATCGGCCGCCATGCAGTACGTGTCGGCCTACTCGGGCTGCACGATGGGCGAGTACTTCCGCGACCGTGGCGAAGACGCCCTGATCGTGTATGACGACCTGTCCAAGCAGGCTGTTGCCTACCGCCAGGTGTCGCTGCTGCTGCGCCGCCCACCAGGCCGCGAAGCCTACCCTGGCGACGTGTTCTATCTCCACAGCCGTTTGCTCGAGCGCGCAGCCCGCGTGAACGCCGACTACGTCGAAGCCTTCACCAAGGGTGAAGTCAAGGGCAAGACCGGTTCGCTGACCGCACTGCCGATCATCGAAACGCAAGCCGGCGACGTGTCCGCTTTCGTGCCTACCAACGTGATCTCGATCACGGACGGCCAGATCTTCCTGGAAACCAGCCTGTTCAACGCCGGTATCCGCCCCGCCATCAACGCCGGTATCTCGGTGTCGCGCGTCGGTGGTGCTGCCCAGACCAAGCTGGTGAAGAACCTGTCCGGCGGTATCCGTACCGACCTGGCCCAGTACCGTGAACTGGCTGCGTTCGCACAGTTCGCTTCCGACCTGGACGAAGCCACCCGCAAGCAGCTGGACCGCGGTGCCCGCGTGACCGAACTGCTCAAGCAGGCACAGTACAGCCCGCTGTCCATCTCGCTGATGGCTTCCACGCTGTTCGCTGTGAACAAGGGCTTCATGGACGACATCGACGTCAAGAAGGTTCTCGACTTCGAACACGGCCTGCACCAGTTCCTGAAGACCAGCCACGCCGCACTGCTGGCCAAGCTGGAACAGGCCAAGGCCATGGACAAGGACGCAGAAGCCGAATTGACCGCTGCCATCGCCGCGTTCAAGAAGTCGTTCGCTTAAACCGGACGAGGATCCATCATGGCAGCAGGCAAGGAAATACGCGGCAAGATCAAATCGGTGGAAAACACCAAGAAGATCACCAAAGCCATGGAAATGGTGGCTGCATCCAAAATGCGCAAGGCGCAGGAACGGATGCGGGCTGCCCGCCCTTACAGCGAGAAGATCCGCAACATTGCAGCCAACCTCGGCCACGCCAATCCGGAATATGTGCATCCGTTCATGAAGGTGAACGATGCCAAGACGGCCGGCGTGATCGTGGTGACGACCGACAAGGGCCTGTGCGGTGGCATGAACACCAACGTGCTGCGCGTCGTGACGTCCAAGCTGCGTGAGCTGCAGGGCGCTGGCGTGTCCACCGAGGCGGTTGCCATCGGCAACAAGGGCCTGGGTTTCCTGAACCGTGTCGGTGCCAAGGTGGTTTCGCACGTGACGGGCCTGGGCGACACGCCCCATCTGGACAAGCTGATCGGCCCGGTCAAGGTGCTGCTCGACGCCTATGCGGAAGGCAAGATCAACGCGGTGTACCTCTCGTACACCAAGTTCATCAACACCATGAAGCAGGAATCGGTGGTGGAGCAGCTGCTCCCCCTGTCGTCCGCGCAGATGCAGGCCGAGAAGACCGAGCATGGCTGGGACTACATCTACGAGCCCGATGCACAGACCGTGATCGACGATCTGCTGGTCCGCTATGTCGAGTCCCTGATCTACCAGGCGGTTGCGGAAAACATGGCGTCCGAGCAGTCGGCACGCATGGTGGCCATGAAGGCCGCCACCGACAACGCCGGCAGCGTCATTGGCGAGTTGAAGCTGGTCTACAACAAGACGCGCCAGGCAGCGATCACGAAAGAACTTTCGGAAATCGTGGCTGGCGCCGCTGCTGTGTAAGCAGCTCAACCAACATCTTTATTGGAGCGAAAAATGGCTCAAGTGCAAGGCAAGATTGTTCAATGTATCGGCGCTGTGGTGGACGTTGAGTTCCCACGCGACCAGATGCCCAAGATTTACGACGCTCTGAAGCTCGACGGTTCGACCCTGACGCTGGAAGTACAGCAGCAGCTGGGCGACGGCGTGGTGCGTACCATTGCGCTGGGTTCGTCCGACGGCCTGCGCCGCGGCATCATGGTGACCAACACCGGCAACTCCATCACCGTGCCCGTGGGCAAGGCGACGCTGGGCCGCATCATGGACGTGCTGGGCGCGCCCATCGACGAACGTGGTCCCGTGAGCCAGGAACTGACGGCATCCATCCACCGCAAGGCCCCTGCGTACGACGAACTGTCGCCTTCGCAAGAGCTGCTGGAAACCGGCATCAAGGTGATCGACCTGGTGTGCCCGTTCGCCAAGGGCGGCAAGGTGGGTCTGTTCGGTGGTGCCGGCGTGGGCAAGACCGTGAACATGATGGAGCTCATCAACAACATCGCCAAGGCCCACAGCGGTCTGTCGGTGTTCGCTGGTGTGGGCGAGCGTACCCGCGAAGGGAACGACTTCTACCATGAAATGGCCGATTCCGGCGTGGTGAACCTGGAGAAGCTCGAAGAGTCCAAGGTTGCCATGGTGTACGGCCAGATGAACGAGCCCCCAGGCAACCGTCTGCGCGTGGCGCTGACCGGCCTGACCATCGCCGAGTCCTTCCGTGACGAAGGCCGTGACGTGCTGTTCTTCGTGGACAACATCTACCGCTACACGCTGGCCGGTACCGAAGTGTCCGCCCTGCTGGGCCGCATGCCTTCCGCCGTGGGCTACCAGCCTACGCTGGCCGAGGAAATGGGCCGCCTGCAAGAGCGTATTACGTCCACCAAGGTGGGTTCGATCACTTCCATCCAGGCCGTGTACGTGCCAGCCGATGACTTGA
This sequence comes from Acidovorax sp. A79, assembly GCF_041154505.1. GTDB lineage: Bacteria > Pseudomonadota > Gammaproteobacteria > Burkholderiales > Burkholderiaceae_C > Acidovorax. The sequence continues at coordinate 3,476,850 of NZ_AP028672.1, forward strand.
CCGACCCCTCGCCTGCCACGACGTTCGCCCACTTGGATTCGACCGTGGTGCTGTCGCGTGACATCGCCTCGCTGGGTATCTACCCTGCCGTGGACCCCCTGGACTCCACCAGCCGCCAGCTGGACCCGAACGTCGTGGGCGAAGACCACTACGCCACGGCCCGTGCGGTGCAAGGCACGCTGCAGCGCTACAAGGAACTGCGCGACATCATCGCCATTCTGGGCATGGACGAACTGGCGCCTGAAGACAAGCTGGCCGTGGCCCGCGCGCGCAAGATCCAGCGTTTCCTGTCGCAGCCTTTCCACGTGGCCGAAGTGTTCACGGGCTCGCCAGGCAAGTACGTTCCCCTGTCGGAAACCATCCGTGGTTTCAAGATGATCGTGAACGGCGAATGCGATCACCTGCCGGAACAGGCGTTCTACATGGTGGGCACCATCGACGAAGCCTTCGAAAAGGCCAAGAAGGTGGCCTGATTGCCCGGCGGCTGAGCAGCCTACCGCCGCTCTGCCTTCAGCAATCAAGCAACCCACCTTTTCCTAGGAGCAATGATGAACACCATCCACGTTGATGTGGTCAGTGCCGAAGAGTCCATCTTCTCCGGTGAAGCACGCTTTGTCGCGCTGCCTGGCGAAGCTGGCGAACTGGGCATCTTTCCCCGCCACACCCCGCTGATCACACGCATCAAGCCGGGCTCGGTGCGCATCGAAATGGCCGACGGCAGCGAAGAGTTCGTTTTCGTGGCCGGTGGCATTCTGGAAGTGCAGCCCAACTGTGTGACCGTGCTGTCCGACACCGCCATCCGCGGCAAGGACCTGGACGACGAGAAGGCCAATGCTGCCAAGGCCTCTGCCGAGGAAGCACTGAAGAATGCCAAGAGCGAGATCGATCTGGCCAAGGCGCAGTCCGAACTGGCTGTGATGGCTGCGCAGATCGCGGCACTGCGCAAGTTCCGCCAGAAGAAGTAAGCAATTCAGGCCCTCGCGGATCTGCCCAGAGAAAACCCGGCTTTGCCGGGTTTTTTTATGCCGCAATGCAATGAAGGAGCCTCCACACCCCGCGCTGTCCGGGCTGCAGCGCCTGGGCGGGCGCAGGTGTTTTATGGACTGCCGCAGCCGCAGCCGCAGCCGCCGGACGGAGCCGGTGCCTCCACCAGATGGATGTGCAGGCCTTCGCAGGCCACGCCAAGCTGATCATCCTCCATGTCGGCCCCCAGCAGTTGGTGGTGGGCCAGAAAGGCGCGTGCCACGGCCACCGAACGGACCCTGAAGGACAGCGATTCAATCCGCAGGTGCTCGCCCGGCACCAGTTCCAGCGAGACCTCCGGGGTGAGCGCGATGGAGTGGCCGCCGGGAGAAGAGCAGCTCAGCGCCTGCCATTGGCGCCGATGGGCCGCCAGATCCGGCGTGCCCATGCGGACCGCGTGCAGTCCGAGCAACCCCAGGGGGCCGCCACCGCTTGCTTCCAGCACCTGCCTGTGCCGCATTCGGCGTTCCACGGGTGTGGTGGCATCGTCCCAGGGGTAGATGGGGGCGCCCGGTGCCCATTCGCAGAAGAACACGCAACAGCTGGGGGCTGACAGATCCAGCAGGACAGAGTTGGTGAAGTTCGTGACCACTTCGCCTCGGTGGCCTGCAGATTGGAAGGGGCGGGCAGGTTTGCAGGCGATGCCCAGCGAGGTGGCGTGGGCCATGGCGCCGGGCAAGGGCCCGGAGGGCTCCAATGCGAAACCATGGACCAGCGGCGGCCGCGCGCAGGCCGGCAGGTCGCCATTGTTGGCTGCCGCCCAGAACTCCAGGTCCGTGTTGCCCACATGCACCCAGCCATAGGTGGCGAAGCCGGTGCGCTGCAGGGGCCACGCCACGGGCAGGCCGAAGGTCCGGCTGAACAGTTCGAACAGAGGCTCTGCCGCAGGGAGCCGCAGCATGACGTGGTCGATGGATCGGAAGGGGGGCATGGCGGCGGCGTGGTGGGAACCATCAGCCCTGCCATTGTGACCGACCGGCCCATGCGAAAAAGGCCGGGGCCCTTCGCGGGGCCCCAGCCTTTTTGGCTTGCATCTGCACCTTCCGTCCCGCATGCGGGATCTGGGCATTACATGGCGTTGCCGATTTCGCCCGCCGAGATCTGGCCGGTGCGCACGGCTTCAGCAGCCTGGGCACGCACGGCGGCACGGTCGGCCGTGGACTTGTAGGTCACCACGCGCGAACCTGCGGGCTCGATGGAGCGGGTCTGGGCCACGGTGGCGGCTTCGGCGGCCACTTCGGCGCGCGTGCGGTTCGTCTCGAACTTCGTGGCGAACTGCGAGGCATCGGCTTCATCAGCCTGGGCACCGAAAGAAGCGAAAGCGGCCACGGCGGCGATGGAGAGGAAACGTGCGGTCTTGTTCATGGTGAAACTCCGGTGAAATTCAAAAAAATGAGGGCGATGTACTTGGAAATACGCAGCAGGAGAGGGCCTGGATTCAGCGAATCAAACGCTGATCAACCACGCTCGCCCGAAGGGATCTGGCCGGTGCGCACGGCATCGGCGGCCTGGGCACGCACGGCGGCACGGTCGGCCGTGGATTGGTAGGTCACCACACGCGAACCTGCGGGTTCGATGGAGCGGGTCTGGGCCACGGTGGCGGCTTCGGCGGCCACTTCGGCGCGGGTGCGGTTCGTCTCGAACTTGGTGGCGAACTGCGAGGCATCGGCCTCGTCGGCCTGGGCACCGAAAGAAGCGAAAGCAGCCACGGCGGCGATGGAGAGGAAGCGGGCGGTCTTGTTCATGATGAAATCCTTCAGGAAGAAAAAAGCGTCTCAGAAAAACCGGGACAAAAACCATTTCTGAACCGGGTTCGGTGAGTCGCCTTGCGGGTTCGGCTCATCGATGGGATGAACTGTACGTGGATGGGGCGCGAAGAAAAACCACCGGGTCGCAAACTAACTGTTCCAGTATTGGAAACAATGAAGATGGAACTCTGCCGCAACCCGCCGGATTTCGCGGCACGACGCGGCATCTGAAGCCGTTTTTAGAGGAAAACCCTGGTGCGAGTTTGGGACAGTGTGAATGGCTTGGGAAAGGCCGTCGCGGCAGCTGCCGCACCCTTGCGAAGGGTGGCGGCGCACCTGCGTCCCTCGCACGCGGTCCCGGCGCGCACGGTCCGCCCGCCCGTTTCCGGCGGCGCTCGGCGCGCCCCGGGCTGCAGCCGGGTGGACTCCTAGCGCACCACGGGGGCGTCCGGCAATTCGTTGTCGCCGGGCGTGTCCGATGTCCGCGGGAAGTGCCTGCCCAGGCGGGACGACACGGCCTCGATGGCTTGCGCGAGGCCTTCTTCGTAGTGCCGCTGGCGGAAGTGGGTGGACATCTGTGCGATCACATCCCGCCATTCGCTGCCCGCCACATGGCGGGCCAGGCCCCGGTCGGCCACGATCTCTATCGCATGCTCGGGCAGCAGCAGATAGATCAGCACGCCGTTGTTGTGCTCGGTGTCCCACACGCGGTATTTGCTGAACAGCATGATGGCGCGTTCGCGCGCGCTGGCATGGCGGCGCAGGTAGCTCCAGGGCAGGCTGGCTTCGGCGACGATGCGGATCTGGCCCGTGTGCTGCCGCTCGCTGGCCGCAACCCGCGCGGCCAGCCGCTCCAGGGCTTCGCTGGAGAGCGCACGGCGCGCACCGGGTTCGCCCCAGCGATGCCGCGCAAGGCGCCACAGGGCGGTGGCCAGGCCCGGGAAGGTCGAGGGTGCTGCAGTTTCAGGGCCCATGTCACCAGTCTCCCGAGGCGCCGCCGCCACCAAAATCTCCACCCCCTCCGGAGCTGAAGCCCCCGCCGCCGCTGGTGCCGCCTCCCCAGCCCCCGCCGCCGCCATGGCCCCAGCCGCCGATCGGGCCGGCGTTTCGGCCCTGCCGGGCGCCGCCGCCCACGCCGCTGAAGAGCCAGGTGTAGAGCAGTGCGATGATCCCCGCGCCGCCGGCCACCAGCAGGCTGGACGTGAACACGAAGGCAAGAAAGCCCACGCCCCCGCCCATGAACAGGCCTCCCAGCCGGCCGCCGAAGATGCTGCGCGCCAGCGGACCGGCCACCATCACGCCGAAGAACAGGAAGATGGCCAGGTCGGTCCAGTCGAAGCCTCCGCGGCCGCTGTCCTGCGGCGTCGATGGGCCTGTGCCGGCATCCGTGGGCGCGGGCAGTGCCTCGCCGGCGATGCGCGCGCCAAGCTGGGCGATGGCGTCGCGCAGGCCGCCCGCATAGTCGTTCTGCTGGAATCTGGGCTTCATGGCGCCGTCGATGATGCGCGCCGCCGCGATGTCGGGGATGGCGCCCTCCAGGGCCTTGGCGACCTCGATGCGCATCTTGCGGTCGTTCTTGGCGACGATCACCAGAACGCCATCGCCCACCTCCCTGCGGCCGATCTTCCACGTGTTGCCCACGCGGTTGGCGAACGACGCGATGTCTTCGGGGGCGGTGGTGGGCACCATGAGCACCACGATCTGGGCACCCCGGGCCTGCTCCAGCGCGCGCAGCTGCGCTTCCAGCGCCGCCGTGTCGGCGGCGTCCAGCGTGCCGGTCTGGTCGATGACTGGGCCGGTGAGCGCAGGCACGGGTAGCAGGCCCCCGTCGGCCCGGGCCCAGGGCAAGGCGAATGCTATAAAAAATATAGCTATCAGCGCTTTGTGGATAAGCGCTAGGGGCATATTTTCTCGGTTGTCCGGTGGAAGGGCAAGTCCGCTCAGGGCTTGGGTTTGGAGGCGGAGAAATCCACGGTGGGGGGCGCGGAGATCTGGGCCTCGTTGGCCACCGTGAAGCTGGGCTTGGGCTGGTAGCTGAAGGCCATGGCCGTCAGGTTGGTGGGGAAGCTGCGCGCGAGCACGTTGTACTCCTGCACGGTCTGGATGTAGCGGTTGCGTGCCACGGTGATGCGGTTCTCGGTGCCTTCCAGCGTGACGCGCAGGTCCCTGAAGCCCTGGTTGGCCTGCAGCGTGGGATACCGCTCGGAGACCGCCATCAACCGCGACAGCGCACCCGACAATTCGCCCTGCGCCTGCTGGAACTTGTTGAATGCCTCGGGGTTGTTCAGGGTTTCGGGCGTGACCTGGATCGAGGTGGCCTTGGCGCGCGCCTCGACCACGCGGGTCAGGGTTTCCTGCTCGAAGTTCGCCTCGCCCTTGACGGTGGCGACGATGTTGGGCACCAGGTCGGCACGGCGCTGGTACTGGTTGAGGACCTCGCTCCATGCGGCCTTGGACTGCTCGTCCAGGCGCTGGAAGTCGTTGTAGCCGCAGCCGCTCAGGGCCAGCACGGCTGCCAGAAGTGCAAGGATGCGTTTCATCATCATGGTGGTGTTCGCCAGGTGGAGTCAGGACAAGGGACCGGGGTGCGAATGGGCCAGACAGTGGCCACCCGGCAGATTCTGCAACAAGTGCGCGCGCCGGCACCGCTTTCCGGTGCCGGGCAGGCCGCACATGGTCACCACGCCCGCAAGGGGATGGCCGCACAATAGTGCCCTGCGCGTGGACGGGCCCCCGGCCGCCATGCCTTTCCTTCACACCATCCTGCCGATCACCATGCCCCGTCCCCGCTCCAGCGCCGCCACCCTCGGAGGTTCCTCGGACGAAACCGAAGCCGCGTTCTACGAGGCCCTGCAGCGTGGCGACATCGAGCTGTTGATGTCCTGCTGGGCCGACGAGGACGACATCGTCTGCGTGCACCCCGGCGGGCCGAGGTTGCTGGGCGCGGGGGCGATCCGGGCGGCATTCGAGGCCATGTTTTCGCATGGCACGGTGCGGGCCCGGCCCGTGCAGGTACACCGGGTGGTGGCCCTCACCAGCGCCGTGCACAGCGTCGCCGAACACGTGGAGGTGATGCTGCCCGACGGCCTGCACCAGGCCGTGGTGCTGGCCACCAACGTCTACCACAAGACCCCCGAAGGCTGGCGCATGGTGGCGCACCACGCCAGCCCCGGGGCCGCGCCGGACGTGCAGACGGCGGACGCGCAGCGGCCCGTGCTCCATTGAGCCGATGGCCTTCCCATGTTCAAGCCTTTTTGCCTTCTTTCCCCGGAACTGTAAGCGCTAATAGCTATGAAATATGTAGCGCCCCGCTGGCTGCCCGGAGGCCAGCTCCAGACCATCTGGCCGGCCCTGTACTCGCGCCGGGTGTTCGGGCCCCGCCCCGAGTACCGCCGCGAGCGCTGGGAGACGCCGGATGGTGACTTCGTGGATGTGGACTTCCTGCAGGATGGCGTGGCGGCGGCCGGCGCGCCCCGGCCGTTGCTGGTGGTCTTTCATGGCCTGGAGGGTTCGTCGCGCAGCCACTACTGCGAAGCGTTCGCCGACCTGGCGCGCGAGCAGGGCTGGGCCTGCGCGCTGCCGCATTTCCGGGGGTGCAGTGGCGAGATCAACCGTGCGCCGCGCGCCTACCACTCGGGCGACCACGCCGAGATCGGCTGGATGCTGCAGCGCCTGCGTGCATCGCACCGGGGGCCGCTGATGGCGGTGGGTGTCTCCCTGGGGGGAAACGCGCTCCTGCGCTGGGCCGCCGAAGTGGGCGAGGACGCCGCGCGCAGCGCGGACGCGGTGGCCGCCGTGTGCTCGCCCATCGACCTGGCCGCAGGCGGGCACGCGATCGGGCGCGGCTTCAACCGGCAGGTCTACACGCGCATGTTCATGCGCACCCTGGTGCCCAAGGCGCTGCAGAAGCTGGCGCAGCACCCGGGGCTGTTCGACCGGCAGGCCCTGGTGGCGGCGCGTGACCTGTATGCGTTCGACAACGTGTTCACCGCACCGCTGCACGGCTTTCGCAACACCGAAGACTATTGGCTGCGCGCCTCCGCCAAGCCGCTGCTGCACCGCATCCGCCTTCCGGCCCTGGTCGTCAATGCGCGCAACGACCCGTTCGTTCCGGCCGCCAGCCTGCCGTTGCCGCAGGAGGTGGCCAACGGGTTCGTCACGCTCTGGCAGCCCCCGCACGGCGGCCATGTCGGCTTTGCCCACGGGCGCTTGCCGGGGCATGTGCGCGCCATGCCCGACGCAGTCGGGGGATGGCTGGCAGAGCATGCGGGGGCCGTGGCGCGCGCGGGAGCACAATCGCCGCATGGATGACATCGTCAAGCAGGCGCTGGTCAAGTGGCCCAATGTGCCCGACTGCTACGGATGGCTCGGCCTGGATGCGCGCGGCCACTGGTACCTGCGCGACGACCAGGTCCAGGCCGCGGGCCCCTTTCCGCGCAGCAAGGGGTCCCTGCTGCAGCATGAAAAGCTGGTCGAATTCATCGCGCGCAATTACGAGCACGACGCGCAGGGGCAATGGTTTTTCCAGAACGGGCCGCAGCGCGTGTATGTGGAACTGGAAGCCACGCCCCTCGTGTGGCGCATACAGCCGGATTTTTCCGTGCTTTCCCACACCGGCCGGGGGGCCGCGGTGCAGGGCTGCCTGGTGGATACGCAGGGGCGGGTCTACCTGGAGTCGGAGCTGGGCGTGGGGCTGGTGCACACCCTGGACGTGCCCCTGGCCGCCGAGGCGGTGGAGGCGGGCCGCTGGGTACCGCTGGATGTGCGGGCAGAGGATTTGCCGGGGCGCTACGGCTTCGTCATGAGCCCGCATGGCCGCTGGAGCGCTGGTGGAATGCAGGGGCGGGCGCCCAGGGCGGGCATGGCGCGCACCTGAAGAAGAAAGAGAAGGAACCAGGGCGCAGAAAGTAAAAAAGCCGGTCCACAGAACCGGCTTTTTCATGGGCCCGCGCGGCGCTCCGCCGCATGCGGGAGAGAAGGGCTTACTTGGCGGCCGCGGCCATGAACTCGACGGCGGCACGCAGATCGGCATCCGACGCCTGAGCGGCGCCACCGCGGGGAGGCATCGCACCCTTGCCCTTGGCCACGCTGTTGTACAGCGCATCAATGCCGGCAGGCAGGCGGGCCGACCAGGCGGCCTTGTCACCAAACTTGGGGGCGCCGGCCACGCCAGCCGCGTGGCACACCTGGCACGCCTGCTTGTACAGGGCTTCGCCAGCGCCTGCGGCGGCAGCGGCCACAGGAGCGGGCGCTGCTGCTGCTGCAGCAGCAGGAGCGGCTTCGGCAGCGGGCGCTGCTGCGGCCGCCGTAGCGGCAGGGGCTGCGGACGCGGCGTCGGCGGCAGCCGCGGGGGCTGCTCCGGCGGGTGCCGCGGGTTCCGCGAACTTGGCGCCGGCGGCGTTGGCCATGTATGCGACGGCCCGCGCGATTTCGGTGTCGTTGAAGTCGCCGCCGCCTTGCGGCGCCATGGCGCCCTTGCCCTTCAGCGCGGATTGGACCAGCGCTTCAAAGCCGGTCTTGATGCGGGCCGACCAGGCAGCGGCGTCCGAGAACTTGGGAGCCCCCGCGGCGCCTGTGGCATGGCAGGCCGCGCACTGGCCCTTGTAGACGTCTTCGCCGCTTCGCAGGGGGCGGTTGGCATCGCGGATTTCGACCATGCCCACCTTCTGGATGCGCTCGGCAATGGCCTTCTCGGGATTGGCTGCGCCAGCGGCCGGCTTGTCGGCCGACGTGACATACAGGACCAAGCCAATGATGGCAAAGATCGGAATCACAAACGAGAAAAGTACCGCGACCAGCAACTGCTTGGGGTTCTTGATCGGGCCGGTATGGGCTTCTTCGTGGTGGTTGTCGCTCATGACGTCCTCAGGGTGTATCGGGGGGCTTTGATGAAATCAACCCTCAATTATATCTGCGGGGCTGGTGCCTCCCCGTGAGCATCGCACAGGCGCTGCGCCAGATGCGCGAGACAGCCCGCGCGCGCCGCCACCCTGCGGTGCGGGCGCGCGTGGCCTGGCGCCGCCGTGCGCGTCAGGACGGATTGCCCGCCACCGCCGCGGCTTCGGGCGCGCCGCCGCCCAGGGCCTTGTACAGCGCCACCTGGTTTTGCAGCTGCGCGAGCTTGACCTGCACGACGGCCTGCTGCGTGGCGAACAGGGAGCGCTGGGCGTCCAGCAGGTCCAGGTAGCTCGATACGCCGTTGCGGTAGCGCAGATCGGCCAGCTGCAGCCGCGCGCCCTCCGCCTGGGCCTGCAGTTGCTGGGCCTCGGCCTGCTCACCCAGGGTGGCCTGGCCCGCCAGCGCATCCGAGACTTCGCGGAAGGCCGTCTGGATGGCCTTTTCGTATTGCGCGATGGCGATGCCCCGCCCGGCTTGCGCACTCTCGAGGTTGGCCTGGTTGCGGCCCGCGTCGAAGATGGGCAGCAGCAGGGACGGCGCGATCGTGAACCCCCACGAGCCGCTCTTGAACAGGCCCGACAGTTCCCCGCTGGCGGTGCCTGCCTGGGCCGTGAGCGAGATGCGCGGGAAGAACGCGGCCCGCGCCGCGCCGATGTTCGCGTTGGCCGCGATCAGCTGCTGCTCTGCCTGGCGGATGTCGGGGCGGCGCGTCAGCAGTTCGGACGGCAGGCCCGCGGGCAACTGCGCCATGGCGGGCGCAGCGGCCAGCCGGCTGCCCGTGAGGCTGGCGCGGATGTCGTCGGGCAGGGACTGTCCGAGCAGCAGGGCCAGGGCGTTCTCGTCCAGCGCGCGCTGGCGCTGCTGCTGCGCCAGGGTGGCGCGTGCCGCCTGGGTCAGGGACTCTGCCTGGCGGAAGTCCAGCTCCGAGGCCACGCCCGCGTCCAGCCGCATGCGCGTGAGGCGCACCGATTCCTCGCGCGACGCGAGGGTCTGGCGCGACAGGTCCAGCAGCTCCTCGTCGGCCAGCAGGTTCAGCCAGCCGTTGGCCACGGCGGCCACCAGGCTGACCTGCGCCGCATTGCGGCCCTCTTCGGTGGCAAGGTACTGCGCGAGCGCCTGCTCCTTGAGGCTGGCGATGCGGCCGAAGAAGTCGATCTCCCAGGCCGAAACCGCAAGTCCGACGCTGAACGAGTTGGTCAGGTCGCCCGTGCCCGCGGCCGGTGCGCGGCTGGCGTTGGCCGCCAGGCCCACGCCCGGGTACAGGTCGGCCCGGCGCACCTGGAACGTGGCGCGTGCCTGTTCGATGTTGAGCACGGCCACGCGCAGATCGCGGTTGTTGGCCAGCGCGGCTTCGATGAGCTGGCGCAGCCGGGGCTCGGCGAAATAGTCCTGCCAGGGGGCCGCGGCCGCAGCGCCCTGCGTGGTGCCGCCGGCGGAAGCCGCTGTGGTGTACGTGGCCGGCACGGGGGCCGCGGGTCGCTCGTAGACGGGGATGAACGAGCAGCCGGCCAGCAGCGCTGCCGCTGCCGCTGCCAGTGCGATGGAGGTGCTGCGGTGATTAGTCATGGGTTCCAACTCCTGCTTCTTCTGCGTGGCGGCGGTTCATTTCCTGCTGGCGCGCGCTGCCCTTGAACAGGCTGCGGACCACCACGAAGAACACGGGCACGAAGAACACGGCCAGTGCCGTGCCCGTGATCATTCCGCCCAGCACGCCCGTGCCGATGGCGCGCTGGCTGGCCGAGCCCGCGCCCGACGCGATGGCCAGCGGCAGCACGCCTAGGCCGAACGCCATCGAGGTCATCACGATGGGGCGGAACCGCAGGTGCGCGGCCGCCAGCGCCGACTCGATCACGCCCTTGCCCTGGGCCTGAAGGTCCTTGGCAAATTCGATGATCAGGATGGCGTTCTTCGCCGACAGGCCGATGATGGTGATCAGGCCCACCTGGAAGTACACGTCATTGGCATAGCCCCGCAGCAGGGTCGCCAGCAGCACGCCCAGCACGCCCAGGGGCACCACCAGGATCACGGCCAGCGGAATCGACCAGCTTTCGTACAGCGCGGCCAGGCACAGGAACACGGCCAGGATGGCGAAGCTGTAGAGGATCAGCGACTGGGAGCCCGCCAGTTTTTCCTCGCGCGACTGGCCGGTCCATTCAAAGCCGAAGCCTGCGGGCAGCTGGCCCGCGAGCTTTTCCATCTCGGCCATGGCGGCGCCCGTGCTGAAACCGGGGGCTGGCGAGCCCGAGATCCGCATGGCGGGATAGCCGTTGTAGCGCACCGTCTGCTGTGCGCCATTGACCCAGCGGGTGGTGGCGAAGGCAGAGAGCGGCACCGGCTTGCCCTGGCTGTTGGCGGCGTTGATCTTCAGCAGATCGTCGGGCTGCATGCGCGAAGGCGCGTCGGCCTGCACGACCACGCGCTGCAGGCGGCCCTGGTTCGGGAAGTCGTTCACATAGCTCGAGCCCAGCGCGGTCGACAGCGCGGAGTTGATGGCATCGAACGGCACGCCCAGGGCGTTGGCCTTGTCGCGGTCGATGTCGATCTGCAGCTGTGGGGCGTCTTCCAGGCCGTCCGGGCGCACCTGCGTGAGCACCTTGCTTTGCGAGGCCATGCCCAGCAGCTGATTGCGTGCCTTCACGAGCGCCTCGTGGCCGGCGCCTCCGCGGTCCTGCAGGCGGAACGTGAAGCCGCTGGCATTGCCCAGCTCGGGAATGGGAGGCGGGCTCAGCGGGAAGATGAACGCATCGCGGATTCCCATCAGGCCGCCGAAGGCCCGGTTGGCAACGTCCTGCGCCGATTGGCCCGGGCCGTGGCGTTCGCTCCAGTCCTTCAAGGTCACGAAGGCAAGGGCGGCGTTCTGCCCCTGGCCGGAGAAGCTGAAGCCCAGCACGCCCACCATGCTCTGCACTTCGGGCTGCTTGAGAATGAACTCCTCGACCTGCTGCATCACGGCCAGCGTGCGCTCCTGTGTCGCGCCGGGGGGCAGCTGCACGTTGACGATGATGTTGCCCTGGTCTTCGCTGGGCAGGAACGAGGTGGGCAGGCGCATGTACACCACGGCGACGGCGCCAATGATGGCGGCGTAGATGACGAGGTAGCGTGCTGCCCGCTTGAGCATGCGCGCCACGAAGCCTTCATAGCCCTTGGCGGTGCGCGAAAAGCCGCGATTGAACCAGCCGAAGAAGCCGGTCTTCTCGTGGTGGTGCCCGGCTTCCACGGGCTTGAGCAGCGTGGCGCACAGGGCCGGCGTGAGCGACAGGGCCATGAAGGCGGAAAAGCCGATGGAGGCCACCATCACCGCCGAGAACTGGCGGTAGATGTTGCCCGTGGAGCCCGCGAAGAAGGCCAGCGGCACGAACACCGAGATCAGCACCACGGTCACGCCGATGATGGCGCCCGAGATCTGGCGCATGGCCTTGCGCGTCGCCTCGAGCGGGGACAGTCCTTCCTCGCTCATGATGCGTTCGACGTTTTCCACCACCACGATGGCATCGTCCACCACGATGCCGATCACCAGCACCATGCCGAACATGGTCAGCACGTTGATCGAGAAGCCCAGCGCCAGCAGCGTGGCGAAGGTGCCCAGCAGAGCGATCGGCACCACGATGGTGGGGATGATGGTGTAGCGCCAGTTCTGCAGGAACAGGAACATCACCAGGAACACCAGCGCCACCGCTTCCAGCAGGGTCTCGGCCACCTGCTTGATGGAGATGTCCACGAAGCGCGAGCTGTCGTAGGGAATGCTCCAGCTCATGCCTTCGGGGAAGTAGCGCGAGAGCTCATTCATCTTGGTGCGCACGGCTTTCGCGGCTTCCAGGGCATTGCCGCTGGGCGACAGCTGGACGCCAATGCCCACGGCGGGCTTGCCGTTCAGTCGCGCGGCCGTGGCGTAGGCCTGGCCCCCCAGCTCCACGCGCGCCACGTCCTTGATGCGCACGGTGGAGCCGTCGGTGTTGGCGCGCAGCACGATGTTGCCGAACTGCTCCACGCTGGAGAGCTGGCCGTTGACCACCACCGTGGCCGCAATCCCCTGGCCCGCGATGTTGGGCAGGTCGCCGATCGTGCCGCTGGCCACCTGGGCGTTCTGGGCGCGGATGGCGGCGGTGATTTCGGCGGCCGAAAGGTTGAAGCTCACCATCTTGGCGGGGTCGATCCAGATGCGCATGGCGCGTTCCGTGCCGAACAGCTGTGCCTGGCCGATGCCCTGCAGCCGCTGCAGCTCGGGGACGATGTTGCGCGACGCGTAGTCGCCCAGGGCCACCGTGTCCGTCGCCGGGTTGGTCGACGAGAGCATGGTGAACAGCAGGAAGTTGGAGCGCGATTTGTCCACGCGCACGCCCTGTTGTGTCACGGCCGAGGGCAGCCGTGGCGTGGCGCGCGAGAGGCGGTTCTGCACATCCACCTGGGCCAGATCGGCATTGGTGCCGGGCTGGAAGCTCAGCGTGATGCTGCCGGAGCCGTCGGCCTGGGCGACGGATTCCATGTAGATCAGCCCCGGTGATCCGTTCATCTCGCGCTCGATGACCGACAGCACGCTGTCTTCGAGCGTTTGCGCGGATGCGCCCGGATAGGCCGCGTTGATGACGATGGCTGGCGGAGCCACCGGTGGGTACTGCGCGATGGGCAGCTGCGTGATCGCCACGCCGCCCATCACCATGATGAACAGGGCGATCACCCATGCAAAGATGGGTCGGTCGATAAAGAACTTGGCCATGCTGGGGTGCCCTTTATGGCTTCGACGAAGACGCGGCAGAAGCGGCGGGTGCCGCAGGTGCTGCTGCTGCGGTCGGCGACGAGGGGGCCGCGGATGGCGCTCCCGGCGCTTGCCATGGAACCGGCTTCACCGGCGTGCCGGGCGGCAGCATCTGCAGCTTCTGGAAGCCGTCCACCATGACCTTCTCGCCAGCCTTCAGCCCGTCGAGAACCACCCAGCGGTTGTTCTGGGCCGCGCTGACCTTGATGGGGCGCTGGGACACTTTGCCGTCCTCGCCCACCACGCTGACCGTGTCACCCTGCTGGGTGCGTGTGACAGCCTGCTGGGGCAGGGTGATGGCATTGCTGGCCTGGGCCTGTTCGATGCGCACGCGCAGGTACAGGCCGGGCAGCAGCTCCCCCTTGGGGTTGGGGACTTCCGCGCGCAGCGTGACCTGTCCCGTGGTGGCGTCCACCGACAGGTCGGTGAACAGCAGCTTGCCGGTCTGGGCGTATTCCGATCCGTCGCCCAGGACGAGCTTGACGCTGGCGGCCTCGGTGCCGCCGGCGCGCTTGAACTGGCCGCTTTCCATGGCGCGGCGCAGCTGGAAGACATCGCTGGCCGATTGGGTGAAGTTCACGTACACCGGGTCGATCTGCTGCACGACGGCCAGGGCAGTGGCTTCTCCCTGCCCGACCAATGCACCTTCCGTGACCAGCGCCCGCCCGATGCGGCCCGATATGGGGGAGGTCACGCTGGCATAGCCAAGGTTGATGTCGGCGGTGCGCACCGACGCCCTGGCGGCGGCCACGTCTGCCTGGGCCTGCTTTTCGGCGGCTTCCGCATTGACGAAGTCCTGCTTGCTGATGGCATTGGCGCTCACGAGCGGGCGGTAGCGTTCCACCTGGGCGCTGGCCTGCGCGAGGTTGGCCTGGGCCTTGGCGAGGCTGGCGCGGGCGCTTTCCGACGCTGCCGCGTACGGGGCAGCGTCAATGCGAAAGAGTGGCTGGCCCGCCTTCACGTCGCTGCCTTCCTTGAAGAGGCGCTGCTGCAGGATGCCCGCAGCCCGGGCGCGCACCTGGGCGACGCGGGAAGCTTCCACGCGGCCCGGCAATTCGGTGATCAGCCCCACATCGCCGGGCGTTGCGGTGACAACCCCAACCTCGACGGGGGGCATCTGCTGCCCGCCGGCCGGGGCTTGGCCGTCGCTTTTGCCGCAGGCAGCCAGCAACACCGCCGCTGCGGTGGCTGCGACCAGGGAGATGGCCTTGTGGGTTGTAGAGGCGCGAAAGGAGGGAATGGCAGATGCGTCACGCGGTGTGGGCATGGGAGTCCTTTTGATTGGCGTCAAGGAATTGGGTTGTAGGGGAAAGGGCCGCTGGCTGGAAGCGCCCCAAGATGAGAGCCCGACAAAATAAGTGCGCGATTATACATACAAACATGAATGTATAATTGCGACCGCCGGATGTCTTGGTGCATCCGGCCGGTGACTAGGCATTGAGAACGAGGAGACATACACCCCATGGCGCGTCGAACCAAAGAGGATGCAATTGCCACGCGCAACAGCCTGATAGATGCTGCGGAGCAGGTCTTCCGGGAGAAGGGGGTTTCGCGTGCTTCCCTGAGCGATATCGCGCAGGCTGCGGGGGCGACGCGGGGGGCGATCTACTGGCATTTCAAGGACAAGGTGGACCTCTTCAGTGCCATGATGGACCGGGTGACCCTTCCGCTCGAGCAGGGCTATGGGGAATTCGAGTGCAGCACCTGTCCGGATCCGGTGCAGCGGCTGCGTGCGGTGATGGCGCTTGTGCTGCGCAGCGTGGCCTCTGACGAGCGGACGCGCCGGGTTTTCGAGATTGCGCTCTACAAGGTGGAATATGTGAGCGAGCTCGTGGGGGTGCGTGATCGTCACGTGGCTGCGTCGGATGGTTTCACCCGCCAGTTGGCGCGCGACTTCGAGCTGGCTGCGCAGTTGCAAGGGGTCGTCTTGCCAATGACGCCCATGGAGGCGGCCGTGGGCTTGCATGCCTTGTTCGATGGGCTCATTCGCAACTGGATCCTGGGCGAAGGCGGCTTCGATCTGGTGGGTGTCGGCGGGGTGAGTACCGATGCCTTTCTTGTGGGGTTGGGCCTGGCATTGCCAGGGGTTGTTGATGCCCAGGATTGCCGTGTTGTGCCCTAGTGCGTCTGTGGGTGCTCGTGTTGGTTGTGGTGCATCGGGGTGGTGTGCGTTTGCTGGCGGCGGTTGCATGCGATAATCCAAGGCTGTGCCAGTTCGGTCGTGCGGCTGTAGCTCAGTGGATAGAGTATTGGCCTCCGAAGCCAAGGGTCGTGGGTTCGATCCCCGCCAGCCGCACCAATGACGCGTGCAATCCAGGGAATGTGTCTCTTCGGGTGATCCTGCGGGGCTGCTAATTTCTCCGTGTTGCAAAAAACTAGTGCTATAATTCGAAATTCTCCGGAGGGGTGCCCGAGTGGCTAAAGGGGGCAGACTGTAAATCTGTTGGCTTACGCCTACACTGGTTCGAATCCAGTCCCCTCCACCAGTGAGAGAGTAGTGTTGAGAGTGATGTCCGGTTTTGCTTGATTGCAAGGCCGGGCGCGCAGAGGCTGTTGGCCGATGCGGGAGTAGTTCAATGGTAGAACCCTAGCCTTCCAAGCTAATGACGCGGGTTCGATTCCCGTCTCCCGCTCCATTGCTCGCTTGTGCTGGTTTGTTGAGTTAGAGATTTTGATGTTGTGCGAGCGGCATCAAGTTGCCCATGTGGCTCAGTGGTAGAGCACTCCCTTGGTAAGGGAGAGGTCGCGGGTCCGATTCCCGCCATGGGCACCACTTTCAGGTGCGTCCGATTCTGGTTGCGCCGAGATCCTGTCGTATTGGTATAGATTTTTTTCGGAGTCGGAAAAATGGCAAAAGGAAAGTTCGAGCGCACCAAGCCTCACGTCAACGTGGGCACGATCGGCCACGTGGACCATGGCAAGACGACGCTGACGGCGGCCATCGCCACCGTGCTGTCCGCCAAGTTCGGCGGCGAAGCCAAGGCATACGACCAGATCGATGCGGCGCCCGAAGAAAAGGCCCGCGGCATCACGATCAACACCGCGCACGTGGAATACGAAACGGCCAACCGCCACTACGCCCACGTGGACTGCCCCGGCCACGCCGACTATGTGAAGAACATGATCACCGGCGCTGCCCAGATGGACGGCGCCATCCTGGTGTGCTCGGCCGCTGACGGCCCCATGCCCCAGACCCGCGAACACATCCTGCTGGCCCGCCAGGTGGGCGTGCCTTACATCATCGTGTTCCTGAACAAGTGCGACATGGTGGACGACGAAGAACTGCTGGAACTCGTCGAAATGGAAGTGCGCGAACTCCTGGACAAGTACGACTTCCCAGGCGACGACACCCCCATCATCCGTGGCTCGGCCAAGCTCGCCCTGGAAGGCGACAAGGGCAAGCTGGGTGAAGAAGCCATCATGAAGCTGGCCGAAGCGCTGGACACCTACATCCCCACGCCAGAGCGCGCTGTGGACGGTGCCTTCCTGATGCCCGTGGAAGACGTGTTCTCCATCTCCGGTCGTGGCACCGTGGTGACCGGTCGCGTCGAGCGCGGCATCATCAAGGTCGGCGAAGAAATCGAAATCGTCGGTATCCGCGACACGCAAAAGACCATCTGCACCGGCGTGGAAATGTTCCGCAAGCTGCTGGACCAAGGTCAGGCTGGCGACAACGTCGGCCTGCTGCTGCGCGGCACCAAGCGCGAAGACGTGGAGCGCGGCCAAGTGCTGTGCAAGCCCGGCTCGATCAAGCCCCACACCCACTTCACCGCTGAAGTGTATGTGCTGAGCAAGGACGAAGGCGGCCGCCACACCCCGTTCTTCAACAACTACCGCCCACAGTTCTACTTCCGCACGACCGACGTGACCGGCGCCATCGAGCTGCCGGCCGACAAGGAAATGGTCATGCCTGGCGACAACGTGTCGATCACCGTCAAGCTGATCAACCCCATCGCCATGGAAGAAGGCCTGCGCTTCGCCATCCGCGAAGGCGGCCGTACGGTCGGCGCTGGCGTCGTGGCCAAGATCATTGCTTAACTGGCAAAGGTATACAGGGGTATAGCTCAATTGGCAGAGCGTCGGTCTCCAAAACCGAAGGTTGTAGGTTCGATTCCTACTGCCCCTGCCACTTGAATGTGGCTCAGAACAAGCCCGCCAGGCCCTGGCGGGCTTCGGTGTCTTAAGTGATGCCGTGAATCGGAAGCAGGAAATACTCAAAGATGGCCACTTCACAGGTTGAAACTGTCAATACAGGCGCAGACAAGGCCAAGCTCGCAGCGGTGGTGGCTTTGGTCATCGCCTCGGTTGCGGGCTTTTATTTGCTGAGCAAGCAGGGTGCTCTCGTCCAATGGGCTGCGCTGATCGTCGGTCTGGTGGCGGCTGCGGGCGTGTTCCTGGTGTCGGAGTCTGGCCGTCAGTTCGTTGCCTTCGCAAAGGATGCATGGCGCGAGGTGAAAAAGGTCGTCTGGCCTACCCGCAAGGAAACCTTGCAGATGACGGCGTATGTGTTTGCCTTCGTGGTGATCATGGCGCTTTTCCTGTGGTTCACGGACAAGACGCTGGAATGGGTCTTGTACGACTTGGTTTTGGGTTGGAGAAAGTCATGACGACCGCTGCGGAAATCACTGGAGCAGAAGCTCCTGCAGGCGCTTCTGCTTCGGCAAATCCGGATCTGCGCTGGTACATCGTCCATGCCTATTCGGGCATGGAAAAGGCGGTGGAGCGCAATATCCAGGAACGCATTGGTCGCTCTGGCATGCAAGACAAGTTCGGTCGCATTCTGGTGCCGACCGAAGAAGTGGTGGAGATGAAAAACGGCCAGCGCAAGACGACGGAGCGTCGCTTGTTCCCTGGCTATGTATTCGTCGAGATGGTGATGGACGACGATACCTGGCACTTGGTGAAGCACACCAACAAGGTGACCGGTTTCGTGGGGGGGGCCAAGAACCGCCCCGCCCCTATTTCCGAAGAGGAAGTCCAGAAGATCGTCAGCCAGATGCAGGAAGGCACGGACAAGCCGCGCCACAAGATCGAATTCATGGTGGGCGAGCTGGTTCGCGTCAAGGAAGGTCCGTTCACGGATTTCAATGGCTCCGTCGAAGAGGTCAATTACGAAAAGAGCCGCGTGCGCGTCTCCGTGATGATCTTCGGCCGCTCCACGCCGGTCGAGCTGGAATTCGGTCAGGTCGAAAAGACATAAGAACATCTTCGATAAAAACCCTGATCGCCCTGGCACGCCAGGGCAAGCAATTGGATGTCGCGCTTTTCGGCTCGGTGCGAACATCGTGATAGCGAGTCGTTAACCCCGGGGAGCCGGTTGCTGCATGGTGCAGCGCAGGCGTTATGACCCGTAAGGAGTAAAACATGGCGAAAAAAATCGTCGGTTTTATCAAGCTGCAAGTCCCAGCTGGTAAGGCCAATCCATCCCCACCCATCGGCCCGGCACTGGGTCAGCGTGGCCTCAACATCATGGAGTTCTGCAAGGCATTCAATGCGCAGACCCAAGGTGTGGAGCCAGGCCTGCCATTGCCCGTGGTCATCACGGCTTTCGCAGACAAGAGCTTTACCTTCATCATCAAGACGCCGCCTGCGACGACTCTGATCAAGAAGGCCATCAAGCTCGAAAAGGGTTCGGCCAATGCGCTGAAGATCAAGGTCGGCAAGATCACGCGCGAACAGCTCGAAGAAATCGCCAAGACCAAGATGAAGGACATGAATGCCGCGAATGTTGACGCAGCTGTCCGTACGCTGGCTGGTTCCGCACGCTCGATGGGCGTGACGGTGGAGGGTTTGTAAATGGCCAAGTTGACGAAAAAGCAAAAAGCCCTGCAGGGCAAGGTTGACAGCACGAAGCTGTACGCCTTTGCGGATGCAGTGGCTCTGGTGAAGGAAGCCGCCACCGCCAAGTTCGATGAATCCATCGACGTGGCCGTGCAGCTCGGCATTGATGCCAAGAAGTCCGACCAAGTGGTGCGTGGCGCCGTGGTGCTGCCCAACGGTACCGGCAAGACGACGCGCGTCGCCGTGTTCGCCCAGGGTGCCAAGGCTGAAGAAGCCAAGGCCGCGGGTGCCGACATCGTCGGCATGGACGACCTGGCCGCCATGGTCAAGGCTGGCGACATGCCTTTCGACGTGGTGATTGCTGCCCCTGACGCGATGCGCGTCGTGGGTACGCTGGGCCAGATCCTGGGCCCGCGTGGCCTGATGCCCAACCCCAAGGTGGGCACAGTGACGCCTGACGTTGCCACGGCCGTGAAGAACGCCAAGGCTGGTCAAGTGCAGTTCCGCGTGGACAAGGCCGGTATCGTGCACAGCACGATTGGCCGCCGCTCGTTCGACAACGAGAAGCTGCAAGGCAATCTGGCTGCGCTGATCGATGCACTGAACAAGGCCAAGCCTGCTTCGAGCAAGGGTCTGTACCTGCGCAAGGTCGCCGTGTCTTCCACGATGGGTCTGGGCGTCCGCGTGGATACGCAATCCATCGCAGCGTAATTGCGAAAAGAAATCTTCGGACCTGTCAAAGGGTCCGATGTGGTGGGCTGAAGCTGGCATTCAAGCTGCCTTCAGGCCATCCAAGACCGTTGGTGTGCAAGTTCGCACTTAATCCCCCTGGGGCCAACGCAGATGGCGATCCCGCTGCAGATGGAATCCGTTCCGAAACAGTTGGTCGCTGCAACAAGAGCGCGCAGGAGGGTGCAAGCCTGAATGTGCAATTTAAGGAGTAGACCTTGAGTCTTAATCGCAGTGAGAAAGAAGCGGTCATCAGTGAAGTGACCAGCCTCGCCGCTAAAGCTCAAACGCTTGTGATCGCGGAGTACCGCGGCATCACGGTCGCCGACATGACCAAACTGCGTGTGGAAGCTCGCAGCAAGGGCGTGAACCTGAGTGTTCTGAAGAACACCCTGGCTCGCCGTGCTGTAGCTGGCAGCGCGTTTGACGTGGTGGCTGACCAGATGACCGGTCCGCTGATCTATGGCTTCTCCGAAGACGCTGTGGCCGCCGCCAAGGTGGTGGCCGATTTCGCGAAAACCAACGACAAGCTGGTGATTCGTGGTGGCGCTTTCGGTGGCAAGGCCCTGGATGTCAACGGCGTTAAGCAACTGGCCAACATTCCTTCCAAGGAAGTGCTGCTGGCTCAGATTTGTGGCTTGCTTATGTCCCCCATGTCGCGTACGGCCGTTGTGCTGGGCGCACTGGCGGCGAAAAAAGGCGAAGGCGCAGCCGCACCGGCCGCCGAACCTGCCGCGGCTTGATAGCCGGGCAGTCAACCAACACAATTGTTAGGAAATCAAAATGGCATTCGATAAAGACGCATTCTTGACCGCGCTGGACAGCATGACGGTCCTGGAACTCAATGACCTGGTGAAGGCCATTGAAGAGAAGTTTGGCGTGAGCGCTGCAGCCATGGCTGCTCCTGCTGCCGCTGGTGGCGGTGCTGGCGCTGCTGCTGCTGAAGAAAAGACGGAATTCAACGTGGTGCTGACGGAAGCCGGCGCCAACAAGGTGTCCGTCATCAAGGCAGTGCGCGAAATCACCGGCCTGGGCCTCAAGGAAGCCAAGGACCTGGTGGACGGCGCTCCCAAGAACGTCAAGGAAGGCATTGCCAAGGCCGACGCCGAAGCTGCCGTCAAGAAGCTGGTGGAAGCCGGCGCCAAGGCCGAACTCAAGTAATTCGGTCTCGTTCAAGGGCTGGAGTGCTCCTCAAAGGGCCTCCAGCCTTTGGTGCTTTCAGAGCGCACCCGCAAGCCTCGTCTTCCACGAGTCTTTCGAGTGTCTTCTGACAACCCCGACAGCAGAAGACGCCTTGGTTCGGGTGATGTGCAATGCATCACCGTCCGCCATGGTTGGTAGTGGCCAACCGCCAAGCCCGTAAGGACACCTCTCCTTGCGGGTCAGTCGTCGAAGACCCAGGACTCATGTCTTTGCCCGGAGATCTCATGGCCTATTCCTACACCGAACGCAAGCGAATTCGCAAAAGCTTCGGCACCCGCGATAGCGTGCTCGAAGTTCCTTATCTGCTGCAGATGCAGAAGGACGCATACACCGCTTTCCTGCAGGCTGATAAAGCACCCCAGAAAAGAACCATCGAAGGCCTTCAGGCTGCATTCGACGCTGCCTTTCCTATCGTCTCCCACAACGGTTTCGTGGAGATGAAATTCATCGAGTACAACCTGGCCAAGCCCGCCTTCGACGTGCGCGAGTGCCAGACGCGTGGCCTGACGTTCGCGTCGGCCGTGCGTGCCAAGGTGCAGCTGATCATCTATGACCGCGAGTCCTCGACGTCGCAGTCCAAGGTGGTCAAGGAAGTGAAGGAGCAAGAGGTCTACATGGGCGAAGTGCCGCTCATGACCGACAAGGGCTCGTTCATCATCAACGGCACCGAGCGCGTGATCGTGTCCCAGCTGCACCGCTCGCCCGGCGTGTTCTTCGAGCACGACAAGGGCAAGACGCACAGTTCGGGCAAGCTGCTGTTCTCGGCGCGCATCATTCCCTACCGCGGTTCCTGGCTCGACTTCGAGTTCGACCCGAAGGACATCCTGTATTTCCGTGTGGACCGCCGCCGCAAGATGCCGGTCACGATCCTGCTCAAGGCCATCGGCCTGAACCCGGAATCCATCCTGGCGAACTTCTTCGTCAACGACAATTTCCGCCTGATGGACAGCGGTGCGCAGATGGAGTTCGTCTCCGAGCGCCTGCGCGGCGAAGTGGCGCGCTTCGACATCACCGACAAGTCCGGCAAGGTCGTCGTGGCCAAGGACAAGCGCGTGACCGCGCGCCACACCCGCGAACTGGAGCAGTCCGGCACCACGCACATCAGCGTGCCCGAAGACTTCCTGATCGGCCGCGTGGTGGCCCGCAACATCGTGGATGCGGACACCGGTGAGATCATCGCCAAGGCCAATGACGAACTGACCGAGGCACTGCTCAAGAAGCTGCGCAGTGCCGGCGTGCAGGACGTGCAGTGCATCTACACCAATGAACTCGACCAGGGCGCGTACATGTCGCAGACCCTGCGCATCGACGAAACGGTGGACGAGTTCGCAGCCCGCGTCGCCATCTACCGCATGATGCGCCCCGGCGAGCCGCCCACGGAAGACGCCGTGCAGGCCCTATTCCAGCGCCTGTTCTACAACCCCGACACCTACGACCTGTCGCGCGTGGGCCGCATGAAGTTCAACGCCAAGATCGGCCGCGACGAATCCACCGGCCCCATGGTGTTGTCCAACGAGGACATCCTGGCCGTGGTCAAGATCCTGGTGGACCTGCGCAACGGCAACGGCGAAGTCGATGACATCGATCACCTGGGCAACCGCCGCGTGCGCTGCGTGGGCGAACTGGCCGAGAACCAGTACCGCACCGGCCTGGCACGTATCGAGAAGGCTGTGAAGGAGCGTCTGGGCCAGGCTGAGCAAGAGCCGCTGATGCCCCACGACCTGATCAACAGCAAGCCGATCTCGGCGGCCCTGAAGGAATTCTTCGGCGCCTCGCAGCTGTCGCAGTTCATGGACCAGACCAACCCCCTGGCTGAAATCACGCACAAGCGCCGTGTTTCCGCACTGGGCCCGGGCGGTCTGACCCGCGAACGCGCAGGCTTCGAAGTGCGCGACGTGCACGTGACCCATTACGGCCGCGTCTGCCCTATCGAAACGCCTGAAGGCCCGAACATCGGCCTGATCAATTCGCTGGCCCTGTACGCACGCCTGAACGAATACGGTTTCATCGAAACCCCGTACCGCCGCGTGGTGGAAGGCAAGGTCACGAACGAGATCGACTACCTGTCGGCCATCGAGGAAGGCAAGTACGTGATCGCGCAGGCCAACGCCGTGCTCGACAAGGACGGCCGCTTGACGGGCGAACTGGTCTCTGCCCGCGAAAAGGGTGAATCCATCCTGTGCGGTGCAGACCGTGTGCAGTACATGGACGTGTCGCCCGCGCAGATCGTGTCGGTGGCCGCCTCGCTGGTTCCATTCCTGGAGCATGACGATGCGAACCGCGCATTGATGGGCGCCAACATGTCGCGCCAGGCCGTGCCCGTGCTGCGTCCCGAGAAGCCCCTGGTGGGCACGGGCATCGAGCGTGTGGCCGCCGTGGACTCGGGCACCGTGGTCACCGCGACCCGTGGCGGTATCGTCGACTATGTCGATGCCACCCGCATCGTGGTGCGCGTGAACGACGACGAGGCCGTGGCCGGTGAAGTGGGCGTGGACATCTACAACCTCATCAAGTACCAGCGTTCCAACCAGAACACCAACATCCACCAGCGCCCCATCGTCCAGAAGGGTGACAAGCTGGTCAAGGGTGACGTGATCGCCGACGGCGCATCGACGGACTTCGGCGAGATCGCCATCGGCCAGAACATGCTGATCGCCTTCATGCCCTGGAACGGCTACAACTTCGAAGACTCGATCCTGATCTCCGAACGCGTGGTGGCCGAAGACCGCTACACCTCGATCCACATCGAGGAACTGGTGGTGATGGCGCGCGACACGAAGCTGGGCGCCGAAGAAATCACGCGCGACATTCCGAACCTGTCGGAACAGCAGCTGAACCGTCTGGACGAGTCCGGCATCATCTACGTGGGTGCCGAAGTGCAGCCCGGCGATACGCTGGTCGGCAAGGTCACGCCCAAGGGCGAGACCACCCTCACGCCCGAAGAGAAGCTCCTGCGCGCCATCTTCGGCGAGAAGGCTTCCGACGTGAAGGACACCTCGCTGCGCGTGGACCAGGGCTCGCAAGGCACCGTGATCGACGTGCAGGTGTTCACCCGCGAAGGCATCCAGCGCGACAAGCGCGCCCAGCAGATCATCGACGATGAACTCAAGCGCTTCCGCCTGGACCTGAACGACCAGCTGCGCATCGTCGAGGCCGACGCCTTTGACCGTATCGAAAAGCTGCTCAACGGCCGCGTGGCCAATGGCGGCCCGCAGAAGCTCGCCAAGGGCACGAAGATCGACAAGGCCTACCTGGCCTCGGTGGAGAAGTTCCACTGGTTCGACATCCGCCCCGCCGAAGACGAAGTCGCCACGCAACTCGAGTCCATCAAGAACGCTCTGGAGCAGACGCGCCACAGCTTCGACCTGGCCTTTGAAGAAAAGCGCAAGAAGCTCACGCAAGGCGACGAGCTGCCAGCGGGCGTGCTCAAGATGGTCAAGGTCTACCTGGCCGTCAAGCGCCGCCTGCAGCCCGGCGACAAGATGGCCGGCCGCCACGGCAACAAGGGTGTGGTCTCCAAGATCGTTCCGGTCGAAGACATGCCCTACATGGCCGACGGCACCCCTGCCGACATCGTGCTGAACCCCCTGGGCGTGCCCTCGCGGATGAACATCGGGCAGGTGCTCGAAGTCCATCTGGGCTGGGCCGGCAAGGGCATCGGCCAGCGCATTGGCGACATGCTGCAGCAGCAGGCCAAGGCCTCCGAGCTGCGCAAGTTCCTGGAAGAGGTGTACAACTCCCGCGGCCGTACCGAAGACCTCTCGCAACTGAGCGATGAGGATGTGCTGAACATGGCGGCCAACCTCACCAGCGGCGTGCCTTATGCCACTCCGGTGTTCGATGGTGCTTCGGAAGAAGAAATCAAGGACATGCTGAAGATCGCCTACCCGGACGACATTGCCGAGCGCAAGGGCCTCACGCCCACCCGCACTCAGGCATACCTGTTCGACGGCCGCACCGGCGAGCGTTTCGAGCGTCCGACGACCATCGGCTACATGCACTACCTGAAGCTGCACCACTTGGTGGACGACAAGATGCATGCCCGTTCGACCGGTCCTTACTCGCTCGTCACGCAGCAGCCGCTGGGCGGCAAGGCGCAGTTCGGCGGCCAGCGTTTCGGGGAAATGGAAGTGTGGGCGCTGGAAGCTTACGGCGCCGCCTACGTGCTGCAGGAAATGCTGACGGTGAAGTCCGACGACGTGGTGGGCCGTACCAAGGTGTACGAATCCATCGTCAAGGGCGAACACGCCATCGAAGCCGGCATGCCGGAATCGTTCAACGTGCTGGTCAAGGAAATCCGTTCGCTGGGCCTGGACATCGAGCTGGAACGCTCCTAAGCAGAAAAGGAAAGAGTCACTATGAAATCGCTACTCGACCTGTTCAAGCAATTCACGCCGGACGAGCATTTCGATGCCATCCGCATCGGCATGGCTTCGCCCGAAAAGATCCGCTCGTGGTCCTTCGGCGAAGTGAAGAAGCCCGAAACCATCAACTACCGCACGTTCAAGCCCGAGCGTGATGGTCTGTTCTGCGCCAAGATCTTCGGCCCCATCAAGGACTACGAATGCCTGTGTGGCAAGTACAAGCGTTTGAAGCACCGCGGTGTGATCTGCGAGAAGTGCGGTGTTGAAGTCACGCAGACCAAGGTGCGTCGCGAACGCATGGGCCACATCGACCTGGCCGCGCCCTGCGCTCACATCTGGTTCCTGAAGTCGCTGCCATCGCGCCTGGGCCTGGTGCTGGACATGACGCTGCGCGACATCGAACGCGTGCTGTACTTTGAAGCCTACGTGGTGACCGACCCCGGCATGACCCCGCTGAAGAAGTTCAGCATCATGTCCGAGGACGACTACGACGCCAAGCGCAAGGAATACGGCGACGAATTCATCGCCAAGATGGGCGCCGAAGGCATCAAGGACCTGCTGGAATCCATCGATATCGACCTGTCGATCGAACGCCTGCGTGGCGACCTGACCGGCTCCGAAGTCAAGGTCAAGAAGAACGCCAAGCGCCTGAAGGTGCTGGAAGCGTTCAAGAAGTCGGGCATCAAGCCCGAGTGGATGGTGCTCGAAGTGCTGCCCGTGCTGCCACCGGACCTGCGTCCGCTGGTGCCGCTGGACGGCGGCCGCTTCGCGACTTCCGACCTGAACGACCTGTACCGCCGCGTCATCAACCGCAACAGCCGCCTGCGCCGCCTGCTGGAGCTGAAGGCCCCTGAAATCATCGCCCGCAACGAAAAGCGGATGCTGCAGGAAGCCGTCGACTCGCTGCTGGACAACGGCCGCCGTGGCAAGGCCATGACGGGCGCCAACAAGCGCGCCCTGAAGTCGCTGGCCGACATGATCAAGGGCAAGTCCGGCCGTTTCCGCCAGAACTTGCTGGGCAAGCGCGTGGACTACTCCGGTCGTTCCGTGATCACCGTGGGCCCTACGCTCAAGCTGCACCAGTGCGGTCTGCCCAAGCTGATGGCCCTGGAGCTGTTCAAGCCCTTCATCTTCTCGCGCCTGGAAGCCATGGGCATCGCGACGACGATCAAGGCTGCCAAGAAGGAAGTCGAATCCGGCACGCCGGTGGTGTGGGACATCCTGGAAGAGGTCATCAAGGAACACCCCGTGATGCTCAACCGTGCGCCTACGCTGCACCGTCTGGGTATCCAGGCCTTCGAGCCCATCCTGATCGAAGGCAAGGCCATCCAGCTGCACCCACTCGTCTGCGCGGCCTTCAACGCCGACTTCGACGGTGACCAGATGGCTGTTCACGTACCGCTGTCGGTGGAAGCGCAGATGGAAGCCCGCACGCTGATGCTGGCCTCCAACAACGTGCTGTTCCCCGCATCGGGCGAACCCTCCATCGTTCCTTCGCAGGACGTGGTGCTGGGCCTGTACTACGCCACCCGTGACCGTATCAACGGCAAGGGCGAAGGCCTGGTGTTCGCCGACACCGGTGAAGTGCAACGTGCTCTGGACGCCGGCGAAGTCGAACTCGCCGCCAGGATCACGGTGCGCATGACCGAGTGGACCAAGAACAAGGAAACGGGCGACTTCGTTCCGTCCACCTCGCTCGTGGAAACCACCGCTGGCCGCGCACTGCTGTCCGAGATCCTTCCCAAGGGCCTGCCGTTCTCCAACATGAACAAGGCGCTCAAGAAGAAGGAAATCTCGCGCCTGATCAACGTGTCCTTCCGCAAGTGCGGCCTGAAGGAAACGGTCGTGTTCGCCGACAAGCTGCTGCAAAACGGCTTCCGTCTGGCCACGCGCGCCGGTATCTCCATCGCCATCGACGACATGCTGGTGCCTCCACAGAAGGCCGGCATCATCGAGCGCTCCGAGAAGGAAGTGAAGGAGATCGAACAGCAGTACGTGTCCGGTCTGGTCACCTCTGGCGAACGCTACAACAAGGTGGTGGACATCTGGGGCAAGGCCGGCGACGAAGTGTCCAAGGTGATGATGGCCCGGCTCTCCAAAGAGAAGGTCATGGACCGCCACGGCAAGGAAGTGGACCAGGAGTCGTTCAACTCCATCTACATGATGGCCGACTCCGGTGCCCGCGGTTCCGCCGCCCAGATCCGCCAGGTGGCCGGCATGCGGGGCCTGATGGCCAAGCCAGACGGCTCGATCATCGAAACGCCCATCACCGCGAACTTCCGCGAAGGCCTGAATGTGCTGGAGTACTTCATCTCCACCCACGGTGCCCGTAAGGGTTTGGCCGACACGGCGCTCAAGACCGCCAACTCCGGTTACCTGACCCGCCGCCTGGTGGACGTGACGCAGGATCTGGTCGTGACCGAGGAGGATTGCGAAACCTCCAATGGTTCGCTGATGCGCGCCATTGTCGAAGGCGGCGAAGTGATCGAATCGCTGCGCGACCGTATCCTGGGCCGCACGGCCGCAGAAGACGTGCTGCATCCGGAAACCCGGGCGGTGCTGGTCCAGGCGGGCGTCATGCTCGAGGAAGACCTCATCGAGGAACTCGAAGCCGCTGGCGTCGACGAAGT
This sequence comes from Acidovorax sp. A79, assembly GCF_041154505.1. GTDB lineage: Bacteria > Pseudomonadota > Gammaproteobacteria > Burkholderiales > Burkholderiaceae_C > Acidovorax. Next base: position 3,504,979 of record NZ_AP028672.1, read on the forward strand.
GAAGGTGCGCACGGCGCTGACCTGCGAGACCCGCTATGGCCTGTGCGCCAAGTGCTACGGCCGCGACCTGGGCCGTGGCGGCCTGATCAACCTCGGCGAAGCCGTGGGCGTGATCGCAGCCCAGTCCATCGGCGAACCCGGCACGCAGCTGACCATGCGCACGTTCCACATCGGTGGTGCCGCTTCGCGCGCCGCCATCGCATCGAGCGTGGAAGCCAAGTCCAACGGCGTGATCGGCTTCAATGCCACGATGCGCTACGTGAGCAACACCAAGGGCGAGCTGGTCGTCATTGCACGTTCGGGTGAGATCATCATCCACGACGAGCATGGCCGCGAGCGCGAGCGCCACAAGGTGCCTTACGGCGCGACGCTGACGGTCAAGGCCGACCAGCAGATCAAGGCCGGCACCATCCTGGCCAACTGGGATCCGCTGACGCGCCCCATCATCACCGAGTTCGCCGGCCAGACCAAGTTCGAGAACGTCGAAGAAGGTCTCACGGTGGCCAAGCAGGTCGACGAAGTGACCGGCCTGTCCACGCTGGTGGTGATCGATCCGAAGCGCCGCGGCGCTGCCAAGGTCGTTCGTCCACAGGTGAAGCTGATCGACGCGCAGGGCAACGAAGTGAAGATCCCTGGCACCGACCACTCGGTGACCATCGGCTTCCAGGTCGGCGCGCTGATCCAGGTGCGCGACGGCCAGGACGTGGGCCCCGGCGAAGTGCTGGCGCGTATTCCGGTCGAAGGCCAGAAGACCCGCGACATTACCGGCGGTCTGCCCCGCGTGGCTGAGCTGTTCGAAGCCCGCACTCCGAAGGACAAGGGCACGCTGGCCGAGATGACCGGTACCGTGTCGTTCGGCAAGGAAACCAAGGGCAAGGTCCGCCTGCAGATCACCGATCCTGAAGGCCACGTGTTCGAAGAGCTCGTGCCCAAGGAAAAGAACATCCTGGTGCACGAAGGCCAGGTGGTGAACAAGGGCGAGTCGATTGTGGACGGCCCCGCCGATCCGCAGGACATCCTGCGCCTCTTGGGCATCGAGGAACTGTCGCGCTACATCGTGGACGAAGTGCAGGACGTGTACCGCTTGCAGGGCGTGAAGATCAACGACAAGCACATCGAGGTGATCGTTCGCCAGATGCTTCGCCGCGTTGTGGTCGAGAACGTCGGCGAGTCGAACTACATTGCCGGTGAACAGGTCGAGCGCTCCGAGATCCTCAACACCAACGAGGCGCTGCAGGCCGAGGGCAAGATTCCCGCGACCTACAGCAACCTGCTCTTGGGTATCACCAAGGCTTCGCTGTCGACCGACTCCTTCATCTCGGCGGCTTCCTTCCAGGAAACCACCCGCGTGCTCACCGAGGCTGCCATCATGGGCAAGCGCGACGAGCTGCGCGGCCTGAAGGAAAACGTGATCGTGGGCCGCCTGATCCCGGCCGGTACGGGTCTGGCTTACCACCAGGCACGCAAGGCCAAGGATGCCATGGACGACGCCGAGCGCCGCGCCATCGCCGAAGCCGAAGCGGCCGAGATGGAAGCCCAGGCGGATGCCACCGAAGTCGAGGGCAGTAGTGCCTCCACGGCCACCGACGCAGCTGCTGACTAAGCCCGAGGGCTGTCACTGAAGAGCTCCCGCCCTGTCCCTGGCAGGCCGGGAGCTTTTTTTTGGACACACCGTCTGCGCACCTTTCTTCTTTTCCTTTCTCCATTTACTTTTCGGGCCGGAACGCGTGGTGCACGCGGAGACGGCAGCTGTGCATGTGGTCATCGCCTCTTTTCTGGATTGTTTTTGCCATCGCCGTCTTCTGGGCCCTGGGCGCCTACAACCGCCTGATGCGGCTGCGCTCTGCCGTCGTGCAGGCGTTCGGCAGTTTTGACGCGCACATGGTGCGGCTGGTGGCGCTGCTGGGAGAGTTTGGAGCCGCGCATGCTGTCCAGCCCTCCACCTTGAGTGCCCCGGAACAGGAGATGGCAGCACTGCAGGGCGCCACCACCCAATTGAGTGCGTCGCTCGCAATGGCGCGTGCCCGTCCCCTGCAGGCAGATGCAATCGCCGCTCTGACGGCCGCACGCGATGTGCTGCAGGCTTGCTGGCAGAAGGCGGGGCGCAGGGAAGGGCAGGGCGACCCACCGCCCACAGCGGCTGACGCGCGGGACGCCTTGCCGTCGCCCTGGCAAATCCGGTGGGATGAACATGTCCAGCAGAACGACCAGGCCATTCGCGTCTTCAACGATGCGGTGTTGCACTACAACGCCGCCATTGCCCAGTTTCCCGCGAACCTGCTGGCCTGGGTGTTCGGATTCAAGGCCGCCCGGGGCCTGTAGACCGTTTTCAGGACCACCATGACCCAACCCCCTGCGTGCCGCCCCATGTCTTCTTCCGGGGGGCAACCTCCTTCGCCCCGCGGCCCCGCCCACCCGCCGTCCGGGGGCGGACAGCCGGTGGCGCTGTGGCAGCAGCTGGATGCCGTGGCCGGCGCCTTGCTGGCCATTCGCGGGGGCCAGTCCGGAACCGCCGCCATGGCGGCGGTGGACGTGGGTCTGCGCCCGGGCGTGCAGTCTCTGCTGTTCCAGGTGCTGCGCCAGGCCGGGCGCGCCGAGGCATTGCGCCGCCAGATGGTCGCCCGCACGCCGCCGCCGGCGGCGGATGCCTTGCTGTGCACGGCCCTGGCGCTGTGCTGGAACCCGGACGAATCGCCGTATGAGGCCTTCACGCTGGTGAATCAGGCGGTGGAGGCGGCCAAGCGGAGCGCATCCACCCGCGCGCAGGCCTCGTTCATCAACGGGTGCTTGCGACGCTTTCTGCGCGAGCGCGATGCGCTGGTCGCCCGCACCGGCGACGACCCGCTGGCCCGCTGGAACCATCCCCAGTGGTGGATCGCACGGCTGCGCAAGGACCATCCCCAGCATTGGGAGCAGATCCTTCAGGCCAACAACGCCCACGCGCCAATGGCGTTGCGGGTTAACAAGCAAAAATGCACTCTGGCGCAATACCAGCAAGCGCTAGGCGCTATTAATTTTGAAGCGTCTTCGTGGGGCGATGCCGGGCTGGTGCTGCGGCACCCCGTGCCTGTGCAATCCCTGCCGGGCTTTGACCAGGGCTGGGTGTCGGTGCAGGACGCCGCCGCGCAGATGGCGGCGCCCCTGCTGCTGGACGGCCTGGACCTCGCACAGCCCCTGCGTGTGCTCGACGCCTGCGCCGCACCGGGGGGCAAGACGGCCCACCTTCTGGAGCTGGCCGGTGCTGGCGCCCCTGTACAGGTCACCGCGCTGGAGATCGACGCCGCCCGCAGCGCCCGCATCGGTGACACCATGCAGCGCCTGGGGCTTCGTGCGCAGGTGGTCGTGGCCGACGCCGCACGCCCCCAGGACTGGTGGCAGCAGCACTGCGGGGGTGAACTGTTCGATGCCATCTTGCTCGATGCGCCATGCACCGCCTCGGGCATCGTGCGGCGCCACCCCGACGTGCGCTGGCTGCGCCGCGAGAGCGACATTGCCCAGTTGGCCGCCCTGCAGGCCCGCCTGCTGAAGACGCTCTGGCCCCTTCTGCGCCCAGGCGGGCGGCTGCTGTATTGCACCTGTTCCGTGTTCCGCGCCGAAGGCGACGACCAGGTGCAAACGTTTCTTGCACACAACACCGATGCGCAATTGCTGCCGTCGCCGGGGCATTTAATTCCCGGCAACGGGGACAAGCCCGGGGCTGTCCCGGACAATCAACCGGGTGACCACGACGGATTTTTTTACGCACTGTTGCAAAAATCGCCGCAATGAGTCCGTGGTGGCTCGGTGGATGGTAGTTTGCGCAATTTTTGTGCTCATGGGATGTGCCGCCCTGCTGCCGGGGCTGGCCGCGGCAGGGCAAGCCGCCGCGCCCGAGGTGGGCGAACTGCGGCTCGAGCGGGCCGAAGACGGCCTGTACCTCAGCACCAACCTGCAGTTCATGCTGCCGGAACTCGCAGAAGACGCATTGAACAAAGGCATTCCCATGTTCTTCGTGGCGGAGGCCCAGGTGCTGCGCGACCGTTGGTACTGGTCTGACCGCCAAGTGGCGGAAACCACCCGCTATCTGCGCCTAAGTTATCAGCCATTGACGCGAAGATGGCGATTGAACATCTCCCCCGTGCCGTTCACCAACAGCGGCCTGGGCGTGGTGCTGGGGCAGAACTTTGACGACTATGCCGACGCGTTGTCTGCCATTCAGCGGATTTCGCGTTGGAAGATCGCTGAAAACGAGGTGATCGAGGCAGATGTCGTGCACACGGTCAACTTCCGGTTCAGGCTCGACATGTCCCAGCTGCCCCGCCCGTTTCAGATTGGCGCCGTGGGGCGATCCGGATGGAATCTGCTGGTTTCGCGCAGCCAGCGCCTGGCAGCGGAGCCTGCGAAGTGAGCCACCCCGGCGCTCCCCGGCCGGCGGCGGCCTCCGCATCAGCCCACGCCGCCGCACGCCAGTCGCGCGCCGTGCGCTGGGCGGTGGGGGTGGGCGCCGCCGCCATGTCTGCCATCGGCTTGGTGCTGATGTTCCTGCTCACCCTGGCGACCAACAACCGTGCGCTGTACGAGCGCAACTACGCCTGGCTCTTTGGCGTGAACGTGCTGGTGGCGCTGCTGCTGCTGGCCGTGCTGGTCTGGGTGGCGGTGCGCCTGGGCATGCGCCTGCGCAAGGGGCGCTTTGGCAGCCGGCTGCTCGTCAAGCTGGCGGCCATTTTCGCGCTGGTGGGCCTGATGCCGGGGCTGCTGATCTACGTGGTGTCCTACCAGTTCGTCACCCGCTCCATCGAGAGCTGGTTCGATGTGAAGGTGGAAGGGGCCCTGTCGGCGGGGGTGAATTTGGCCCGGGTTTCACTCGACTCGCTGGCCACCGACATGGCCGCCAAGACGCGCAACGCGGGTGCGCAGGTGGCCCAGGTGCCCGATGCCGCCGCCGGGCTGGTGCTCGAACGCATCCGCGAGCAGCTGGGCGCCACCGATGTCGTGCTCTGGAACGCTGCAGGGCAGGCGGTGGCCAGCGCCGGCCAGTCGCGCTTCAGCCTGAACCCCGACCGCCCCGGGGTGCCCCTGCTGCGCACCGTGCGCCAGCAGCGCGCCACCGCGCAGATCGAGGGACTGGACGATATATCGGACCCTGCCGCCGCGCAGAACGCGCGGGTCAAGGTGCTTGCCCTGGTGAGCAGTCCCAGTGTGGGCTTGCTCGTGGAGCCCCGGTACCTGCAAGCCACGCTCCCGCTGCCGCCCGCGCTGGTGGCGAACGCCATCGCCGTGCAGGAGGCCAACCGTGAATACCAGGAGCGCGCGCTGGCGCGGGGAGGCCTGCGGCGCATGTACGTGGGCACGCTCACGCTGAGCCTTTTCCTGGCGGTATTTGGAGCCGTGCTGCTGGCGGTGCTGCTGGGCAATCAGCTGGCACGCCCCCTGCTCGTGCTGGCCGAAGGGGTGCGCGAGGTGGCGGCGGGCAACCTCAGCCCCAAGGCCGTGCTGCAGGGCAAGGACGAACTGGGCGGCCTCACGCGGTCCTTCGCCTTGATGACCCAGCAACTGGCGGATGCCCGGCAGGCCGTGGAACAGAGCATGGGTGAGGTCGATGCCGCCCGCGCCAATCTCCAGACCATTCTGGACAACCTGACAGCGGGGGTCATCGTCCTGGATGCGCAGGGGCTGATCCGGTCGTCCAACCCCGGCGCCACGCGGATCCTGCGCGCACCCATGGCGGTGTACGAAGGGCGTCCGCTGTCCGAGGTGCCCGGCCTTGCCGAGTTTGCGGCATCGATCCAGGGCCATTTCGACGCCTTCCTGGGGGACACCGAACGCCATGGGCTGGACCACTGGCAGCAACCGTTTGAACTGCATGCGTCGTCCGGCGGCGTGGGGCAGCACGCCACCAGCCTCGTGGCCCGGGGGGCCGAACTGCCTGATTCGGCCCGATTGTTGGTTTTTGACGACATTTCGGAAATTGTTTCAGCACAGCGTGCGCAGGCCTGGGGCGAGGTGGCACGGCGCCTGGCGCATGAAATCAAGAATCCGCTGACGCCCATCCAGCTGTCCGCCGAGCGGCTGGAAATGAAGCTCTCGGGCAAGCTGCCCGATCCAGAGCAAGCCATCCTGGCCAAGTCCGTCAAGACCATCGTGGACCAGGTGGACGCCATGAAGCGGCTGGTCAACGAATTCCGTGACTACGCACGGTTGCCCGCCGCAGAACTGCATGCGCTGGACCTCAATGCGCTGGTCGCGGATGTGCTCCACCTGTATGGGGAAGAGAACGCCACCGTGCGTGTGGAAGCCGAACTGGACCCGCGCTGCCCCAGCATCGCGGGCGACGCGCAGCAACTGCGCCAGGTCGTGCACAACCTGCTGCAAAACGCGCAGGATTCCACCGAACAGGCCCGTGCCAGCACCTCCGAGCCCGTGCCCGCGGTGCGCATCAGCACGCGCTGGAGCGAGTCCTCGCGGCGCGTGCGGCTCACGGTATCGGACAGCGGCGCCGGCTTCCCCGCGCACATCCTTCAGCGGGCCTTCGAACCCTACGTCACCACCAAGCCGCGGGGTACCGGCCTGGGGCTGGCCGTGGTCAAAAAGATTGCCGACGAGCACGGCGCACGCATCGACTTGTCGAATCGCATCGAAGATGGCGTGGTGCGCGGAGCCCAAGTGTCGTTATCATTCGCCCCTGAACCAGCGGTGGCGTCATAACAACACCGCCCCGCAGTACCCAAGGCGCTTCAACACACATGGCAAACATTCTGGTGGTCGACGATGAGCTCGGCATTCGTGATCTGTTGTCGGAAATCCTGAACGACGAAGGTCACAGCGTAGACCTCGCAGAAAACGCAACCCAGGCGCGTGCTGCCCGGTCGGGCAATACTTACGACCTGGTGCTGCTCGATATCTGGATGCCCGATACCGACGGTGTCTCGCTGCTCAAGGAATGGGCAACGGCCGGCGTGCTCACCATGCCAGTGATCATGATGAGCGGCCACGCCACCATCGACACCGCCGTGGAGGCCACGCGCATCGGCGCGTTCTCTTTCCTTGAAAAGCCCATCACCCTGCAAAAGCTGCTCAAGGCGGTGGAGCAGGGCCTGGCGCGCAATGCCGCCCACCAATCGGCCCCGGCGGCCGCCACCCAGGCGCCCGTTCACGCTCCCGCCGACCCCACGTTCTCGCAACTGCCGGCCGTATCGGCCGTGATGGCCAGCGTGGACGCCGGCCCGCACGCCCACCAGGGGTTTGATCTGGACCGCCCCCTGCGCGAAGCGCGTGATGGCTTCGAGAAAGCCTATTTCGAATTCCACCTTGCCCGCGAGGGCGGCTCGATGACGCGGGTAGCCGAAAAAACCGGCCTGGAACGCACTCACCTGTACCGCAAGTTGCGCCAGTTGGGCGTGGACCTGGGGCGAGGCAAGCGCACCTAGCAGCACCGCAATAAATTCCTTCAGGTTCTTCAGAAGCCTCGATTTTTCTGGTTATAATTTGAGGCTCAGGCCCGGTAGCTCAGTCGGTAGAGCAGAGGATTGAAAATCCTTGTGTCGGTGGTTCGATTCCGCCCCAGGCCACCACTCTCATTTTGTAGTCGTACATAGACGACTGCAGAAGTCAAAAAGCCCTAAGTAAATCAACGACTTAGGGCTTTTTCCATTCCGGGCCCGTCCGTAGTTATCCACCCCAAGCCAGCGCAAAGTGGGGGCAACTTTGGGGGCAACTGCTGGGCTCGGGAGCAATATGTCCGGGCGACGCGCTTTCATTCACCATTGAGCGCAGTGATGGATCGAGACGATCCGCCAATGCCGCTGCGGATCAGCCCTTTGGTCCGATTGGCGTGCTTCAAGCTGGACCAGGGCATTCGAATCCCGCAGACGGACTGCCGCTCAGCTCAGATCAGCATTGGACGGAGCGAGCATGGCGTTCGATCTCGCTCACGGTAGCCCTTCGCGCTGCGTGCGGCTTGCGGTCTTCGATAGCGGCGCCTAAAGGCGACCGGTGGAACTCTGCGGGCATTGCAACGATGCCCGTATCCCTTTCCGGGGGAGACATAGTCTGGGACGTTGGGCAGGACGCTGCTCCTAAGCTGGTTGCCGTTCGGCAAGATCAGGTCGTTGTCTTGCGGTTGGAAGTGGTCCATTCCACTCACGCTTGAGGTAGTGTGTCTTCGGATGCTCACGCAGAAACACGCAGCATTGCACCCAGTCCATGGTCGCCGGGTGGGCGTCGATTGCGTGAGAAAGATGATCCAACACCATCGCGGCCATCGCGGCGCAGGTATCCGGCGGGCGCGGGTTGGTCAGCATGAGGGTCGCGATCAGTTGCTGCGCTTGCGGATCTACTCCGCACAACTCGGCGGCGATGGGAGTCACGCGCGACTTCAGGTCTGCGAGCACTGCCCATCCGCGCTCCGCCAGCGCATGGTGCAGAGCCCGCAATACAGGCTCCCATTCAATCGCTGCAAGCAGCGGCGGTGAAACCTGGATGGCAATATGCGGCATGGGGGGCTCCGTGTTCAGTCGATCTTGATGCCGACATCGCGGATCAGCTTCTGCCAGCGTGTTCGCTCGCTCGCCATCAGCCGCGCGAAAGTCTGGGGGGAGCTATCGACAGGGACCGAGCCGAGTGCGGCCAGCTTGTCTTGAGTGGTCTTGGTTGCGAGCACTGCGCCCATGTGTTTGACCAACCAGTCCGTGCGGTCGGCCGGCGTGGCAGCGGGGGCCAGGAAACCGTACCAGCCGCCAATTTCGGCATCCACACCCGATTCCTTGAGCGTTGGCACATTGGGCAAGGAGGGAATGCGCTGGGCTGCCGTCACCGCAAGCGCCTTCAGGCGCCCGCTGTGCACATGCTGCAAGATGGCCGGCATGGCCTCGAACACCATGTGAGCCGTCCCTCCCAGTACATCGTTGAGTGCAGGGGCGGAGCCGCGGTACGGAATGTGGAGGATGGACGTACGGGTCTGCTGCTTGAACAGTTCGCCCGCCAAGTGTTGAGGTGTGCCATTGCCAGCAGACGCGTAGAAGTACTTGCCGGGGCTCTTGCGCAGCAGTTCGAGGGCTTCGTTGACCGTCGTCGCTGCAAAGGTGGGGTGCACGGCCCAGAGCAACGGCACCGAAGCGGCCCATGCCAGCGGTGTGAAGTCCTTTGCTGCATCGAAGTTGAGCTTGGGATACAGCGCAGGGTTGGCGGCCAACGGGCCGAGCGCACCCAGCAGCAGCGTATATCCGTCGGCCTCACCGCGTGCGACCGCCTCGGTGCCGATGTTCCCGCCCGCACCACTGCGGTTGTCGACCATCACCGTGGCACCGCTGTGCGTTTGCAAGGCATTCGCCATCAGGCGCGAAACCGCATCCGTAGTAGCGCCTGCTGGATAGGGACACACGATCCGGATCGGCTTTGAGGGAAAAGCCTGCGCGTGAGCGCAGGGCGTCACGCCGAGGGCGGGAAGTGCCGTGGCCGCGCCAGCGTACTGAAGGAAGTTGCGTCTTTTCATCGGTGCACAGTTGGTTGGAGTTATCTCGTGTTGTAGTGTCGACAGTGCAGCGGGTCTGCGCAATTTGCATTTTCTGGTCGTATCTATCGGATAATCCGATAACGATGGGCACACGCGACCGCGATCCACTTGATCTTGTCTCCTTGCGCCAGTTGCGCTACTTCGCGGCAGCGATGCGTGCGCGCAGCTTCAATGCAGCTTCGCGCGATGCCTCGATCTCTCAGGCGGCCCTGTCGGAGCAAATCGCCTTGTTGGAATCGACCCTCGATGTGCATCTGTTCGACCGTACGAGCGGGCGCGCCATTGCGACGGTCTCTGGGCAGGAGCTTGACCGCCGGGTTTCGGCCTGTCTGATGGAACTGCAGTCGGCCCTGCGCGATGCGCGCCAACGTGCGAACACCGTGGCAGGGCTGGTCCGCGTCGGCCTGGTGCAGTCTTACGCTGGATGCTGGGTACTCCCCGTGGTGCGCACCGCGCAAGCTCAGTGGCCGGAGCTTTCGATTGCGCTGCGCAGACGGACTGCACAAGCCTTGATCGAAGGCGTTTTGCGCGGTGATCTTGATCTTGCTGTCAGTTTCGACCCGGAACCACATGCGGATCTTGAAGTCCTGGCATGTTTCGAGGAGTCTGCTGTTGCTGTCGGGTTGGGGGCCAGAAGGCGCTCGCTGAGCCTCGCCGACGTCGCGAAGCATCCTCTGGCATTGCTTCCCGCCGAGTATTCAATGCGCCGCCAGCTCGACAACGCCTTTGCCGCGCTGGGGCTGAAGCCAAACGTCCAACTTGAGTCCGATGCGCTTGAAGATCTTGTGCATGCTGCGCGTGAAAACAGCATGGTTGCACTGCTCAACGGCGCTGCCGCGCTGAGCCTGGATGTGAACGACGCCACCCCTTTGGCTGACAAGAATCTACGCAGGCAAGCCTGCCTGGTGCGCTCACGCAGCCGGCATCACAGCCTGGCTGCCCGGCATCTTTGGGATGCGCTGTCGGCCGCAAGCCCCAGGCAGCCGGTATCGTGGGTCCGACGATCAAAAAACTGAAGAAGACAAGGCCCGGTAGCTGCCATGGCCTTGAGCGGGAACACTTCGCCAGGCGTCTCGACTTCCATCTCGCCTAGGCTAGCTACCCTTGCATCGACGTTCCCAAGAACCAGTGGACTGGCACTGAGCCGTCCCGCGGTTTGCGCACACTGCTGGTTCTCAACAGGAACTCGCGGCGGACAGCCTCAGGTGGTCTCGCAGAAGTCCCGCCGCGGCTGAACAGGACGGCGACACTCCGAGGAGAAGGTTGCGCCTGGCCCACGGCTCACTCAAATGGACCGTCTTGAGTGGATGAGGTTGCGTATTTCTCAAGACGGCAACTGGCAAGACTCCAATCCCGAGGTTCGCGTTGATCATCTGGCACATCGCGTCGAAACTGCGGACCTGCACGCGAACGCGCATCACTTCGCCGTATTGCTCTGCGGCTCGCGAGGTCAGTTCAAGCAAAGAGCTCCCACGATTCAGGCCCACAAAGTCGTACTTCAGGCATTCCCTGAAGCTGACCCGCTTCCGCTTTCCCAATGGATGGTTGTGCGCACAAACGGCCACAAGAAGGTCTTGCTGGAATCGCTCCACGTTCAAGTCGCCGACCGCCGTGTTCTCGGCGAATATGCCAATGTCCGCAACGCCTTCGACCACCGCGCGGACGATGTCACCGCTCAGTTGCTCTTCGAGCTCCACATGGATGTCGGGGTACTCGGCCATGAACGTGGAGAGGCAGCCAGGCAGGAACTCCGTCAGTGCGGACATGTTGGCCCACAGGCGGACATGGCCGCGTATCCCTTTGGTGTAGTCCCGGATCTCGCTGCTGAACTGTTCGAACCCCTGGAAAAGCCGAAGCGCATGCTGCATTGCCAAGTGGCCAGCAGGTGTCAGTTGGACTCCACGGGATGTTCTATCGAAGAGCCTTGTTCCCGAAGCGTTTTCAAAGTCCGACAGCCGCCGGCTCGCGGCCGAGACAGCGAGACTGCAGGCTTCAGCCCCCCGTGTAACGCTGCCCGCCTGCGCGACTGCGCAAAAGAGCCTGAGGGTGACGAAGTCAACGCGTGCGGGGTTGATGAGCGTGGGCATGGGTCAATTCTAGGAAGGTTTCGCAAAACGCGAATGCCGTGCCACAAATGAGCAATTCCACGACAGCAATGATCCTCCTACAGTCGCCCCACAGACAACGGATAAGGCGAACGTGCAAGCACTCCACGGAATCAAGGTACTGGAACTCGGGCAGCTGATTGCGGGCCCGTTTGCTGGCAAGACTCTGGCCGACTTCGGCGCGGATGTCATCAAGGTAGAGCCGCCAGGGGTTGGCGACCCGCTGCGAAAATGGCGCCTGCTCCGGGAGGGCACCTCGGTCTGGTGGGAGGTCCAGTCCCGCAACAAGAGGTCGGTCGCACTGGACCTTCGCACGCCCGAAGGCCAGGACGCAACCCGTGCGCTGCTCACCGAGGCAGACGTGGTCATCGAGAACTTCAAGCCCGGAACCATGGAGGCCTGGGGTCTGGGTTGGGAGACGCTGCATGCGCTCAATCCCAGGCTCATCATGCTGCGTATCTCTGGGTATGGGCAGACGGGGCCCTACAGGCAGAAGCCCGGCTTCGGCGTTCTCGGCGAGGCCATGGGCGGCCTGCGCCACCTGACGGGCGAGCCTGGGCGGGTGCCGGTGCGCTGCGGCATCTCCATTGGGGACAGTCTGTCCGCCATGCACGGAGCCCTCGGCGTCATGCTGGCTCTCTACCACCGTGATGCCCGGGGCGGCGAAGGCCAGGTGATTGACGTCGCCCTCTATGAGAGTGTCTTCAACATGATGGAGAGCCTGGTGCCCGAATACGACGCCTTCGGCGCTGTGCGTGAGCGCTCGGGCAGCGCGCTGCCAGGAATCGCGCCGACCAATGCCTATCGGTGTTCTGATGGTGGCTATGCGCTGATTGCGGGCAATGGCGACAGCATCTTCAAACGGCTCATGGCTGCCATAGGCCGGCATGACCTGGAGCATGAACCGGCACTTGCCCAGAACGACGGCCGTGTCGCACGGGTTCAGGAAATTGACGCCGCCATCGAGGCATGGACACTCACCAAGTCGCTGGCCGAAGTGCTCAACGTGCTCGACGAGGCCAAGGTGCCTGCAGGCAAGGTCTACACGGTGGAGGACATCGTGCACGACCCCCAGTACATCGCCCGGGAAATGATTGTCGAGCAGGAAACTGCCGACGGAACGCGAGTGAAGGTACCTGGCATCGTTCCCAAGCTCAGCGCCACACCCGGACGTGTTTCATATCCAGCGCCTCTGCTGGGAGAACACACCCACGTCCTGTCGGAAACCTCAGGATGGCCAGCACGCAGCGAGAAGGAGGCCCACCATGTTTGAGGGCAGGGCGATCAAGCTCAAGATCAATGAGGTCGGCCCCCGCGACGGCCTTCAGAACGAGGCCGCGTTCGTAGAGACCGACGACAAGGTGCGGTTGGTGGACCATCTGAGCGGACTGGGGTACTCCAAGATCGAAGTGACGTCGTTCACCTCGCCGACCGCAATCCCTGCGCTCAGGGATGCCGAGGCCGTCATGCACCGCATTCGGCGCGAGCCCGGTGTTGTGTACACCGCGTTGATTCCCAATGTCCGTGGCGGCGAGCGCGCCCTGGAGTGCCGGGTCGACGAATTCAACCTGGTGATGTCGGCCAGCGAAACCCACAACCTGGCCAACCTGAGGATGACCCGTCCACAGTCGCTGCGCCAGCTGGGTGATGTGGCTGCCGTTGCCTTGTCGGCCAAGGTGCCTGTGAACATTTCGCTGTCCTGCGTGTTCGGTTGCCCCATGGAGGGAGAGGTGCCGCAGGCCACCGTGCTGGACCTGGTGGGTCAGTTCGTTGGTCTGGGTGCAACGGGCGTCACGCTTTGCGACACGACGGGGATGGCATACCCCACCCAGGTCCATGGCATCTGCGAATCAGTCGCCAAGGCCTATCCCCAACTGAACATCACCGGCCACTTCCACAACACGCGGGGGATGGGCCTGGTCAACACACTTGCGGCGGTCGAGGCTGGCATCCGCCAGTTCGACATGTCGCTGGGCGGCATCGGTGGCTGCCCCTATGCCCCTGGTGCGTCCGGCAATGTGGCCACGGAGGACGTGGTCCACATGCTGCAGTGGATGGGCTACGACACGGGTGTCGATGTTCCTGGTCTCATCCAGGCGGCCCACGAGCTGGAGCGGCTGATTGGCCACGAGCTCCCCGCCCAGGTGAGCCGCGCCGGTGAACGCCTCAAGCGCCATGAGCCACCGGCGGGCTTCGATGAAATCCGGGAGCGTGCCATCGCTCGCAACACGGCATCTGCAAAGTAGTCCACACCATGATCAGCCACCTCGACCACCTGGTCCTTACCACTGCCAACGAGACAGAGTGTGTTCGCTTCTACACCGAAGTACTGGGGATGAAGCTGGAGTCCTTCATCGGTGGCACGCCCCCGGTGGAGCGCCGGGCCTTCAAGTTCGGCAGCTAGAAAATCAACCTGCATGTGAAGGGGCGGGAATTCGAGCCCAAGGCCCACACGCCTGTACCCGGCGCGCTGGACCTGTGCTTCCTGGCATCGGTTCCGCTCGACCAGGTCATCGAGCACCTGCGGCAGCATTCGATTCCCATCGCCGAGGGCCCGGTCCTGCGCACGGGCGCCACTTCCAGGATTCGCTCGATTTACCTGCGCGACCCCGACTTGAACCTCATCGAGATTTCTGAGCTGGCGCCTGCGGGCTAGCCGCCGAACACTTCCCCGATTCTCTCAGCCCGGATGGCCTCACGGCACCCGGGATGGGGATGCTTTTTCCACAAAAAAAGGAGACAGACATGATTCGTAGAAATGCATTGCTGGGCATCGCGGTGTGCGCGGCGTTCGGGGCTGCGCACGCGGAAACCTACCCCTCCAAACCCGTCACGCTCGTGGTGCCCAGTGCCCCGGCGGGTTCCACCGACATCGTGGCCCGCCTGATTGGCGAGCAGCTGCAGACGGCGCTTGGCCAGGCCGTCGTGGTTGACAACAGGCCCGGCGGCAGTGGGAACATCGGCACCGAGTTTGCGGCCCGCGCACCGGCCGATGGCCATACGCTGCTGGTCCAGTACTCGGGCTA